>DATEEZ010000143.1:0-6060 GCA_035280905.1 Nitrosospira sp.
ACCATCGCTGCGGCAAGCTGTTCGCGTTTTTCCGGTATGTGATCCGACACCTTGTCAAGAAACTGCCAAAAACCGGGGACATCCTGGCTGAGTTGCCGAAGCACCAGATATGTGCCATTACGACCGAAATCCTTCAGTCCGGGCTCATCCTCGGCGCCAGGCAGGACGGTGGCAAGCTTGTCTTTCCCGGCGTCGACGAGCGGTCGCGCAGTGTATTGCCCATATTCATCGCGATAGCCAAGTATGATCTCTCCAGGAGCCAGCAAGTTGGAATAACGATCGCGCTCGTGGGTATCCGTGCTTTGCCGCTGTATCCAGTCCACAGTTGGCTGGCTGATACTATCCGGGAATCCGAAAGGCTCGATGTCACCAATATAAAGCGTAGGTAATTCCTGCAGCAACTGAAATGCGCCTGAGAAATGTTCGCCTTCTATGGTTTTTTGCCAGGCGTCGATACCTCCTTTCGTGGCGTAAAGCAGTAACAGGACATGCGGCACCTGTGCCGCATTGCCTCCCCATTTCCACTGCTGCGGCGCATTGCTGCCGACATCACCCAGGCGGCGGGAACGGTTTTCATCTCCTGCCATACCAACGATGAACTCATCGGAAAAGCCCTCGACAACGGATTCCTCCAGTCCGAGGGCGCGCAGGCCCTCCACGGAAAAGGCAATCTGCAGCGCCGTATCTGGCGGAGGATCCTGCGTAACGGCGCTGCTGATGGGTGCTGTATCCAGCCATTTCTTGGCCAAATCAGCATTTACGATATTCAGCAACATGAAAGAGGTATCCGTCAGCTTCCCATATCCAAAGCGCAGCAGCCCCTGAAGGTCATTGAATTCAAAGTCGCTTGATTCTTTCATTTCCATACTCCTCAGATCAGGCTGAGCCATTCACGGATTTCCGCATCATTGGATTGGCGACTTTCCACGCCTTGCCGGATACGGCTGTTTCGCGCGAGATCAACGGCTGTCAATCCCGGGTACGCCTTATACCAAACCTCTGTGGGTATTTGATGCCGCCTTTGCGTATATTTGAATGCATGCTCCCGGTCGGCGCCTTCCTTGATGATCCACCGGGTGGTGGGGTAACCGACACCATTAGTGAAAAGAAGATTCAGGCCCCAGCCAACCTTATTGATAAAATCATCCATATAGCTTTCATGGCTGCCATCATAATTACTGGCGAAAAACATTCTATGGTTACTGTCCATGAACACCCAGCGGGCAAAATGGATCGTTTTTATTCGAGCGAGAAATCCGCGGTTGTATATGTGCCTGGCAAAATAGTCAGTCAACAGGAGTATGAATTTGAAAGTCAGCAGGCGGACCACACCTGGTTTCACGTCACCGAACACACTAAACTGATTAGTGACATCCCAATCTTCCTGCACTGTGAGTTCCCTTACATGTTCACGGCTGGGCCGGATGAAGAGCTCAGGGTCGGAGCGTTCGAGCATTCTCAAACGTAGCGCAAAGAAAAGTGCGATAACCAGTAATAGCGGGGATAGAAGAAGCAGGATCAATGGAACCCCGATCATATGCAGAAGATTGCGTATTTTCCATTCGGGCGGCGTGGGTTCGGGCGGGGTTAACGTAAGCCTGCCTTTGTATTTTTCCATTTCGACATAAGACAACAGCTTTTGCCGTAAAGCACGGACATTCTCCCGGCCCACATCGTCAGCAATTTTCTGCAGATAGGTGGACAAACTTCGATGTAGCGCTGCTTCTTCATGGATTTGCCTGACCGTTCGGCCGATCCAGTTAACGTAGTTGGCGTTGGCATTTATATTGTTTGCCTTCATCCAGCCCAGCAGATCCTGATTTTCCTCAGAAAAACCTTCGCAATGAGAAAAGATTTTTTTTAGACCTGGCTCCGCCCGCTCAATCAGTTCCAGAAAAAAAGTCTGCATATCCCCGTCAATATCGCCAAGAAAGGCGAGTGTGGGTCGCCACGGTCGTGGCGTTACACCGAATTCTCTAATTTCATGTGCGGTTCTTGCTTCTATGATCACGAAACGCGCAAAATGCACGCGATCAAACTTTTCAAATGGAATCAGGTTGTTATTTGGCTCAGCATGACCGGGTAGGTTATTCATCGAAGCCAATAAGGCCCGCAGGTCTTTCAACTGCCCGTCACGTACAGCCGCAACGATCATGAAGCTGGATTGAGGTGTCATGGCTTTTATCTCACTACATATTTATACGATTTCTTGTTTTTTGCTCAACCGGCTTTCCTGCCGCAGATTGCAGAGTACAAGCTGAGCCGTCAGTGAAATGGACTGGCCATCGGTGAAATGACGGAGTTCCGATAACCACAAACTTGTTTTGAAGTCTCAAACATTCGACTCGAATGCCTGAAAGCCGAGTGTAGCGGACACTCAGAACTGCAGGAAGAAGTCTATAAGGTGTTTGTTGCCCCAGTAAACCTTGCCCAGATATTGCTTATCCGCCACCTTGCGGATTTCGTCACGGACCCGTTGAGCCACTGTGGACGTTTCCGAATAATCAAGAACAATGCACGGCTTGTGGTCGAACCAGCTATCGTCCTTGTAGACCTTGGCGATGATGGCCCGGAAGCCAAAAGGTGAAATTTCGTTCTTCAACGTACTTGTCTTGGCATCAAAAATCTTTCCCTGCCAGGCAAAAAAATTGATGACCTGAGCAATCGCATAGTTGTAAGGCGTGCCGGGGGCGATAATAGCGGTACCCCTTGCTTCACCATCCGGTATCTCGCCAACTTCGCCTGATGAAAACATCTGGTCGAGCTCCTCTTGCGACATATTGATCACCTGCTGAATATCGTAAGCCATTACTACCTCCCTATCTCCTGTAGTACGTTCTTATTAACACAGGCTGGGCCGCATGAGCAGTCCAACTGCTTCCGTCGCATCGCGGACTCGTTGTAGCGGCTCTTTCAAACTCGAATAAGGTTTTTCCGGTGCTCAGCCCCGTCTCATACCCCGTTCTTTGAAGGCCAGGTCCAACGATAGATCCTGCCCGTTAGAAACCGGGCAACCCCCGCTTCATCTAATTTCATCATATATCCGATCCCCAATTAGTCAATGTGAATTTTCACACATGAGGTTTGCACTCTTCCTGATCCTTATCAAAAGGTGCGATTTTGAAGCGAAACGCCTTTGTGCACAGAACTTTCAATGCCTTCACACCATTTGCAGACATGGTTAAAGTCGGGCTGTGTAAAATCAAGCGGATCAACCGCCATGTACTATAGTTATTTATGTGTAAGGCGTATTGGGTATCGAGCGAGAGTCATATTGCCCGCTTGTTTTCCTAAACTCCGTAAACTCTGTGTCAGGAGAAAAAAAATGAATCATTCGCATGAGACTGGCGAGCACCTTCACCCGCGCACTTTCGATGAAGTTCTGGCTGAAGGTTTCCCCTTGGACAAGCTGGAGTTGCTTAAGGAAGTCCATAAGAAATTGGTAAAACCAATGCTTGGGGGAGCAGCAGCCTTCGCGTCCAAGCCGCCGGGCGCACCGGTCGCCCGGCAGAATCAGGCAGACCTCTCGCCGGAAAAACGGGAGGCATTCCGCAATGCGGTTGCTCGCCTGGTAGAGGAGGGCAAATACCTGGAACTGCTTCAGTTTCACATGGATATGTCGCATGACATGCATGGCATGATGGGCGAGACGGGCCTTTATCGTTTTCTGGGCTGGCACCGTCGCTACCTGCTGGAGTTCGAACGCGAATTGCAGCGTGTTGACGCTATTCTCCGACCAGACTCAACTGAAAAACTCGCTATCCCCTATTGGCGCTGGGAAGACCCCTTCCCCGCCTGGCTGAACGGCTTTCTGCCTGCGGACGATCCGGACACAGGCACGCCGCCACCATCGCGCAAAAATGCTTCGCCGCCACAAAAAGCCAACGCGGCGGATGTGGATATTATCGTTAACCAGTTCTCCATTCAGGATACCGGTCTGGACAATGAGAACGATTACACGAAATTCACCTACGGACTCGAGGGCTGGGGCCGGAGACCGAACGGAACGAGCCTTCCCGCCCACAATCACGGTCACGCCTGGGTAGGCGGCATCATGAACAACACCATGACATCACCCACGGACCCTATTTTCTGGCTTCATCACGCCGAAGTGGACCGCTTGTGGCATATCTGGCAACAGGCAAACCCGTCGGCGGAACCCAACCTGAGGGGCTCTGACCGCATCATGGATCCGTGGGGGGAGTCGTACGATGACCTGGTGGATACGGAAGATCTGGGTTATGTCTACGACTCGACGTCGTTGTAAAAACAGGCTGCGTTTCCATCGCCGGGAAATGCTTTTTCCGGGCACCGCCAAAAACCAATAATATTCGATTTCTCTCCGGAGGCTGCCGCATGAAGTCCAAAAGAGTTGCCACCACTCTAATCGCAATGGGATTGACTACATTGTTGATCGGCTGCGCCTACAAGCGCCCGCCCTGGATTGCAACCGAATGTATTGAAGGTCCGTTTGCGAAGGCAGGAGCAGTGAAGGACGAGGCACAATGCGTGAATCGATCAGCAGAGAGCTTCCCCGGCGCGGACGAAGATTACTTTAAGGACATGGACTATGGGATCAGCAAGGACCCGCAGAAAGTTGTCGCGACGCTGGAACCATTTGTACCCGGTATTTCCCGCGCTCCGCAAGAAGCTGTAAAAGCCATCGTCAGGGGCCGCAATAACTGGATAGTCTGGACAGGCGGCGATGACAAGTTCTGGGATCACCTCAATATCAACAGCCAGGGCAGCTTCGATCTCCTGAAGGTACTTTCAAACCATCCGCACCTGATGAAAAAACCGGGATATAGCCGGGATAACCGGTGGTACTGGTTCGGCCTTGTCAATGAACCGTGCTTCCGGAAGAACGTGGATGTCCAGGGCAATCCAGCAGGACGTGCAGACCGCTTCGGCCTGTATCTCGACGTACGCGGTCCGAATTGTGCGGCGGACCCGTTCGAGAATGAAGAGAAATACCCTGGCGTAAAGATCGGCGCTCGCGGCAAGACAGTGCCGATCGGGTCCTACTATGGATATGCGAGTGGGATTGTAGGGTTGCGATTGTTCCCCAATCCCGATTTCGATGAAGCAGCAAAAAAACGCTGGGACCCGGAAAGATATTATACCGATCCGTCCTACTACAACGATGCCAACCTGGTGAAGCCCTATCGCGTCGGGATGTCATGCGGATTCTGCCATGTGGGCCCCAACCCTTCCAATCCACCGAAGGATCCGGAAAACCCTGAGTGGGCCAATCTTAATTCCAACCCCGGCGCGCAATATTTCTGGTTCGACCGGATATTCGCCTATGAAGCCGACAAGAACAGCTTCGCCTATCAGTTCCTCAGTACCAATCGTCCCGGCGCCCTGGATACCTCGCTGATTTCAACGGACTATATGAACAACCCGCGCAGTATGAATGGGGTTTACAACCTGGGCGCGCGGATGAAGAATGCCTTGCGCTTCGGCAAGGAGCAGTTGACGGGCGACGAGTTGAACAATAAGCAGTTTAATGATTATCGGGAGATATCTTCTGACAGCCCGCTGAGAAAGTTCTTCGAAAAATCGGGGATAGTCTTCACCCCGCGGGTGCTCAAGGATGGGGCGGATTCCGTGGGCGCGCTCGGCGCCTTTAACCGCGTTTTCGTTAATATTGGGCTCTTCAGCGAGGAGTGGCTTCAGCATATCAATCCGCTGATAGGCGGCAAGCCATTCACGCCGTTCCCGATCGCCACTGCAAACAAGAATTCCAGCTATTGGCGGGCAACGGAAAATCAGACTCTGGATACATCGCTGTTTTTCCTCGCAGCCAGCAGACCGGATTATCTGGCGGAAGCACCGGGAGGCAGGCATCATTTGACCGCTGATGCGGCCACCCTGAAACGTGGCAAGGAAGTATTTGCGGAGAATTGCGCCGGCTGCCACTCGAGCAAGCTGCCGGAAAAAGCGGTGAAATTCTTCCCCAATGACGGCTGCGTCGGCCCGGATTACCTGAACTGCTGGAACCAGTACTGGAACTGGACAAAGAGCGATGAGTTCAGGCAGCAGATAAAAGAAATCGTT
>DATEEZ010000144.1:0-11353 GCA_035280905.1 Nitrosospira sp.
GAATTGCAAGGGGAAAAAACGTGACGGAAGTCGAGTCAAAGCTCCTCAAGTGCGTCCCCAAAGAATTCCGCCATGATGCACACCACTGGTTGATTTTGCATGGGCGCTACATCTGTATTGCAAGGAAGCCAAAATGCGCGATCTGCCTGATAAACGACCTGTGTGAATACGAGCCAAAAAATCTTTGAAGATACTCCTCCGTAAGAAAATTGATATTCAACCCTTCCAGAGATCAGGCCCGTCAATTCTTCTTCGAGACCTGGCGCAAATACAAGCAACGGGAAATGCTCAGCGCGATGGAGGACATGGCGCTTGAGGTGATTTTGCAGCATCCGGAATACCATGCGCTGCTGGATGACGTGGAACATTATCAGGATAAGGATTACTTCCCTGAAATGGGCGCAACCAACCCGTTTCTGCACATGGGTATGCATATTGCCATCAAGGAACAGCTTTCGATAGACCAGCCTGCAGGAATCCGCGCACGATTCGAGCGCCTGTTGAAGAAAACGGGCAACGAGCATGCGGCCATGCATCAAACTATGGAATGCCTGGCAGAAATGATCTGGCAGGCACAACGAAACCAGACCGCGTATGACGCAATGATTTATTTCGAATGCCTGGATAGACAGGAAATTTGATATTTGAAGCCGTCCTGTCGGACGGTTCGGCGCGTTATTCGAGTGTCACCCAAGGAGGCTGCGAGAAAGCTTTCCCTGCCATTTTCCTACCCGTATTATTCCGTCCGCCCGAGTGCCTCTGGACAAGCCCCCTGAACAAGTTCTCCGCGGAGCGCATTGAAGCATCCGCGGGATTTTATTCAGAAGTTCCAATCAATACTTCGTCGTGAGACCTTTCTGGCCGGCGAAGTAAGCAGACACGTTCTCGATGTCTTCCTTGCTTAAAGCCGCTGCCATGCCTGCCATTATGGGATCCTGCCGAACCCCGGATTTATATTCATTCAAGGTTTTTGCGAGATAACTTGCATGCTGCCCATTCAGCTTTGGAAAAGCTGGAGCGGGGCTATTACCGTCCGGGCCGTGACAGGCGGCGCATACCTCAGCCGCTTTTTTCTTTCCAGCTTCTATATCCGCTGCCATTCCCTGACCCGAGATCAGCAGTAAGGCGGCGCTTGCAGCGCCAATAATAAGATGTTTCATGAGGCTTTCCTTGCTTAATCAGTGGTTATTATTTGCCAGCGCCAGCATAGTATGCGGCCAGATCTTCCATATCCTGTTGAGACAACGTGGCGGCTATGCCTTTCATGCTGGGGTGGTTACGTGCGCCCGTCTTGTACGCTTGCAGCGCTTTTACCAGATATTCGGCATGCTGACCGCCGAGTCTCGGCACGTGATATACGGTAGGATAGGATGTCCGGTATCCTTCTATTCCATGACAGCCGATGCACATGGCATTTTTCTGCTTTCCTGCCTCCGGATTGCCCACTGCCTGGGCCGTGCCAGCCAGCGCCAGAAGCAATCCACATGCAAGTAAACTGATTATTGCAGGTCTTTTCATTATCAGTCCCTCTTTACAAAAAGAGCGACTCTAAACGATGTGCCATTTCTGGTCAATGAATAAAACGCCAGAATAACGGGAACTTACCGTTATTTTTTCTGTCCTGCGGCAGAGCTTTTCGCTTCGAGTTCCTCCCACCGGGTAAGACAGTTCGTCAGTTCCTCTTCAATCGCGGTAAAACGTCTTTGCAACGCGGCAGCTTTTTCCGGAGAATCCTGGTAGATATCCGGCGAATATAACTGATGGGTAACTTGCGCTTGCTCCCTCTCCAGCAGTTCGATTCTTCCAGGCAATTCCTCAAGTTCGCGGGTTTCCTTATAACCCAGTTTAACGGAAGGTGTGGATGTGTGTGTTTTAAGGGGCACCGGTTGAGATGGTTTGAGAACCGGTTGCCTGGCCGCCACCTTCTGAAAACTTCTGGCGCGCACCCAATCTTCATAACCGCCAACATATTCCCGCAATATGCCATCCCCTTCGAAAGCAATTACCTGGGTTACCACGTTGTCAAGAAATTCGCGATCGTGGCTTACCAGGAACAGCGTTCCCGAGTAGCTCTGCAGCAATGTTTCAAGCAGCTCCAGCGTTTCGATATCAAGGTCATTGGTTGGTTCATCGAGAACCAGTACGTTGGCGGGACGAGTGAACAACCTGGCAAGCAGCAACCGGTTGCGCTCGCCGCCGGAGAGCGTTCTTACCGGCGAACGTGCTCGTTGCGGGGCGAACAGAAAATCTTCCAGGTAGCTGATGACATGCTTTCTGGTACCACCGATATCGATAAAATCCGAGCCTTGGCTGATCGTGTCGACCAGGGTTTCATCCTCTTTGAGTTGTTCACGCATCTGATCGAAATAGGCAACGGCTACTTTAGTGCCCAGCCGGACACAACCGTTGTCTGGCTGTAGCTCGCCCAGGATCAGCTTGAGCAGCGTCGATTTTCCGGCGCCGTTGGGTCCGAGCAGTCCGACACGGTCTCCACGCATGATCCGGCATGAAAAATCCCTGATAACCGCTTTGTTTCCGTAGCTTTTGCTGACATGTTCCAGCTCCGCCACCATCCGCCCGGATTTAATGCCTTCTTCCAGGCTGAGATTGACCTTTCCCGCTTGCTCGCGCCGGGCGGCGCGCTCCTGCCGCAGTGCTTCGAGCCGCCGTACCCGCCCCTCGTTACGCGTGCAGCGCGCTTGTATCCCTTTACGTACCCAGATCTCTTCCTGCGCCAGCACCTTATCGAACTTCTGGTTATGAGTGGCTTCTACTTCGAGCATTTCCATCTTTTTTCGCTGGTATTCGGTAAAGTCGCCCGGAAAGCTCGTCAGCTTGCCTCGATCGAGTTCAACGATACGGGTAGCCACGTTATTGAGGAAGCGGCGGTCGTGGGTGACGAATACGACACTTCCCGCAAAATCCTTGAGCAATCCTTCCAGCCATTCAATTGCCAAAAAATCCAGATGGTTGGTCGGCTCATCCAGCAACAGCACCTCGGGTGATATCACCAGTGCCCGAGCCAGCGCCACCCGTTTTTTCTGTCCGCCGGAAAGCTGCCTCATCAGGGCATCGGCAGGAAGGTTAAGCTTGCCGATGGCGGTTTCCACTCTTGCCTGAATACGCCAGCCATCCTGTGCTTCCAGTTCGGCTTGCAGATTCTCCAGGTGCAACAGAAGAGTGTCTGTGTCATCTGCACCGTTGCTCAGGAGGTGAGACGCTTCATGATACTGGATCAGTACCTTGCTGACCGAACCCAATCCCTTCGATACTTCCTGAAACACCGTGAGATCGGGGTCTAGTTCCGGTTCCTGCGCGACATAAGCCAGCTTCAGTCCTGGGGCATACCAAACCTTGCCGTCATCAAGCTGCATCTCACCCGCAAGGACACGCAGCAGGCTCGACTTGCCCCCGCCGTTCCGCCCGATGAGCCCCACGCGCTCGCCGGAATCAAGCTGCAAATCCACTTGGTCGAGCAAGGCATGATGGCCGAAGGCCAGACTCGTTTTTTCAAGCGTGAGCAGAGGCATAAGGGAAGTCGGCTGAACGGGGGAAATTTATAAGGGGCGCAATTCTGCCACGTTCACCGCGACTTGGCAAAATCGGCAAAGGAGCAGCGGTCACCAGGGTAACGGGACTCGCGGGGAACCGCCGCAGGGCCGTGCCCGTGCAATCGCCTGAGCCGCGTCCCGCCAGCCTTCACACGCGTTTCGCCCCAACCGGCCCCGCACCACATTGAGCAATCCTTTGCATTTTGCATAGAAACGAAAAAATCGCAGCACTTTCTGGCGCTGCAATATGTCCGGCGGGGAGTCGCTACAGATAAGCTTGTCATCCAGCATGCCGTGATCCACCATGCGAATGGCTCCCCAGGCCTTTGCTCGTACGCGGGTGCCAGCGGGCAAACGGGGACCGAGCACCAGTGCATCCAGGAGATCGCCATCGAGACCGAGGTAGTCCGGGAGTGAACCGTAGTTGAACGGGCACGGCAGCGGTGAGATAAAATCGACTCTTCCGGTCGAGCCTCGTTTGATAAAGCTGCCGCGGGGAACCTCGATGACTACTTCCACCACCGGTGGTTCACGGTACATCTCGTTGACCAGGCTTTGGTCCGGGTTTGGATCTTCCCCTTCGGAGTTGTCTCGCGCCCCGGACTTCCCCGGCTTATTCGTCCCCGGCCTGTTCCCTGTCTTTTTTCCGAAACCTTGCCGCACGCCCTACTGCTCGACCTGGCCGTTGCTTCTTTCCACCAGCAACGTATGCAATCTGCGGCTGTCCGCACGAAGCACCGTAAACTTGAAATTCGCGACAATGACCGATTCGCCTCGTTTCGGTAGACGCCCGAATTCATGCAGTACCAGCCCGCCGATCGTGTCGTAGTCGGATTCGCTTAATTCCGTCCCAAGTCTTTCATTGAAATCTGCGATTTCGGTGATGGCCTTGACCCGGTAATGACCGCTAGGCGTCTGCACAATATTGTCTTCCACCTCATCGAAATCATGTTCGTCCTCGATATCGCCGACAATCTGCTCCAGCACATCTTCGATCGTCAGCAATCCTGCAACGTCGCCATACTCGTCCACGACAATTGCGATGTGATTGCGATTGGTACGAAAGTCGCGAAGCAGGACATTGAGGCGCTTGGATTCAGGAATGAATACCACAGGTCGCAACATGTCGCGCACGTCGAACTCTTCTTCTGCCGCGTAATACCGCAGCAGGTCCTTTGCCAACAGTATGCCGATAACATTGTTCCTGTCATTTTCGGTAACCGGAAAACGCGAATGCGCTTTCTCGATCACGTAGGGGATGAATTTCTCGGGCGGATCATTGATGTCAATGACATCCATCTGCGAGCGGGGAACCATGATGTCGCGTGCCTGAATCTCCGATACCTGTATTACGCCTTCTATCATGCTCAACGCATCGGAATCGAATAAATTGCGCTCATACGCAGCATGCAGCAGGGCCATCAATTGGGCCTGATTTCCCGGCTCGCGAAGGAGCATGCCGCTTATGCGTTCCAGCCAGCCAGGTTGGGGAGGGTCATCCATATGTAAAAGTTGGCATAGACATAAAAATCGAATCCATTGAAATCTCGCCGTCAGCTATCAATTGTGCTCACGTTATCCACAATCAGCTCTTTCCGCCGGGTGCTATCCTGCATAGGGATCCTCATATCCCAGCCGCACAAGAATGCGGGTTTCCATTTCCTCCATTTCTTCGGCTTCCGCCTCCTCCTGGTGGTCATAGCCCTGCAGATGCAGGACTCCATGCACTGTCAGGTGCGCGTAATGCGCCATCAGATCTTTTTGCTGCTGCCTTGCTTCGTTTTCCACTACTGGCGCACAGAGCACGATATCGCCAGCCAGAGGGTAAGCATCTCGCTTTCCCCCGGGTGGAGCGTCAGGATCAACTTGCGCATCCCTGTAAACGAAGGTCAGGACATTGGTTGCGTAGTCCTTGTTGCGAAAGTCCCGGTTGAGGCGGCGGCCTTCCTCTTCGTCCACGATGCGCAATGCGATTTCCGCATCATGCACCAGAGCAGCTTTGACCCATTTACGAAGCAAGGGTCTGGGTGGAAGCGGCTCCCGTGTGGAAGTCGCATATTGGGCAGTCAATTTCAATTTCGCCGGTTTCGGTCTGGCGTTCCCAACGCTATCAGGAGTGCCGAGGAACTACTCCTTTCTTTCATATTTCTCGTATGCGTTGACAATTCTTTGCACCAGCGGATGCCGCACCACATCCTCTGCGTCGAAGCGGGTAAATGCGATGCCTCGCACCTTTTCAAGGACCTGCTGGGCTTCCACCAGGCCGCTTTTCTGATGCTTTGCCAGGTCAATCTGCGTGATATCCCCCGTCACCACAGCCTTGGAGCCAAAGCCGATACGGGTGAGAAACATTTTCATCTGTTCAGGCGTAGTATTTTGCGCTTCGTCCAGAATGATGAAAGACTGGTTCAGCGTTCGCCCGCGCATGAAAGCAAGCGGCGCTACCTCGATTGCGCTTCTTTCAAACTGCTTGCTGGTTTTATCGAACCCCATCAGATCGTACAGTGCATCATAAAGGGGGCGCAAATAAGGGTCCACCTTCTGCACCATATCGCCCGGTAAAAAACCCAGGCGTTCGCCTGCCTCCACCGCCGGCCGCACCAGTATGATGCGTGCCACGATATCCCGCTCGAGTGCGTCCACGGCGCTTGCAACTGCAAGATACGTTTTTCCCGTACCTGCAGGGCCGATTGAAAAGGTAATGTCATGCGTCTGGATCTGGTGCAGATACTCCACCTGGCGAGGCGTGCGTCCGCGCAAGTCGCTGCGCCGCGTATACAGGGCCGGCTCCACTATTTCCTTATCATCCGGGCCCTGTTTTTTCTGGTGATGGGGATTCATTGCCTCGATCAGGCCCAGTTGAATCTGTTCGATGCCGAGATGATGGTGTGCCTGATCGTAGAAATTCTGCAGCGCTTCCGCAGCAAGTGAAGCCTGAACTGATTTACCGTGGATACTGAAATGTTCTCCCCGCCTTGCTATCGCGACATCAAGCACCGTCTCGATCTGCCTCAGGTTTTCATCCAGCACACCGCACAGGTTCGCCAGGCGCTGGTTGTCAGCGGGGGAAAAGGAAATTTCTACAGGTTTTGGCTTCAATGGCGCGTAAAGCGACACAATATTGAGGTGAGGTCCTAATTCTGGCAGCGACCGGCCTTCTTTGCAACTCGTCTTATTCAGGAAAGGTCGAAACCCACTTTTCAGATCGGCTAACTCTTCCCTCTTTGCCAGGCATGGGAAAGAGAAAGCGGCGCAGACGAGATGATAATTCAGTAGAGGTGCAGTTGGGAAGGCAGGCAAACAGCGGTCTGGTACTGCCTTGCGAATCGCTCATCTGGATATCATGTCCAGCTTCATGCTATGCGCCTGTAAGATACTCCAGTTGTTTGGAACTTGCCTTTGTTATCTAGATGACGGTATTAGAGACGGATTGAAAAGTCAGAAACAGGTTAAGCGTACGGAAAAAAGGTCGTTGCCTCAGGTGTTGATTGCACCTAGAGAGAGTCCGCGAATCTTTTTAGGATTCGAATTAGATACAGTTAAAAACCCAGCCACCCCCAGCCATCCGTTGGCGCTAAGGAAGGAGATCGATGACAATTCGGAAAATGAGTTATATTTTTTACCTCGTAACCAGCGTGCTTATTTCCCTGCTTACCCTGTTTGTTGCGCTTCGTTTCCTCGAGCTCCAGAAACTGAATGATGCCGAAAACGTACGCTACGCCTCCTTTCTGGCAGCGGATGAGCTTCGCCGATCTTCCGATGACCTGACACGCATGGCTCGTGCCTATGTCGCTACAGGTGACCAAAAGTTTGAGCGAATCTACTTCGATATACTTGCGATCCGCAATGGCCACAAGGAGCGCCCCCTGCACTATGAGCGTGGCCACTGGGACCTCATTCTCGGGCAGGCGAGCCCGGAGCCGGCGCAGGGCCGTATGATTTCCCTGAGATCGCGAATGAAAAAGCTCGGGCTTGCGGCGTCAGAGCTTGCAAAGCTTACGAAAGCCGAAAGTTACTCAAACCAATTGGCGGAGCGAGAGCGAAGCGCATTCAATGCAATGAAAGGGGTATTTCAGGATTCGGTCGGAGAATTCAGCGTGAAGAGCACTCCCGACATTGCGTTGGCCAGTAGCCTGCTGCATGACGAGCGTTACCATGCTGCCAAGGCTGAGATCATGCGGTCGGTGAACGAGTTTTATGAGCTGCTCGACAAGCGTACACTCGATACCATAGTTCTCGCTGAGAACCAAGCCAAACTCTACATATACGGCGTGTTTCTCATGCTCGCCTTACTCATGGCCTGGTTCGCCCTTTCGCATCGTGTCGTACGCCGGAAAGTACAAAATCTTGCATGGCTTGAAGATAACGCCAGGAATATCAGAGAGGTGGGTAGTTCGCCTAGTTTCTATATCGACTCGAATGACGAGATAGGCAGCCTTTCCCGCGCCTTCACCATAGCTCAAGCTGAACGTGATCGTTACTTTAATCAGTCTCTCAATTTTCTTGCAATTTCCGGTTTTGACAATCATTTCAAGCGAGTGAACGCGGCCTGGACCAGGGTTTTTGGCTATTCAGAGGAAGAACTGCTGTCCAAACATTTTATGGATCTCGTTTTCTCTGGCTCGCGCACAGATACTGCAGTAGAGCTGGACAAGCTCGTCATGGGCATCAATGCTTCCTTTGAAAGCCAGATGCGCTGCAAGGACGGCTCCTCCCGCTGGGTTCTATGGAATATATCTGTCGCTCAGGATGTTCGTGAATTCTACTTTTCAGGTCAGGATATCACCGCTAGGAAGAATATAGAGATGGAACTCCAGAATGCCCGAAAAGCAGCAGAGGCCGCCAACCGATCGAAAAGCGAGTTCCTGGCAAATATGAGCCACGAGATCCGCACACCGATGAACGGCGTACTCGGCGCAGTCGGACTGCTTTTGAACACCTCATTGACCGCATCACAGCGCGAGCTGGCGGGGCTCGCCCGTGCGAGTGGCGAGACTCTGCTCTCCATAATCAATGACATTCTCGATTTCTCCAAAATTGAGGCCGGTAAACTCGTTATTTCACCCGTTTCTTTTGATTTGCTTCAGACCGTTGAAGAGGTAGCCAGCATGATTGCCATGCAGCCGGCAAGAAAGGGAAATGTGAATGTAATCGTGCGTTACTTGCCGAATGTGCCGCGTTATGTATTCGGTGACCTGGGGCGTATTCGTCAAGTACTGACTAACTTGACCAACAATGCGATCAAGTTTACTGACAAGGGCCAAGTACTCATCGATGTGGAAGCTGATGCCCTTAGTGAAGATGAGGTATCACTCCGGATTAGTGTTGAAGACAGCGGACTGGGAATCGCGGCAGATAAACTGGAAAGCATCTTCGACAAATTTACGCAGGCAGATACCTCTACGACCCGGCGTTATGGAGGTGCAGGCCTGGGACTGGCTATCAGCAAGCAACTGGTTCACTTAATGGGCGGTACCATCGCTGCAAAGAGCCGGGTGGGCGTTGGATCAACGTTCTGGTTTACGCTGCCTTTGGCCTTGCAGAAAGAGCCGCTGGGGGACGTGAGCCCGCACGTGGATCTGACGCATGTCCGTGTGTTGATTGTGGACGATAACTCGGCTAATCGCCTGGTGCTGCAAGAGCAGCTCCGCGGCTGGAGGGTGCGTATCGGCAGTTGCGCGTCCGGTACAGAAGCCTTGAAGGTGCTGCATGCGTCTCACGTCTCCGGCGATCCCTACAGGATTGCGATCCTTGATCATCAGATGCCGGATATGGATGGAGAAATGCTGGGCCGGGCCATCAAGGGGGATCCATTACTTCATAATATTCATCTGGTGATGCTCAGTTCGTTAGGACAAGAAGGCGATATCCGAGAGCGGCTTCAGAAGATCGGCTTTGCTGCCTATCTGGTCAAGCCGGCGCGGCAATCGGAACTGCTGTCGACTCTGGTAAATATCTGGGACGCACAGCGACATCAGCGAACTATAAATCTCATCAGTCAGCCTTCCCTCCCGGCAAATCTTGAGACGCAGGTCGTTGATGGGTCCAGCTGTCTGTTTTTCGATACACGTGTACTGCTTGCTGAGGACAACGCTACCAATCAGATCGTCGGCGCGATGATATTGCGCAACCTGGGTTGCCAGGTGGATGTTGCTGCGAATGGCCGCGAAGCAATGGAGATGGTGGACGCATTCCTCTATGATATTGTGTTTATGGATTGCGAGATGCCAGGGATGGATGGTTTTGAAGCTACCACTGCAATTCGCCGCCGGCCCGATAGCAAAGCGCGGCTTCCCATCATTGCGGTAACGGCACAGGCCATGCAGGGTGATCAGGAACGCTGCCTGCTTGCGGGCATGGACGATTACATCAGCAAGCCGGTAAAGCTGGAGGACTTTGCGGCCGCGTTGAAGCGCTGGATGCCGGGCAAGGAACAGGGGCAGAAAAGCGAAGCGCCTCCCCCCACGGCAAGGCATGAAAAGGCGGCGGCAGACAGCATCTCGGATCATTCCCCACCAACAGTCTCTTGCTCCCCACTAGTTTCTTCATCCCTTTCGGTGTCTTCTGCGTCCTCTGCCTTGAATGCGGAAGTCGTTGCGCGCCTCCGATCCCTCGCGGAGGCGACGGACCCATCCTTGATTACCCAGATATTTACATCGTTCCTGAATGATGGGGCAGAACGCGTCAATGCTCTGAGGGAGGCTCTGGAAGGAAGAGATGCGGAACTCCTGTACAAGACTGCTCACGCCATTAAAGGCGCCAGCGCCAATATTGGCGCGCATTCCATGGCGGATATTGCTCAAAAGCTGGAGCTTGCAGGTAAAGTCGGCGACATGAGTGGAGCGGTCACTTTGGTAGAACAAATTGAAATGGAATTTGGACGGGTGAAGTGCGAAATTACCCTGTCAGATCTCCATCGTGTGCCACTGTCCGATACAGCTCGATCATGAAGGTACTCATTGCCGAAGACGATACTACCTCACGCCTGTTGTTTGCCGCCACCCTCCGGAAATTGGGGCATACCGTAACGGCAATAGAGGATGGGCGTAAGGCTTGGGAAGCCTGGCAAAAGGACGAATATCCTCTGCTCATCTCTGACTGGATGATGCCTGATATCGATGGTCCGCAATTGTGCAGGATGATCCGCAGCGAGGCTGGTCTGCAATATACGTATATCATCCTTCTTACGGCGCTGGGCAGCAAGGGCAGCTATCTCGAAGGCATGGACGCAGGTGCGGACGATTTCATTACCAAACCCTTCGATGAAGAACAACTCGTAGCCCGGCTACGGGTTGCGGAACGAATACTTGGTCTGCATCAAAAGCTACATATCCAGGCCACGCGTGACTATCTAACGGGTGTATGGAACCGAGCCTCCATCATGGATTATCTGCAGAAGGAGCTGGAGCGGGGAGCCCGTCAAGGTATCTGCACGAGCGTTATGGTTGCGGATCTTGATCACTTCAAGCGAATCAACGATACCTACGGGCATCCAACCGGTGACGAGATACTGCAAGAGGCAGCCCGGCGGATGTCAGGTGTATTGCGTGGTTATGACCGGATTGGGCGCTATGGAGGCGAGGAATTCCTCATTACAGCATCGGGTTGCGACTGGAGCCAGGCCATGGCTCTGGGCGAAAGAATCTGTAGTTCCATCAGCGGGGAGCCTGTCAACAGCCGCACAGGACAAATTGTCATGACTGTGAGCGTGGGTATCGCGACGGGTTGTGGACAAGGTGAAGATGCAGGCGCACTTATCTCAGCCGCCGATGAAGCACTTTATCGAGCAAAAGAGGCCGGGC
>DATEEZ010000145.1:0-14934 GCA_035280905.1 Nitrosospira sp.
TTAATGGGAGCTATGCCAACGCTGAGCCCTGTTCTGTTTTCCCAGAACACTACAGATTCAGGAAAACCGACGAGCTCTTCTTCGTGCACATAGGGGGCTAAGGAACGATAGGTTTCCCGCGGATCGCAGGGTGGATTAGAAATAACCTTGTTCGTGCGTTCGATATAGCCTCGGGTAGTTCTTATATATACAGCATATTCAAACATGGCTCACTCCTTTAACGAAGTTCGTTAGCGCATGCTACTGTGGATTTGTTACAGCCTTTTTAAAGGCCTGATCATGAAGAAAGTAAAAAATTTGCTCTAAGGGTTATGAAATGCAACAAACAAAAAAACCCGCCGAGGCGGGTTTGAGAGGAGTAATGCTGGAAGGGGGACTCAAAGCTCGCCTGCAGCATCCTTTATGATTTTTTTAGTTCTCCCTATTTCTCCTGGGTTTGATCAAACCCCTGTCCGCGAAGAACAATAAAGCCCATCAAGCCCACACCGGACAGCATCATGGATAAAGCTACTGACTCCGGCATTGCGGAGGTCGAATACAATGCCGGAATTGCGGGGGTGGGATTCGATTCCGGCATTACGGAGGCCACGTTCGATTCCGGGATTGCGGAGATCATGATCGTACTGTCTATCTGACTATCCGGGTGTTGCACATTCACATAAGCGATATTGGCATCAAACTTGTCAAAATAAAGACCGGTAGGCTCCGCCCCCAAGGTAGATAGAGAGGCCCAGCGGGCGACTGACTCAGCCACGCCATCATTGTTGGCATCTCTGGCAAACCAGATGTCCGCCATTCCAGCAGGCTGGTCCTCAACAATATAAATATTCCCGGCGACATCGATTGCCAGGTTATCCGGGTTGGCCAACGAAGCTCCTACCGATATACCCTTCGACTCGTCAAGAGTGTCACGGCTTACAAAGTGCTTCACTTCGTTGGATTCAAGATTAATGGAGTACACCTCGTGGGTCGTTGTGGTCGCCACAAATAACATTTCATCTCCGTTGGCCAATGTTTTGATCTCTATATCCTCAGGACGCTGGTAGCCGGTTCCTTTCACGACCTTCGCCGTCTCCCGGCCATCTATGGTTCCATCCGCATTCATCACCGATATCCCATTAATGGGTCCGCCGTTGGTATCAGTAATCGGAATCCAGACAAAAGGCCCTACTGGCTCTACATTGCCACCCCCTTTGACCTGCAGGACGAAAGTCTGACCCGCAGAGAAAAACTCGTCCCCTGTGGTGGCAGCGGGGTTGGTGGGCACGTATTTGTAAATACTGCCACCATTAGACTCATCAATGAAATACAGGTTGTTCTCTTTATCAAAGGCTAATCCCTCGTTCGCCACACGCGGCACGATTGACCTATGAACGAAACTGGAGTCACCAACGCCGGTAGCAGTCGTCGGATTGGTCAGCTCAAATAAACGCCCCTTGGTGCTCCCTTTTCCCCAGGACTCCTCGGCGGTCAAGTAGCTGCCCCAGGGCGTCCAGCGCGAGGCGTCCCCTTTGGTGAAGCCTTGTGTGCCAGGCTGAACGAGGGTTCTGGTGCGTCTTGTTTTTAAATCTATACGCTGCACTCCTGCCTCAGAAGTTTCAAAGGGGATGAACAGGTAGCGGCCGGCGTCAGGACCCGTCTCGTTAGCGGTGATCATATCCCAGCCACCGGAGTTGGGCTCTCCAAGGTTGAGTTGGCTCACGCGATCCGCAATCCGAACCTGCGAGAAATCAGGTGAAGAAAACTTGAAAGGAGCGCTCTCCTGGAGGGAACCGGCAATGACGCCGTCTGGGAGGGGATCGAACTTGGCGAAATGCGTATCGCCAACTGCAGCTTGCGCCATTTTAGCCATTACCAGAAGGGCAACTGCAACAATAAAACCGGGTATGTCGTGTTTAAACATGGCTTGGAAGCTCTGAAATTGAATAGCCGACAATACTGGAAGCACGGAAAGGCCTCAGACTCATCCTGAATGATTTTGCCAATATACCTTCCGGATATGACTGGACGATGACAGCCGCTACGGTCTTGCTCGACAACCGGCTATGCGAAAAATATCAGTCGCCAGTCCCATCAAGAAGATCGAGGCCCTTAAGTGCGTTCGAGGGGTCACTGAGCCTACTGTCAAGCGGCAACTGCAAATGGAAGGGAGGAGCTTGATTTTCATGGGTAGAAAAAAAGCCCCTGTGACGGGGCGTGAACTTCATTGTGCTACGAGGGCTTTCATCAAACCCTATTCTGTTTTTGGATAGAGTTTTAAAAAACCCGCTGGGTTAGCGGGTTTTGAAGTGGAGCTTCCTTAGTTATAGAAGCCGGAACTCAGGCGGTAATACGCATTTCGTGGAGTCTGCGGCGAGAAAGTTTGCGGGTTTCATCTTCATAAGCCGCGAAGACAGTATGCATGTCCAATTCCGACCTGGATTTTCCGGCAGAGCGCAGCTTCTTGTTAATACCTCTTTCCAGCAAGCGATCGAACTCGTCCGATGTATAACCGTACAGATCAACGTATCTTCGTTTCTTCATACCATTCCCTCCGCGATGGGAAAACATATTCAGTGCCATTTTCGGCCGTTCTTCATTACAGATTTAAAGCCACAGCTCCGTGCTTTCACCCACTTCCTCAAGCGACCCGGAATTAGAAGGCTATTTGGCTCCGGAACATGAAAGTGTTCAGGTCATCCGGCTTGCCGCCGCTTGCCGTCACCAGCGGCGAATTCTTGATTTGCAGGATTCTGTCGTAGTTGAACATGAAGCGTAAGTTACTGTTCACGTACCAGTTCAGGGCAGCGGTAAAGTTTTTCATTTCGCCTGCCCTGAAGGCGCCATCGTTCATGTCTACCCCGGCGATACGTGCCGCCAGCTCCCATGCGCCCCATCCACCATTGGAAAGACTGAGGTTTCGCGTAGGCTCCACTCTGTGAAACCGTCCTTCTTTGTAGTTGCGCGACTCACCGGTGAGCGTCCATGCGGCTTCTCCGTACCAGCCATGGAAGCTTAGCGAAGCAAGGCCATTTTTACGTCCGATCCAGCTATGGGTATATTCGCCTCCCAGGGTGAACGGACCATATACGCCGTTGGCCTCCAAACCAAGCATCTTGATGTCCTCGATGTTTCCTATGACATTTGAATCAACTGGGAACAGATTGGTTATATGCGAAGTTTCATGCCTGAATCTCACGCCGTTAGAGGGGCCGAATGCCTGGCCGCTGCCGCTCGGTCTGCGATAGTTTCCCGCAATGCCCAAATGGACAATCCTGGTCTTTTCGTCGATCGGTGCGAAAGTGACGCGCGAGTTTGTTCCCCAACTTTCATCCAGGCTGTCGTTATTGGCGTCGATTGACTCGCCATAAAGCCCAACCTGTCCAGTCCAGTTCTTGGTGTTTTTTGAAAGATTTACACCGATGGCGCGGTCTACGAGTGGCGCGTTGAGCACATTCATCAATGATCTTTCCATGAACATAAGATCGTTGGAGCTTTCCTGCAGCTCACGGCTGAAAGCCTGTTTCTGGTGGCCGACGTTGATCTTCGCGAAATCCAGCATCCTGTATCCGATAAACATATCTTTGACGCCAACTACGTTATCAGCGAAGTCGATCTGACTTTTGAAATCCCAATCTTTGAAGAAAGTACCTGCAAACTCCAGCCGTCCCCTGCGCAGCTCTGCGCCATCATTGGCTTGAACCGGAACCCCGCCTCTAAAAAAGTGATCATTACTACTGTGCGTGTAATCCGTATGAATCCGGCCTCCGATCTTGAACTTGAAATTCTTGTCTGCTGTTTCGAATTGCAGGCCTTTTTTATCCAGTGTGAGCTGTTTTTCCCCCGCCTTGACACGTTCCTCGAGGGATTCAACCTTACTGACGAACTGTGCCCGTGCTGCCTTTTCTTTTATTCTCGACATTCTGTCGCCGGGCAATGACTCGATGCTTTTCTCCGCCTCGGGCGTCGACGTTGCGTTATTTGATGGAGTACCCTGGACTCTTTCATAGGTACCCAGGGGTTGCCGGTCAGGTCCAGGCTCTGCATATATCTGCTTGGTTTTGGTATCAACATAAAGATCAATTGCAAAAGCCCCGGATGATGTGCCTGCTCCCAGGACAGCGACCGCTGCTAACATAAGTTTCAAATATTTCAAAGCTGTGCTCCCAGTTGTAGTCGTTATTGCTCATGTTTACGAAAAATCGGGGCAAGGATACGGGAGAGAAATGACTGGCTTATTACTCTTTTGTAACTGTTTTATGACAGAAGTCAGGGTTGAGCCATGAGGCCGAGCTGAGTGCTGGATACTCTCTACTATAGCTCCCAACGTACGACGAACGGCAGGCTGTGCTTTACCTGCGGCGCGAGGGGTAGCGCTACTTACAGAATTTTAAGAAGGGAGCTGAAGGAACAGCTTGCCCAAAGGGACGCGATGCTACTGAATGTTTGCCGATAGATTGTTACGGGATGGACGGGAGGACACTTGGTCCGTCCCGTTTTCGGAGAGCGCTCCGGGGAATCACGTTAAGCAGCCGGAACGAGATCCCTTGCACATGGAACCCCTGCCGTATTCGATTTGTGAGCGAATGACTGCCGGCAGCTGAAGACTACCTGCTCGAGGTGGAGAACGGCGTAGCCCATTTGCTTGACCGCTTGGACTTAACCAACTACCAACGTCAATGCCGGGCCCTGCACTACTCTCCACCAGAGTTTAAAGGTTTAATAGTAGCGGTATTGGGGTTTGCAACCTCATCTTTTTCGTCGTATTACAGGCTGGCCTCTCGCTTGAGCAATTCGTCGATCTTGAGCCCCACTTCTGGTTGGCCGTTAAATACGGTGCCAAGCTTTTTCTTGCCCAGGTGTTCCAGGTTAGTAGCATAAGCTTGAGCTGGCAGCGGAAAGTATTTGACTTCCCTTACCAAGGCCGATGCATTTTTCATATAGAACTCAACAAACTCCCTGACTTCGGGTTTTTCTGCCGCCTTGATGTTGATGTAAATAAAAATCGGGCGAGACAATGGCTGGTAGCTTCCATCCTCCACCGTTTCAAGGGACGGGAGAACGCCGCCTTTACCTCCATCAACAGGGAGCACTTTAAGCTTTTTCTGGTTTTCGTTGTAGTAAGCGAAGCCAAAATACCCCACCGCGTTTTTATCGCTCGCCACCCCCTGTACCAGCACGTTGTCGTCTTCGGAAGCAGTGTAATCGCCCCGACTCGATTTCGCCTTTCCGACGACGGCTTCCGTGAAGTAATCAAAGGTGCCAGAGTCCGCTCCCGGCCCGTAAAGCTTTATCGGCTCATCAGGCCATGCCGGGTTTATTTGATTCCACTGGGTTATTTTCCCTTGGGCGTCCGGCTCCCAGATCTTCTTTAATTCTTCAACCTTAATGGCTTTAACCCAATCATTCCTTGGATTCACCACAACCGTCAGCGCATCGAAAGCCACGGGCATTTCAACGTATTGCACCCCCGCAGTTTTACACGCGTCCATTTCTTTTTTCAGGATAGGGCGCGAAGCATTGGCGATATCTATTTCACCACGGCAAAATTTCTTGAAGCCACCACCCGTGCCTGAAATACCAACTGTGACTTTAGCGGCACCCTTCTTGGCTATTTGAAAATCTTCCGCCACAGCTTCGGTAATGGGAAAAACAGTGCTGGAACCATCAATTTTTATAACCGGTTCAGCATGTACAACGCTGACAGCTCCAAGCAGTGCGCCCAATAACACTACTACTATCTCAATACCCAGTAATTTCAGCATTTTGTTCTCCGTAAGATGGATCAGGAGCCGCTCCGGGGCGACATCCCTACTCTGGTTATTCTCGTCTTCTTTATAGAAAACCAATGGGAGAATAGTGCCTGGATATGGCCATAGCATTTCAGTTTTTTTGCGGTTTTATGACAACAGGTGAGTTTGGCTATAAACGAAAGGGGAGTGAGGAGGCGAGTACAGGAGAGTTCAAGCCGGCACGACCGGAAGATGCAGGGGCAACGAAACGTGATGATGGGTTTTTTGTTACTTGATAGTTTTGTTCCTA
Organism: Nitrosospira sp.; assembly: GCA_035280905.1. Taxonomy (GTDB): domain Bacteria; phylum Pseudomonadota; class Gammaproteobacteria; order Burkholderiales; family Nitrosomonadaceae; genus Nitrosospira. The sequence goes on from DATEEZ010000145.1 coordinate 6,022, forward strand.
TCCAAACTTCGAACTTAAGGTAGACTCACCCTTACCGGAATGACCGAAACCGATCTTTCCAATCTCAATCAAGCGGAACATCCAGGCGCCTGAAGGATATTAGCAAGACCAGATCATAGGCGATCTTCAAAGCTCCACAAGCAATCAAAGGTGTGCTCAGCAGTCCGCTGGCCAGCAACGCTCCGGTCAAGGTTGGGCTCGCGATCGAAGCAAGGCTGCGTGACACTGCGGTGACGCTGGCAGCAGCAGTGCGCTCTGCGGGCGTAACCACCGCCATTACATAGGCAGCACGTGTCGGAACATCCATCTGCGATAACGCGCTTCTTATGAACAGCAGAGCGAGCGCGGTCTCAAGATTGGGGGCAATCGCAGCAAAAATGAGGCACACATTAGCAGGGACATGAGTGAAGACCATTGTGTTGAGCAGCCCGATCTTGCGCGCGACGATCGGTGCCGCAAGCTGGGATCCGGCAGATAAGAGTCCCGCGCAGAAGAAGAATGTTCCGGCTTGCGCGAGTGACAATCCAAACCGCTCAAAGAGCCAGAGCGTCAGCAGGGAATTCCCCAGTAATCCCCCAGCAAACGCATCAATGCTAAATAACGTGGCGAGCTTGAACACAATGCGGCGTGATGGGCCTAACGGTTGCGGTAACGGAGCAGTCTGAATCCCGATCGCCGGCAAAGTCCGGTAGAGCAACCAGACTGCCCCGCCGAGTAGACCATACAACACGAACATTGCGCGCAGGCTGTCAATTAATGAAAGACCTGGCCACCCCGCCATGAACCAGGAGGGAATGACGGCGGCTGAGGCACCTACAGCGGCGCTCAGCGAGCCAATAAGTGAATAACGCGCAAACAGTGTGATTCGTGCGTTGCCTCTAGCCGCTTGTGCCAAATGGGCATGCTCCAGCGGCAAAAACACACTTATGTCGCTCGAACCAGGATTAAGTGTTCCTACGAATGCGACAACAAACAGTGGCCAGAACGATGAGATGCTCGCAAAGCCAAGGCCGGTAACTGCCATTAAAAAGGCAGCGGATAGCAGCAGTCGACGAGCTGTCCATCTGTATCCAACTGTACCCACCACCAGAATCGCCAAAGCTGATCCGGCTAACGTTGCCGTAGTTAAAAAGCCTACGTCCAGTTGATCAAATCCCAGTGCCAGCAGATAAGCGGGCAAAAGCACGGCAACATAGCCGTCGCCAAAGGCGCGCAATGCGCGTGCTGCGAGTAATGGGAAAGCAGTTTCAGCTGCCCCCGCAGGCATGAGCAACCGGGTGAGCATTCTGCGCCCCATACACGCTTTCACTGACTTGATCCTCCATCTGCGGTCCATCTACATGGTAATGCCGGTTGTGTCACTACCATGTATTTACACTATTTCCTTTACAACTGATATCTCGTGAAATGGCCGCCGTTCACCTGATGGAAACTTTCATCGAATAGCGCTGCTGTGGGGAGAAACGACATGCTGCCCTTCCCACCGGCACATCTATCTGCCGGTAAATCCGATGGAATACTCTTCGTCGTATTGACCCCCAACTCGCAGCATAACAAGCAAGGGTTCGGACAAACGATGGTTTGGTTTTGTAGGCCGGGTTGGGGCAGGGAACCCGTTGGTACAAATGGAGATACCAGATACCCTTCGTCAGCCGTGTCCGGAGTCTGACGAAGGGCATGTCCTGAGCCCGGTTCGCCCCTTCGATCCTTCGGCAAGCTCAGGATCAGGGTGAACGAGATGAAGGGCTCAGAGCGAATGGAGACGAAGGGCTCGCTGCGAGCGGGAATGCGAGACGCTCTTCCACGCGCGCGGGGTGTTAAGGCGTCAGGACAACCTTGCGGCAGTCTTCTTCTTTTTTTTCAAAGATTTTGTACCCTGTAGCCGCTTCAGCAAGCGGCATCCGGTGACTGATGATGACATCCGGTTGCAGTTTTCCGGATTCGATATGCTCCAGCAGCTCGGGAAGGAAGCGTTGGACGTGAGTTTGCCCCATCCTGAAGGTCAGACCTTTCTCGAAAGCATCACCGAAAAGGAAGCCATGGATAAAACCTGCGTACACCCCCGGCACGCTGATCGTGCCGCCCCGCCTTACCGCTGCGATACATTGCCGCAAGGCCTTGCCACTGCTGCCTTCCAGTTTCAGGTTGGTCATGACGGTCTCGAGGACGCTGCCTTTGGCTTCAAATCCTATTGCATCGATGGCCGCATCGACACCTCTGTAAGAAGTTTTTTCGACAATGGCCTCGGCAGGGTCGACTTCATCGAAATTGATGGGAAGAACGTCATACGTTTGACGGGCGAATTCGAGGCGATACGGATGATGGTCTATCATGAAAATTGTTTCCGCCCCAAGGAGCCGTGCACAAGCGGCGGACATCAATCCCACCGGGCCCGCGCCAAAAATCGCCACGCTGGAACCTGGACCTATATCTGCATTCAGTACAGCCTGGTAGCCGGTGGGCAAAATATCGCTCAGGAACAGGACTTTCTCATCCGGAATCGTTTCGGGGATCTTGATCGGTCCCACGTTTGCCTTTGGCACTCGTACATATTCAGCCTGCCCGCCGGGTACCCCGCCGTACAGGTGGGTATAGCCAAAAAACGCTGCGCCTGAACGCACGTTTTTTCTGTTCACGATTGCGCCGCGATCCGGATTGGTTGTTTCACAAGCGGAATATAGTTGCCTCTCGCAGAAGAAGCATTGCCCGCAGGCGATGACGAAAGGGACCACCACTCGGTCGCCTTTTCGCAACGCTGTAACCTCCGAGCCAGCATCGACGACTGTTCCCATAAACTCATGACCGAGTATATCGCCATTCTTGAGCTCCGGCATTTTGCCTCGATACAGGTGCAAGTCCGAACCGCAGATCGCGGTGGCAGTAATCTTCAGCACAACGTCGTCAGGTTCCTGAAGTATCGGGTCGGGTACAGTATCCACGCGAACGTCGTAGCTTCCATGATAGGTGACTGCACGCATCTGACTTCTCCTTGAGGGGAATTGACTGTTGGAAGGGTTCGCGGACTCGAAGACCTACTAATCCTCGAGCCAGAGTTACTTCGCTACCTCGGCAAAGGGGAGCCTGGCGGTATCCTGCTGGCTTCTTCCGGACTTATTATTCCGTTTCGATCCAGATCCGCCCCTTCTCTGGTTGTACGATTGAGTCTCTCCTTGACCGGGTCGCGTCCGCCCATCAATCCACTCGGCGGAGGGCCGGACTGTACCGGACCGATCTGTCCGGGTGCGAGCGGTGGCGGCGTGGAACCATTTTGCCGAGTCGAGGGTTGCGCCGGCATGGAGCGGTTCGGCGGCGGAGGCGGTTGGCCGACAATGTAGCCGCCTCCCGGGGAGCTTCCCTGGCCAGGTGGCTGCCCTACGATGGAACCTCCTGGTCCCGGGGCAACCTGCGCATGAGTTGCCGCCGGCGCAAAGAAAACCATGCCCGCCAGGAGCAAGGATTGAATCGCGAATATTGAAGGTTTCATAGCCGCTCCAATAATGGTTTCAGGAAATAACCGAGCTATCCTGAACGGGATTCTATTTGGCGAACAGATGATTTTCAGTGCGGAATCGCACTAACAGCATACTCGAGAGAACTACCGGTTGACTGAGTCAACTACCGCAAGAGGGCTGTGAAGCACCTCTATTGCTGCCTCCAGCAGGCGCCCAGTGGCAGCGGCAATGACTCGTCCGTCTGAATTCAAGGTAAGAGGTTTTCCTGCCCAGTCTGCAATTTGCCCGCCGGCGCCCTTAATCATCGGCACGAGCGGCAGGTAGTCGCAAGGCTCCAGATTGTCCTCAACTACCAGGTCACAATAGCCGGAGGCGAGCAAGCCATATGCATAGCAGTCGCAGATGGATCGAGAGACCGCGCTCATCCGGCACAGAGCCTCGAACCCTGCATATTTTTCATCATACGAGGTTCCGCATGGCGTTGCGACATAGAGCCGGGCTGCCTCGATGGAGCGGCAGTCGCTGACAATTGCCGGACTATTGCGGGTCCCATCTGTGAATGTTGTCCTTTTGCCCGTTCCGACCCAGCGTTCTCCCATTGCAGGAAGATCGATCAACCCGGCGATGGGTTCACCGTCATCCAATAGCCCAATGAGTGTGCCGAACAGTGGGTTTCCCATTGTGAAGCTCTTCGTCCCGTCAATCGGGTCCAGGATCCAGCTATAGCGTTCCCCGGGAGCACAGCGATATTCTTCTCCGATAATGCCATGGTCCGGATATCGATCACGTATTACACGACGCAGCCTGCTTTCGATCTTGCAATCTGCAACCGTCACCGGGCTCCCGTCTTCCTTCCAGCGGATATCCAGTGAAGTGCGGAAATATCGAAGCGCAATGGACCGCGACATATCAGCCAGATATTGGGCGAACTCCAACGCTTCCTCTTCATCCATCAGGCTTTCCTACTAAATAGTCTTTTTACTCTTAGACTTGCCCGACGGTTTCTCCGGCTCCTTGCCATCGTACCGCAACACGCTGATTTCCCCGTCTTCTTCAAGATGCGCAATTTTTACCTCGCTCAAATCCTCGATGCCCTGTTCCCGCAATCTGGATTTTAATTCTTCGGTAGTAATCAGTTCCTGGCGCATGGCTTTACGGAGCATTTTGCCGTTTTCTATCAGAGCCAGTGGGGGTGGCTGAACCAGACGCCTGATAGCCAGGAAATGGAAGCTTAAAAAGTCCAGCAGATAATTCCAGCCGGCAAGGGTGGCAATAAGAAGACAACCATCCGTGATGGAATCGTAATCTCCGGACATGCCGTTGCTGGCTGCATCGGCTATCAGCACAAGCAGCATCACATCCGCAATGGCGATAGCACCTACATCGCGGCGAAGTACCAGCCTGAACAGTAAAAAGATGAACCAGTAGATGACTGTTCCTCGCAGGATGATTTCGGCAGGATTTACGGAAAAACCAAAAAGACGAGACCAATCAATCATGCCTTTGCTTCGATCGGGAACTTTAGTTGTGGGGCAGAATTCAGTGAATATGTCAATGAGACGAGCCCACCGTGCATTCCGCCTGTGACAGATAGGAAACCTGCAATGAATATAGGGGAGTGCTTTGGTCACCTCAGTGCGATAACGCACATTCAGAGCCTCTGCCATTGGGGTAGAGTGGCAGCAGTATGGCGTGAGAAACTGCTGTCACTTCTACCGACGAGTAGGAGACGGATTTCTCGCTCCTAGGAGGTGAAAGCGATGTCGACTTCCTGCTAGCAGAGCTTATCGGCGCCCCCCTGACCTCCTTCGAGCATACTTATAGCGGGGTTTCTGCGAGGCAACCAACGCAGTCGCTGCCAATCCGAGCGCAAAGGTGCTATAGACGATGAGCAGGGAAGGCTGGGATAGTCGATGCTCAAACCCCGGCGTGAGCCGGGGCGTAAGATGTTTCGGCGTAAAGTGAAAATCGACGGCATAAGCCGCGGCAGCTGTTGCGACAGCCGGAGCAAGTACAGCTGCAGTACTTTTGGCAGGCGGGAGTTGCTGACGAAGCTTTTCATACCAGATTGCCCAGAATACGGACGCGGCGTGGTGTATTGCGTAGCCGATAAGAGTGTACCGGAGGCTGAAATGGTCCTGATAGGGCGCATGTCTTCCCCATATCCACTGACTGGGCCCGTTTACAGGGGCAGCATATCTGCCCAATTCAGCCTTGCCGAGGATCGAAAGCGCAACGGTCGATACAACGCTCGCTACGGCGCCGGAAACGAGGCCGTTAAAAATTGCACTGCTCCAGGTTTTTCCAGGGCCGGTCATGACTGAAACTATACTTTATTTCGATCTTGTAAAGATATGGAGTTGGTCTATCTGTACTGGTTTTAATTCCATGTATCTGATTATCTGATATGTCCACTATTCTGATTACCGGCGCCTCTGGATTCATCGGCAACCATCTGGTTGTGGCATTGGCCGCGGCGGGACACAGAATCGTATGTGCCACCCGGCGCGGCGAGTCAAAGGAAAGCGAGTCAAAGGATATAAGGGATATAAAGGATCTGAAGGAACCTCAGCTCACTTATATCGCGGCGGATTTTACGCGCGATTTCGATGTGGAGGTTTGGAAAAAACGGCTTGCTGGCATCGATGTGGTGATAAATGCGGTTGGAATATTGCGGGAGCACGGAAGGCAAACGTTTCAGGCGCTGCATGATCGTGCTCCAAGGGCACTTTTTGCGGCTTGCGAAGCAGTAAATGTCAAAGTCGTGCAGATATCGGCGCTCGGTGCGGACGAAAATGCGCGCAGCCAGTATCACCTCAGCAAGAAAGCTGCAGATGATGCATTACTTGCCTCCCCGAACAAGAGGAACAAGAGCGTGGTCGTACAGCCATCGCTCGTGTATGGACCGGGTGGGACAAGCGCGCAACTATTTAACCTTCTTGCCAGCCTGCCGGTTATCCCGCTGCCTGGATCGGGAGATCAACGGATACAGCCGATCCATATTGACGATCTGACGCAAGCCGTCGTGGTGCTCGTTGAAACCGATCGATATCTTGGGCAGCGTGTGCCTCTGGTGGGGCCGGAACCAATCACTTTTCGAAATTATCTGGGTGAACTGCGGCATATGATGGGATTGGGTCCTGCCACGTTTCTGTCAGTGCCTGCCGGATTTGTCGAGTTCAGTGCGCGGATAGGCCAGCGGCTCGGGAAGGGGTTGTTGGACCTGGAAACGTGGCAGATGCTTCAGCGAGGGAACACCGCCGATCCTGCCATAACACGAGCTCTGCTCGGTCGCAATCCCCGTCCCGCACGGGAATTCGCCTCGCGGTGGGAAGTGGAGACACTCCGTCTGTCGTCGCTCCTTGGCTGGCTGCAGATTGTGCTGCGGGTGTCGCTGGCAGCAGTGTGGCTGGTGGCGGGTGCGGTATCGATGGGAATTTATCCGGTAGAAGAAAGCTATGTTTTGCTTGCCCGTGTCGGAATTACGGGTAGTCTCGCACCGATAGCGCTTTATGGTGCCGCTGCAATGGATATTGCATTTGGGCTTGGGACCCTTTTTCTCCGCAACCGCCGGTTACTCTGGATAGCTCAGGTCACGCTGATTGTCATCTATATGGTTGCCATCACTCTTTTTCTCCCCGAGTTCTGGCTGCATCCTTTCGGTCCGTTGATAAAAAATCTGCCCATCCTTGCAGTCATTCTGTTGCTGTACGAGTTGGAGAAGCGGTGATTGACTACATAGTGGTAAAGTGGTTGCACATCCTTTCATCGACATTACTGTTCGGCACGGGCATAGGCACCGCCTTTTATATGTTTTCGGCGAGCCTGACGCGCGACTCTGCCATTGCTGCTGCGGTTACCAGAAATGTTGTTACCGCTGACTGGATATTCACGGCGACAACCATTGTCATCCAGCCGCTTACAGGTTTTTATCTCGTCTACCTGGCAGAAATTCCTGTGACCAGCAGGTGGGTAATGTGGTCGACAGTCTTATACCTGATCGCTGGTGCCTGCTGGCTTCCGGTGGTATGGCTCCAGATCCAGATGCACAAGCTTGCGGCCGATGCGAGCAACAGAAAGGACGAGCTTCCGCCCTTGTACTGGCAGTACTTCCGGTTCTGGATCGGATTGGGTATTCCCGCGTTTATTGCGCTGGTTGTTGTGTTTTACTTGATGGTGGCCAAGCCGATATAAATAGCAGTTCTGAGCGATGAACGATAACTGTGTGCTTCATGAATGCTCCGTTGCGCTTCTTTTAATCGATGTCATCAATGATCTGGAATTCGAGAGTGGACAACAGCTCGCTGAATATGCGGCGCCAATGGCACGCAACATCTCATCCCTTAAAGCCCAAGCCAAGAAACTCGGCATTCCCTGTTTATATGTAAACGACAACTTCGGACAATGGCAGTCCGACTTCAAACATCTCGTGTCGCGTTGTGTAAAAGACGGTGTCTGCGGAGCTCCGGTTGCCCGTGAACTTGTTCCTCAACAGGACGATTACTTTGTTCTCAAGCCGAGACATTCGGGTTTTTTCCAGACCCCTCTGGATCTTCTGCTCCAGAGCCTGCATGCAAAAAAGCTCATCCTTTCCGGTCTTACCACAGATTCATGCGTGCTGTTTACCGCAAACGATGCCTATCTGCGCGGCTTTGAAATCCACATTCCTTCCGATTGCTGTGCAGCCGTAAACAAAAGCCGACACACAGACGCGCTGGGCCAGATGCGACGAACGTTAAAGGCTAATACGGCGGAATCAGCCCGGATCAATCTGGAACAATTACTGGCCGATAAATGAACTGATATTTGTTTCTGGAGTCTCTGGAAGAACATCACCATTTCACTGCAGGCAGGCGTCTCCCGTCCCCGTTTTTCCGGCCTCCCGCAAGCTTCGGAAGGCACATAATTTCTTGACTAACCGTTCGTTTAGCTTTAAATTTCCGTATCCCTTCTCCCCGAACAATTGCCGCTTCTCTCCGTACTTACTCTAAAGGTCGCAAACAATGACTCTAGGTCTTATCGACTTGCCATGGTGGGGTTATATCGCCGTTATCCTTGGCCTTACTCATATAACCATTGCCAGTATCACAATCTATCTGCATCGTCATCAAGCTCATCGCTCGCTGGATCTTCACCCCTTGCCCAGTCATTTTTTCCGCTTCTGGCTGTGGCTCACGACCGGAATGGTCACCAAGGAGTGGACCGCAATACACCGGAAACATCACGCCAAGTGCGAAACCGTCGATGATCCGCATAGCCCGCAAATAGTCGGGATCACCAAAGTGCTGAGGGAAGGATCGGAGCTCTATCGCGAGGAAGCCAAAAACGCCGAAACCATGGAAAGATACGGCCATGGCACACCTGACGACTGGATGGAGCGGAATGTCTATGACAAGCACAGCCGCAAGGGCGTGTCCCTGATGCTGATCATCGATCTCATCCTGTTCGGGCCGATTGGCCT
>DATEEZ010000146.1:0-8099 GCA_035280905.1 Nitrosospira sp.
GATTGTTGATAGCCCCGCGGCTCGGGCGCGTTGCTCCCTTTTCCATGCTTGGACATATCTCCATATTCTCCTGTCTGCTCACCCGCACCTGCCGCCTGGGCTACACCGGTGACGCTAAAGGCGATTACGCCAGCAAGCACGACAGATTGCGCTACTTTTTTCAGTATCAAAATATTTTCCATGGTAGTTCCTCGAGATTGATCCAGCAAAATTGCTGAACTCAAATGCTACTCAAATCGTTGTGGCTTTCCGTACGCTTACGCACAAACCACATACAAAGACAAAGCAACGAAGGGTGTATGTGCGAAGGGAAAAGAGCCGTGGTATTGGACAACGCCGCGCCGCTGGCACTTTCATGTGCCACCGCATTCTCCATAGCTGGTTTAGGGGGCGCAAGGGCAAGAACCGGAGCATCCGTTATAAGGGTTTTGAAAGCCCCGGAGGAGAACAATTATTTCTCTATAGAATTAAACTCGTATGTGTCACCGTGCTCCAGATAAATGATCTTGTCCTGTAACCCCGCCCGCTCTATTTCCTCTTTGAAATCGCTCAGCGGAGACTTGAAAACATCATAATCATTGTAATGGATCGGAATAGCCTTTCTGGGAACAATGAGCCGCATCATTTTGACACCCTCTTTTGCATCCATGGTCACGGTCACAAGACCCAGCAGGCGGGTGCCACCCAGATGCAACAGAGCGAGATCAACATCAGGATAGCGCTTTGGGATTTCCTTGATGTCGTCAAAAACCATCGTGTCACCGCTTATGTACATCCTGTAGCTGGGCGGCGAATTCTTGCTCCTGAAATCCAGCATGGAACCCATTACTTCGGGCAGCAATCTAGCAACAATGGGCGGTCCATGGCGTCCAGGCATAGCGGTCACATGAAGAGTGGTGTTGCCTTTTTCAACCACAAGCGTATCCCACGTTCGCAGGGGATGCCGCTTCGTAAAACCCAATTTTTTCAAGGATTCGGCAGCTTCTTTTGTAGTGACGATGGGAATATTTCGGTCGAGTTTGCTCTGAACAAGCTTGTCGAAATGATCCTCATGCATGTGCGAGAGTACAATCAGATCGATTGGCGGCAGATTTTCCAGTTCAATAGCAGGATCGGTAAGGCGCTGCGCGGTTATCCCGTATCCCAGATGCACGTGATCGCCTCGATGCAAGAAGTTTGGATCAGTAAGGATTGTCAAGGCACCATAACGGATAATGACAGTTGCATTTCCGACAAAAGTAATGGAACCTGTTGCAGGCCTACCCGCGTCTTCTGAATTCGACGGAAGCTGCAGCAAAGGCGAGCTTCGCGCATTTTCATTGTTGATAGCCTTCCCTTGGCTGGGTTGGCCGGTGGGAGACTTGATGTCAGGAGGCGTCGCAAAAATGGGCGTGACCGGTATGAGAGCGAATGTGAGCAGCAGACTTACAGCAACGGTCCCCTTCAAAAACCGGTAATTAAAGTCCATTTTTTCTTCTTCCCTGATTTATCTCACTTCATCTATCTAATAATGAGCGGTAACGCTTGCCGCTCCCGGGGCCACATGAGAGTGTACGGGCAAACGAAGAACAGCTATGTGCGCTCTCGCACAGCCGGGAATAAGAAGTTGCTCCTAGTATTCGCCTATCTCATTACAATCGCACGCTGCCGCTGAGTGCTGGCAAGAGCACATAATGAATACCGGCGTGGATAACGGGGAATTGCGATGGCACGAAAAAACGTTCCACTCCATGTTGGTTTCATCCCTGACGGCAACCGCCGCTGGGCCTTGAATCATGGCATGCACAACGAAGATGGGTACGGCTTCGGCATAGACCCCGGATTATCTTTGTACGAAATATGCAGAGAACAGGGCATTGTTGAAGCTTCCATCTATTGTTTTACACAGGACAATACAAAACGGCCCGGCGCTCAGAAGCGTGCCTTTACCGATGCATCGGTGGCATTTGCTTTTGAAATTGCCCGCCGTGGAGCCGCCCTTCTGGTAGTGGGCGATGAGACCTCGGCACAATTTCCGGAAGTTTTAAAAACATTCAGGGTTCGGCGGGGCAATGGCATGAAAGTGAACCTGCTTATCAATTACGGCTGGGAATGGGACCTCGCGGGGCTCAAAAACGGCGGACTACATTCAAGCGATGTATCTCGCTTGGACCTGATTGTTCGATGGGGAGGCGGACGTCGCCTCAGCGGATTCCTCCCTGTGCAATCAGTTTATGCGGACTTTTATATACGGGATGAATTCTGGCCGGATTTTGAACCCCGGCATTTTGACGAGGCACTTTCCTGGTTCAAGCAGCAAGACCGGACATTCGGAGGATAGCAGCCACTTTCCTGGGCAGCGAGCAGACGGCTACTGCCGATGGCCAGTGGAAGGTGTCCGTATACGCTGTTGGTCGAAGACAGCGAAGATAGTATCAGGGAGTACGAAATGCGTTCGGGAATGAAAAAGAAAGAATTGCAAGTTCTGCCGCCTTCCCCTGGCTGAGCAGGGGAAGCCATTCTGCAGTTCAGGCCGTCTTTAAGGTTGTGTCACGAATACTGCCTATTTTGCAATACCTTCGCTACTCCCATCCGCCGGAGCGCTGGCATCAAGCTTCGACTTGTCGCCTGTTCCTGTGCCGCCACTGCCGATACTCTCGCCTGCATGGCCCGGTTTTGTATCGGTACTGCCGCCCAACATCGCACCTGAGCCCTTGCCGCCTTTATCGTCCCTCAGGTTGCTAAACCCCTTATCCCCGGTTGATCTGCCTGCTCCACTACCCTCCGGCTTCATAGGGCGGCTAGAACCAGTTGCTGCTCCGCTTCCCGAACTGCCAGGCTCGTCGCTGCCCAAGGTGTCTTTCGTGCCCCTTGTTGGGTTGTCCTTCTTGTTGTAACTACCCTCGCCCTTCTTGCCTGCATTATCTTGGCCAGTGGACGCTCCGCCTGTCGCACCGATCGACATCGAGCTGCTTTGAGCATACAAACTCCCGGCAAATCCGAACGCCAGCACAGCCACTACTGTAATGCAGGTTTTCTTATTCACAGTTGATGAACGCATCATTTTGCTCTCCTTGAATGCATATCGAACTTAAAAGACACGGGATAGTATTACCTTGAATTCTTGCTCTTTCTTCATAAGCCCCTGAACCTTGAACCCTCCGGATTTTCTCATCTCCCTTACAGAGCAAAGGTTTTCATATTAGTCGCGCCTTCAATCTTCCCGATTCCTATCTCAATGGTGTGAGAATGACTGCATCATAAAGTAGCAAAACCGGTTTGCTCTGTGCGGGAGCATACAAAGAGGTTATCAGCCTGCCATTCCTCGTTCTTGGCCACTTGTTTCCGTTTCTGCGAATCACGAAAACGGAGGAAGCGGGGAAAAGAACAGTGTGGGTTGCCGAACAGAACTTGGGAATCCTTAAGATTATCTTTCGTTCATGCTTGTGTGTTCATGAACTGGGCATAAAACAGCAAACCGTTAATAGCAAACCGTTCAACCCAACATTCTATTGGAGGTCATCATGCCAACCACACAAACCCCTTCAGCACGAAAAACCACAGCGCAAAAAACCACAGCACGCAGATCCAAGAACGATGCAATCAAATTGCTGACCGACGACCACAACAAGGTCAAGAAGATGTTCAAGGAATTCGAAAAACTGCACAAAAAGCATGAGGAAGGCAGGGAAGAACTCGCGCAGCAGATCTGCAAAGAACTCACGATCCATGCGCAACTGGAGGAGGAAATATTCTATCCAGCCGCCCGTGAAGCAATTGATGATGATCACCTGATGAACGAAGCTGCTGTAGAGCATCAAGCCGCCAAGGATCTCATAGAAAAAATCCAATCAATGAACAGCTCGGACCCGATGTATGACGCACTGGTAAGAGTCCTTGGTGAATATGTTAATCACCACATAGAGGAAGAACAGAACGAGATATTCCCGAAGGTGGAGAAAGCGAAAATGGATCTTGAAGAAATCGGGTCTGAAATAGAGGAGCGTAAAGAAGCTCTCATGGAGGAGCAGGAATAACTGAAGTGAAGGAGAATTACAGCTGATTCGTTCCCTGATCACGATCGGTTAGCACAATCGAAGCTTGATTCATGCTCCGGGAAGGGATCAGCCGCTGTCGGTTTGATATATGAAATAACCGACAAAAAGAAAGAAGAATGATGTAAACGTCATATCTTTCCATCAGGAGGACACCATGAATAGCATTTTCTCTTGGGTCGCTTATGTGGTGATACTGGTTACTGGCCTGAGTGTGTTGGGAATAGGCTGGCTATAAGTCCGCATGTCAGACTAGGCGAGGAGACCATTATGTTCATTGTCACCGTGGCGGTGAATGGATAACGATTGAATTTTGAAAGTCGCTCTCGAGTTTCGGGTTTTTCGCCTCAGTTATGATGTGTATGTACTCGACCTGAATCTGAGTATCAATTGGAAACGGCTTTCAGCGTTACCCAGAACCGCTTCGTGATAAGAACGCAAGATATCAGCATCCTGACTATCTGACTGCTCACCCACTTCCTTTCCTTTCACCTTCGAGGCCCCTTTGTTGCAAGGGCCTCGATTGAGAAGAAGGATTTACGGCTGAAGCACGTTCGTAACAAGAAAAACAGGTACCAATGAAAACCTTTCATCAATACGCTTGGTTTCCCCGAATCAGAGAAACCCCCCCGACTGATGCCGCCAGAGCATCGCGTACTGCCCGCCCTGCCTGAGCAGCTCCTCGTGCGTGCCCTCCTCGACGATACATCCATCCTTAAGCACCAACAATCGGTCCAGGCAAGCAATGGTAGATAAGCGGTGCGCAATTGCAATCACTGTCTTGCCTTCCATCAGCCCCATCAACTGATCCTGAATCGCATGCTCCACTTCACTATCGAGGGCGGAGGTAGCCTCATCCAGTATCAGGATCGGCGCATCCTTGAGCATGACGCGGGCAATGGCGATACGCTGTTTCTGCCCACCGCTGAGCTTGACTCCCCGCTCGCCTACGTGCGCGTCGTAGCCGGTGCGTCCCAGCCAATCCCTTTGGCTCATGATGAAGTCGTGCGCTTGGGCCCGCTTCGCGGCCGCCTCGATTTGTTCCCGGGTTGCTCCCGGGTTGCCATAGGCAATGTTTTCGGCAATGGAGCGGTTCAGCAGGGACACATCTTGCGCTACGACCCCGATGCAATGCCGCAGGCTCTCCTGCGTCACTTCGCGGATATCCTGGCCATCGATCCGGATACTGCCTGACTCCATCTCGTAGAACCGGAGCAGCAGATTGATCAACGTGGATTTGCCAGCACCCGAGCTCCCCACCAGCCCCACGCGCTCGCCGGGCCGAATGACACAATTGAGGGCATCGAGCACCTTGCGGCCGTCGCTCCGACCGAATGTGAAGGCCAGTCTCTCGAAACGGATTTCTCCGTGTACTTCGCTGGCATCAAGCTCGTGCGCTCCAGGCCTGTCGGCCAAGGCATTCGTCACGGCAACGGTTTGCATCCCTTCCTGCACGACCCCCATATGTTCGAATGCCCGGGTTAGTTCCCAACTGACCCATCCCGCTGCATTGGCGATCGTCCAGGCCAGCGGCACGGCCATAGCTACAGCCCCCGCGTCAAGCCTTCCCTGGGACCACAACATGATGCCGATAGCGGTCGTGCCTGCCAGCAAAAGCGCATTGAGCAGGGATAATGCGGTGGAGAATTTTGTGATCATGCGCATGTGAGCGGCAATGGCCATCGTATGGTCTTCGATTGCTTCCCGCACGTAAGCATCTTCGGCGCTTGCTCGTGAGAAGAGCTTGACGGTGAGGATGTTGGTATAGCTGTCCACCACCCGCCCCATCACGGCTGAGCGCCGCTCGCTGCTGCTTCTTGCCAGGTCACGCATGCGTGGCACGAAGTACCGCAGGAAAAATACGTACGCGATGAACCATAACACTGTGGGGATCGCCAGCCGCCAGTCCGCCGCGCTCATCAGCCACAACGAAGAAATACCATACACCGCGATGTACCAGATCGCGTGAATGCTCGATACAACACATTCGCGCACCGCATCGCCCATGTGCATGACGCGGTTTGCCATGCGTCCCGCGAAGTCATTCTGAAAGAGCGACCAGCTCTGCCGGATGACGTGCCAGTGACTCTGCCACCGGATCATGCTGGTTACCCCGGGAACCACGGCATTGTGGCGCACAAGACTGTCGATCAGGATCGCGAGCGGCTTGCCGACCAGCACCAGCAGGGCCATGCCGAAAAGCATTGAAGTTGCATCCCTCAATGCGGCAACACGTGCGGTTGCCTCCATCACCTCAACAAGCCGGCCGATGAAAACGGGGATCAGCGTGTCGATGAGAGCCACCGCCAACCCGGTGGCAAACAGTGCCCCATATAAACCTTTCGTCTGGCTGATAAAATGCCAATAAAATGCCAGCAGCTCCGGGGGCGGGGATTTTTTAGGGACGACAGTGGGCCGAACGCGCTGCTCAAAAAAAGCGAACATGTAAAAACCTCGAAGTGGAAAAAGGGAAAGGCACGGAGTCTGACTAGCAGTCAGGCATGCAAACTGAAATCAATTTCGCATCTCTGCAAATCCGGGGCCTGAACATCGATTTGGTCGTCATTTCAATCTCGGAAAAGCGTAAGAGAGCGTTTTTTAGAGGTTGTGTAACGGCGAGCAGATTACCTGAGTCGCAATTCGCCAATAGGTCGAATTCAGGGACGTTTTGATTTCTGTTCCCGCAATACGAATATTTCATAAACCCTCGCCGTCAGGGAGCTACAACGGGCGAGGGCATTACAGTTTTACGGGGATACTCTTTTTGAGGTAACCGAAGACAACGCGCGGGCGCTATCAATGGGATAAAGAAGGAGGAGGTGAAGGGGGACGTTACTATTGAGTAGGGAATACACCTACTGAAAACTTTGAGTAATATTCCAAACGACTGACGCTCTCACATCTGAAGCTGCCACGGAAAGCGGATTGACTGATCTGGGGTTATCACAAAAACCCGCCGGACTGGTGCCGCCATAGCATGGCATATTGACCACCAAGCTCGAGCAACTCCTCGTGCGTGCCCTCCTCGACGATGCATCCGTCCTTGAGTACGAGCAATCGGTCCAGGCACGCGATGGTGGATAACCGGTGTGCGATTGCAATCACGGTCTTGTCTTCCATCAAGCCCATCAGCTGATCCTGAATCGCAAGCTCCACCTCGCTATCCAGCGCGGAAGTTGCCTCGTCCAGTATCAGGATGGGAGCGTTTTTAAGTATGACCCGGGCAATAGCGATGCGTTGCCGCTGCCCCGCGCTGAGCTTCACGCCCCGTTCGCCCACGTGGGCGTCATAACCGGTCCGCCCTGTCCAATCCCGCTGACTCACGATGAAATCATGTGCGTGCGCCCGCCGGGCAGCCTCCTCGATTTGAGCCGGGGTGGCACCCGGGGTGCCATAAGCAATGTTTTCCGCAATGGAGCGGTGGAGTAAGGAAGTATCCTGTGCCACTACCCCTACCGCACGCCGCAAACTCTCCTGAGTCACCTCCCGGATATCATGACCATCTATCCGAATGTTCCCGGTCTCGATTTCATAAAAACGCAGCAGCAGGTTGATCAGTGTCGATTTCCCGGCACCCGAACTGCCCACCAACCCCACCCGTTCCCCAGGGCGAATGACGAAGTTAAGGCTATCCAGCACCTTCCGGCCATCACTGCGGCCATAAGTAAAGGTGAGCCTTTCAAAACGGATTTCACCGCGCACCTGTTTTGCATCCAGGGCAACCGCCGTGGGCATATCAACCACCGTGTCCGTCACCGCGATGGTTTGCATCCCATCCTGTACAGTCCCCATGTTTTCAAAAGCCCGGCTCATTTCCCAGCTGACCCATCCGGCCGTGTTGGCGATCGTCCATGCAAGTGGTATGGCCATTGCCACCGCTCCCGCCTCAAGGTCTCCACGTACCCATAGCATGATGCCAATAGCCGACGTCGTTATCAGCAGAAGAGCGTTGAGTAACGATAGTGTCGTGGTGAATTTCGTAATCAGACGCATGTGTGTAGCGATGGCAGCCGTATGGTCATCGACTGCTTCCCGTACATACGCATCCTCGTCACTGGCCCGCGA
>DATEEZ010000147.1:0-5990 GCA_035280905.1 Nitrosospira sp.
TATGCCACCGTTACGGCATCCCCAGTCAGGTCTTCCAGAATGAATTAAGGCTTTAGGCGCCCATGGCTGGGGTGTTGTTAGATAGTGTAGTCACAAGACTTTGAGCCAAAGGGCGATGTATCTGATCTGGACGTGTTGGCGGTAGGCTTCGAATTCTTCATGCGGGTCTCCTTTCTTGACCCGCCAAATCTCTCAATAATCTTGATCTCGTGACTACACTATCTAAAAATGGGCGGCATATGCGAGGTTTTTTACCGCAGCTTCTGATGCACTTGGCGTGGAACGAGGCCACGAACTCTCACCGGGAGAGCAATGAGCGATACACCGGATAGCGATACGGATATTGCCCCTGACCGATGCGGGAGCATCTCAGAGACGTCAGTCGGGTTATCGAAAAGAGCGGTCGCCCCTGTCTAGGGGCCGTCGATTTGATTTCAGTCGGTTGTACGGTACCAGACGCTTGAAGAAGGCTGTTCGAACATGCCACCGATTCCTTCAAATAATAACAGCATCGCCATCATCGGTGCCGGCTTGGTAGGCGGCGCCATACTGCACGAGATTGTTCTTGGCTGGGTTCATGCGCACGGCGGAGCGAGCGCACATCGACGACTGAGCAAAGTAAGCCCAGCCGAACATTTGCGACTTGAAAGAATCTTTTTCACCGCCACGCGCAGGTCAACCTTGGCTGCCAGACTGCAAAAGCTCAAGAGTATTCTCGGCGTGCAACCAGAAGTCAGCGTCACGCAGCAGGAGGAGCCGCTGATCTTGACCGTGCACTGTGGGGGCGGATCACTCCGCATTGAAGCCGAATTGCTCAACATCCTCCCGGAAGGACTTACGGCAGCCAATGTTGACGATGAGACATTCCGAAAACACTCCGCGTTTCATGCATACATTCAAAGGAAAGGGCCGAGATTTCTGGTGATCGGAGCGAACCTCGCAACCATGATGGCTTATGGAATCTGGTTGACTCAGGACCAAAGCCTGGTCCTCGCGTGGTTAGTGACGACGCTCAAACACGCAGCTGATACAGCGGGTGTCGAGGCGGTGGCTCTCATTGGCACCACTGCCTTGGGTGGTCAGGGCACTAATTCGGTCTGGACGGACCAGAGCCCCCAGGAGATGGATGTGCAACAGACGGCTAAAATATTGGCGGCGTACGGTATTTTGGGGATATTGGATCGAGCCTCCAGCGATACCGAATCCAAAGTTCGTTACATTCTTCTGACCCCAGGTAGTCTATTAGGCTGCGATCACGTGGACTTTGGTCCCGTGAGATACTTTTCGATTCCGGATGGAATGCCGCAGGTGGTTGAAGACGTTATTCGAGGTCATCACTTTTTTGTGCCCTTGTATGAACCCATCAAAGTGGATTTGCAACATCTCTGCGGCGAGGTGATCGACTGGGAGAAACGGCGAGCGGCAGAGGCGTTTTTGATAGGCGCAAAAGTGAAGTGCGGGGAATCAGGCGATGCAGCCCCCTTGCAATTCGCTTGCATATCCCACGCATTTCAGATGGGGTTCAATGCCGACAGTTATATCGCGAAAATCGTCGTTGATGAACTGGCTGGCAAGGCCACGGGCTACAACCAGGTCCCGCTCGGCAGCGGAAAGATCATAGAACCTTCAGCCCAGGGGCAGAATGAACGGAGCTGGGTCTTGCAGACGCTGGCTGCTTTGGAAATCCGGCATGGCAAACGATCCTGTCCGGTCTATCCAGCATTAGGCTCCGCTCGGGCGCAGAAAGAGATAGTCTTGGCCTACCTCGTCCATGCATTACTAGCCAAACGGTTTGGTGAAGCGACTATTCAGCAGTTGGCAGACTACAGCCCCGATGCGCTTGCAAACCAACTGTGGGAGTATCTCCAGAACGAACCGCAACTGCTTGCGGAAATCACGGCGAGCATCCCAGTCATATCTCCGCTCGGCGAAATCTACACCGGCCCTTACCTTCCCTATTTGGGTAAAGGAGTTATTCGAACGGCAGACTTGTCTGAATTGACCGATGTGGACCGGTTCCGGGATTTTGCCGCCGTCGGCGCGGTGGATCTTCGACCCATTCAGGATAGGGCGCATGGCAACGGAAAAGTCTACGAGACAGGCGTAGCCGTCTTGATCGAACGCGCCCGGTTTATCGAGGATCAGTGCGTAAGCCGCTACCAGACTGCTGCCATTGACAAATTAGGCACGGTCTTGGATGCGCGCGTCCGCTTCTGGATGGCGATCACTTCGGGTTCAAAGACATCTTTTGATCCAGTGCTGTTCGTTGTCCAGTTCCTAAGTGGAGAACGCGCCTATATTTGACGCAGATGGTTCAATCCCGATTACACTGGAAATCAAGGACCAGCCTGAAGGACCACCGCTGGGTCTCATTCATTCGCCCCGCGAATAATAGTTTGCAGTGTATTACGCGAGTGTTTTCACATTTGCTTGTACAGTCAATTTAAAGGAAAGGATCATGCCCGATCACGTGCCTCAAGTCGGTGCCCAGGACCCTGAACTCAATACCTCACCCATCTTCGACGAGTACGAGGAGATTTCGCTTGACCTCGAACTCGAAGTCGGTTTTTGTTATTTCAACAACGTGGCCTTCCGGATTGGTCAGTATGTGCTGAGTGGCAGCGAACTGCTGCATTGCGAGGAGCGAGGTGTCTGGGTACGCAAAGGTGAAATGCGACCCAAGTAGCAAGGTGTCTCTACCGCCCATCTGTTGCTGTTCCGGCGTCTCGGCGATTGGAACCATGGGTGACCAATACACGTCATATCCGGGGAAGCTGCTATCCAGAAGCCACCAAAAGCACGGTATTGGTTCAGGCTGGGTTCCGGATCTTAGTCCTGGAATGACGAAAATCAAAGTATTTTTTTACCGGATAAATAAATTCAGCGTTGCTAATGGCCCGACGCCAGCCTGTGGGCCTCACGCGTAGTCTCCGGGAGCCGGTAGCGTGTCGTACAGGACAGGGACAACCGAACGGCTGTTTGTAGGGTAAGCCGATGGCCGATGGACACGTAAATCGGCTTGACTCCCGTGCGAGTGCGCACCACCGCACCTACCACCTCACCCCCATCTTGCAGCGGGATCCAACTTCCCCCCTGCCAGGGTGGCTCGACGTGGCGTCCGATCAAACGAGTCTTGCCCACACCAATAGTGGGGCAATCCAGCAGCACTCCCAGGTGGCACGCAATGCCGAAGCGGCGCGGATGAGCGAGCCCGTGGCCGTCGTAGAGAATGAGATCGGGTGAGGTTTGTAGCCGGACCAAGGCGTCGAGCACGGCGGGTAATTCCCGGAAGGAAAGTAGGCCCGGAATGTATGGGAATTCCACCGGTCGTTGGGCCACCGCCTCGTCCACCGGCTTGAGATCGGGGTAAGAGAGCACAGCCACCGCCGCTTGCGCGATTTGACCGCTCTCGTCGAAGTGCACGTCCACTCCCGCGACGTGAACAATCTCCGGTAGCCGGTCGGCCGTTTCCACGAGGTGGCGCATGTGCTCCTGGATCGCCACTGCCTCCTGCGGGGTGACGTTCCAGCTATGTAAACGTAAAGCGGCGCTCATGGCAAAGCCAAACGCCTTTCTGCTACCATGTGGAGGCTGAAAACATCATGGATCCATTACCCCGCCGCCAGATGACCTTATCCTGATATACCGCCAGCCACCAGGTTTGCACATTTGGGTGTGGCTTGGGTTTCGAGAAAGCTTGCGGTGTCAGTAGCGCCATACACCATGCAGGTTGTGGATCGCGGACGGATTGATAAACAATGCCTCCGATGTTCGCCTCTCTTGCCACTCGAGCAAAAGCCTGGGTGGCGCTATAGTCAACGGGATGTGACCACGCCTCAACATTTGCGCTGAAGGGGGGCTTCCGAAGGTCGGCAGCAAGCGTATTGACGTCAGCACGAAAAGCAGTATGTGCAACGGGTTCAAGTTTTTCGAGGTCGACCGCATCCTTTAGAAATTTCCAGCGCCAATAGCTCAGTTCGGCACTGGCGGTGCGAACCGACTCGGCGCCGTAAAACACGCCGGGATCAGTGACCGAACGGAAGCGGGAACCGCCTCGCAGCGGGTCGTAACGAAATGGTGTGACCAGTAGATAATCGAGAGTCTCGACGGTGATGGGTTGAGCTGGTTTACTCTCCTCCAGGAGAGTTTCAAGCAGGTTCTGCTCGTCCTGGCTGTCGACGATTTTCATGGTGGATGCGATATGTTGTGCTTCCACGATTCGCCAAACTGATCCCCTCCAGTTGCGTGCCTCAGACGAGACCGCGAGAGGCGTCCAGGTATTGAACGACACGTACCAATCCCTGCACGTTGCAGATGAGCTCTATGGGCCGGCCATTCAAACCGCGATTCTCGCTGTTGAGCCACTTGCGCGCGCTGGTTTCGTTCCCCACGATGGAATCAAGCGACCGGAAAGCGCGGACAAATAGCAGGGCAAATTCCCATTCTTTTCGCCTTTGGTCAAGCAGGTAGTCGCCACTGTACAATCGGGTGACTGTTGCCGGGCTGAGACCAAGTATCTTGGCAAGCAGGGACCGTGAAATATCCAGACGCTCGGCAGCACGAGTGACAGCCTTGCTTAGTACCGCCGCAGCCTCCGGTTTATGGATAGTCTGTTGAACGATTGCAGGCATGAAATTTCCTTTCTATAGAAATAATAGCACTAAACATTTTCTATAAAAAGGCCGCTGAAACTATGCGTGCATGTCCGCCGGAAACGATTTTTTGTATCACCCAACGTCAGCCTGTTCTCAGCCTGACCGAAAATCCGCATGTCGATTCTAAAGAGCAACGGGTGGTTCGCGCGCCTTGAATTCGCGAGCTTCCCATTTGGAGGTTTCAAGCGATCGGTAGCCCGGGCTCATGCAGCCTCCGAAATTACTGCAGAGTACATATAATGGGTCAGGGTCATGAAAAACTGCAATCGAAGAATAAAAAGGAGCCGCATCATGAAATTCGTCATCCTTGTCCTTCTCACAATATTTATCGTGTCATCAGCCCAGGCTGAGCCGCCTCACCTCAGGGACCAGCAAGCAGGAAAATATCTGGGCAATCTGAGCGCCAATCCCTACGATCCAGATTCGGTCAACAACCCTTACGGACGCTACGGAAGTCCATATAGTGCGGACTCCATCAATAATCCCTACGGGCGATATGGAAGCCGCTACAGTAACGACAGTCCAAACAATCCTTATGCTACCAATGCGCCGGGAATATATGGAAGTGATGGAGACGACCGCGGTTATTAGCAATAGAAAGCGAGTTCAATGAGGTCATCCATTGAAAGCTAAGAACGGTTATCCTCCTCATCGTTGATCGTCCGTCTATGCCAGATCAACTCGCCGTTCCTGTACACTTCCCGGATACGGTGGAGAGGAACCTCGCGAGTACGTCCCTCCTGGTCAGTAAAACGGAAAAAGAAATGATCGCTTGGTGTGAGCTGCACCTGCTGTAGCGGAATCTGGATGATTTCTTCGCTTTTGCGATCGTAATATCCGATTACGAAATTACCTTTTCCGAATGATTCATCCCAGCGAATCTGGCTGAGCAGGTCTTGTATGGGGGTCATGAAGCTTCCTTTTCAGGCAGAGCCAGCCGCGTCAGCTTCCCAAAAGAATTGCGTTCGTTCCGGTCATTCGACTTTTGATGCTACATTGAATTGTAGGTCGAAAAACTTGTTGTTCCTGGCAGTATCCATCAAAGAGATCGGAATGCGGGAAATCGATGGCTCCTATGGAGAAGGTGGTGGGCAGTTGCTCCGTACGTCCGTAGCACTTGCGGCGATAACGGGGCAGACGGTTCATGTGTACAACATTCGCGCAAAACGTTCCAACCCGGGTCTTGCGCCTCAGCATCTGACGGCCGTAAAGGCGGTGGCAGCGCTTTGCAGTGCGCAGACGGAAGGGTTGGAAGTCAAATCGCGGGAAATCATTTTTCGCCCTGGCCCGTTTCGCGGGGGTGAATATGATTTTCCGGTAGGGACAGCAGGCAGC
>DATEEZ010000148.1:0-13608 GCA_035280905.1 Nitrosospira sp.
TGTCACAAAAACGTAATACTCATGACCTAGCATGACGGTGCTGAAAAAACGTGGTCTGTTTAATTGAATGGGGAGTGAAATGTTGAAATCGTCAAACCAGGTGAGATTGGCAATATCAGCGGTGCTGAGTGCAGCGTTCAGTGTCGCCATTATATCCGTAGTTACCGGCGCGAACGCAGCGGGACTCGTAAAAATAGATGGCTCCAGCACCGTTTTTCCCATTACCGAGGCGGTAGCGGAAGAGTTCCAGAACGCGAAGAGGGGAGCGGTAAGAGTAACCGTCGGTATCTCCGGTACCGGTGGAGGGTTCAAAAAATTCTGCCGCGGTGAAACCGACATAGTGAACGCTTCCCGTCCCATTCTGCAGAAGGAAATGGAGGAATGCAAAAAATCCGGTATTCAGTATGTAGAGATGCCCGTTGCATTTGATGCGTTGACGGTGGTGGTCAATCCCAAGAATAACTGGGCAAACACGCTTACGGTGGCTGAGTTGAAGAAGATTTGGGAACCGGAAGCGCAGGGTAAAATCACCAAATGGAGTCAGGTGAATCCGGCATGGCCCGAGGAAAGCCTGAAGCTCTACGGTGCGGGTGCAGATTCGGGCACTTTCGACTACTTTACCGAAGCAATCGTAGGCAAAGCCAAATCCAGCCGGGGTGATTTCACTGCTTCCGAAGACGACAATGTCCTGGTGCAGGGGGTCGCGAGCGACAAGAATGGACTGGGTTTTTTCGGTTTTGCGTATTATGTTGAAAACCAGAAAAAACTCAAAGCCGCGGCCATCGACGCCGGTAAGGGTCCTGTGCTTCCCTCCGCAAAATCAGTAGAGGATGGCAGCTACCAACCTTTATCCCGTCCGATTTTCATTTACGTAAATATCAAATCGGCAGAAAAACCGGAAGTCAGGGAACTGGTCGAGTTTTACATGAAAAATGCGCCCGAGCTGGTGAAAGAAGTCAAATTTTTTCCGCTGCCACCGCAAGCCTATAGCACCAATCTCGAACACCTCAATAAAAAGAAGGTGGGAACCGTATTCGGCGGACGAACGGAAACGGGCGTCAGGGTAGAAGAACTGCTCAAGCGCGAAGCAAGTTTATAAAGATCGAACCGCCGTTTCGCGGAATCCTGATTTCGAAGTTCCTATTTCTGCACTGTCGGCGTGAGTGGCACGGAATGCATCAAGCGTGCATTCCCGCTTTCCGTTCGCCCTGAATTCTCTACAAAATCCCCTCTAACCTTGAAATACAAAATTTTTTTCCTGACACGTAAATCGTCCGCAGCCACATCCGTGCCGCTGAATCCTGTAAAATCAGGATTTTTATAAATCCGTCCACATTTATAAAAGGGAGAAGCCGTGGCTGTCGTTCGTTTGCCGGATGGTTCGAAGCGCATGTATGAGCATCCTGTAACGGTGGGTGAAATTGCGGCTTCGATAGGCGCAGGACTGGCTCGTGCCGCACTTGCAGGGAAGGTGGACGGCAAGTTGGTCGATCTTTCCACCCGTATCGAAAATGACAGCGACGTATCCATTATCACGGAAAAGGATGCGGAAGGGCTGGAAATCATTCGTCATTCCAGCGCCCACCTGCTCGCGCACGCGGTGAAAGAATTGTTTCCGGAAGCCCAGGTTACCATTGGACCGGTGATTGAGGACGGCTTTTATTATGATTTTTCCTACAAGCGGCCATTTACCCCCGAAGATCTGGTGGCAATCGAAAAACGCATGGCTGAAATCAGTGCGCGCAACCTGAAAGTTGAGCGCCAGGTTTGGGATCGATCTGAGGCAATCAATTTCTTCAAGAACCAGGGCGAACACTATAAAGCGCAGATCATCGAAGCCATTCCCGGCGATGAAGCTGTTTCCCTGTATTCTCAGGGAAATTTTACCGATTTATGTCGCGGCCCCCACGTGCCTACCACATCGCGGCTGAAGATTTTCAAGTTGATGAAACTTGCGGGTGCCTATTGGCGTGGCGATTCGCATAACGAAATGTTACAGCGGATCTATGGCACCGCATGGACCAATAAAGACGATCAGAACACATATCTGCGCCGTCTTGAAGAAGCGGAAAAGCGCGATCACCGAAAGCTCGGCAAGCAGTTGGGTCTGTTTCACCTTCAGGAAGAAGCGCCTGGAATGGTGTTCTGGCATCCGAAGGGATGGGTTATCTGGCAACAGGTCGAACAGTACATGCGGGACATCTTCCGCAACAACGGCTATCTTGAAATCCGCACGCCCTCGGTTCTGGACAAGGGTTTGTGGGAGCGTTCCGGACATTGGGAAAACTTCCGTGAAAATATGTTCGTAACGCAGGCCGAAGACCGGGAATTTTCCGTCAAGCCGATGAATTGTCCGGGGCATGTGCAGGTGTTCAAGCAGGGGCTGAAAAGTTACCGCGATCTGCCGCTCCGTCTCGCGGAATTTGGTTCCTGTCACCGTAACGAACCTTCCGGCGCACTACATGGAATCATGCGGGTGCGAGCGTTCACTCAGGACGACGCTCACATTTTCTGCCCCGAATCCCAAGTGCAAGATGAGGCCGTCCAGTTTATCGATCTGCTGCAGAAGGTTTACAACGATTTCGGCTTTAATGACATTCTGATAAAACTTTCCACCCGTCCCGCAAAGCGGGTAGGTTCCGAGGAGCAGTGGGACAAGGCGGAGGAGGCGCTGCGATCCGCGCTGAATCACAAAAACCTCATCTGGGAATTGCAACCTGGCGAAGGAGCGTTCTACGGGCCAAAAATAGAGTTTTCGCTCAAGGACAGTATCGGTCGTATTTGGCAATGTGGCACCTTGCAACTGGATTTTTCCATGCCCGAGCGTCTCGAAGCGGAGTTTGTGGCCGAGGATAACTCGCGCCAGACTCCGGTAATGCTTCACCGGGCGATCTTGGGCTCACTGGAGCGTTTTATCGGCATTCTTATCGAAAATCATGCGGGAGCGCTGCCGCTGTGGCTTTCCCCGGATCATGCAGTCGTACTAAATATCTCCGAGGGGCAGGCGGATTACGCGAGGAAAGTAACCGAAGAACTCAGGCAGGCCGGTATTCGAGCATATGCGGACTTGAGAAATGAAAAAATAACTTATAAAATACGGGAGCATAGTCTGCAAAAATTGCCCTATCAAATCATCGTCGGTGATAAGGAAGTGGCAGCGCAGATGGTGGCTGTACGTACCCGCACTGGCTCTGACCTTGGTCAGATGACATTGCAGACGCTGGTCGACCGGCTTAAGGAAGAGATCCGCACTAGAGCCGGCGCGGCTTGATTTATTCATAGATTGGGGGAGTTACTATAGTTCAAGAAAAAGCAGCACGCATCAATTACGAGATTACTGCGCCCGAGGTGCGCTTGATTGGTGCAGATGGAGAGCAGATAGGTGTAGTCCCTCTGGCAGTCGCCAACAATCTGGCGGAAGAAGCGGAGGTGGATTTGGTTGAAATCGCGCCTACTGCTCAACCTCCGGTATGCCGCCTGATGGATTACGGCAAATTTCGGTATCAGGAAAGCAAGAAAAAGCACGAAGCCAAGCTCAAACAAAAACAGATTCAGATAAAGGAAGTCAAGTTTCGCCCCAACACTGACGAAGGTGATTACAACATTAAGCTGCGTAATCTGATTAGCTTTCTCGATGAAGGTGATAAAGCCAAAATCACCCTCCGCTTCCGGGGTCGGGAAATGGCACATCAGGAATTTGGAGTGCGATTGCTGGAACGGATAAGAGGCGATCTGGAATCACATGCGGTAGTGGAGCAATTTCCAAAAATGGAGGGACGCCAGATGGTGATGGTGTTATCTCCACGAAAGAAAGAAGTAAAGAACTCCAAAGAAGAAGAAGTAAAAATCCCGAAACTAAAGGAAACAGAACCGAAGGCTGATGCCGAAGGCCAGACCGAACGGCGCTAGGGCAATCATTTTCCACCAATTCCAGGTTCATCCGGTACTTGTACTGTTGGACAGAAATCGGGAGATGGGAGGTTGGAATATTGCGTCGAGGATGAGGTCAGGCAGGTATGGTAATTTCCGGCGGTCTGACACGATTTTATTTCATTGAAAACAAGTGACTCCAGGGTTTAAAGCGTTCCATTCGGGAAACACCCTCTGTCATATTAAAGCAGGAGCAAAGTAATGCCAAAGATGAAAACAAAGAGCGGTGCGGCGAAACGTTTTACGGTGAGGGCAGGTGGCACCGTAAAACGCTCGCAGGCATTCAAGCGTCATATTCTTACCAAAAAAACGACGAAAAACAAGCGGCAGTTGCGGGGTTCCGTGAACGTGCACTTCAGTGACGTAGCGTCTGTACGCGCCATGTTGCCGTACGCCTAGGAGGAGACTGATATGCCAAGAGTGAAACGTGGTGTAACAGCTCACGCTCGCCACAAGAAAATACTGGATCTCGCAAAAGGTTATCGGGGTCGCCGCAAGAACGTCTATCGCGTAGCGAAGGAGGCGGTGATGAAAGCGGGGCAATACGCCTATCGCGATCGCCGCCAGAAGAAACGCCAGTTTAGAGCCCTTTGGATCGCCCGGATCAATGCTGCTGCCAGGGAGTGCGGCTTATCATACAGCGTATTCATGAACGGCTTGAAGAAAGCCGAGATCGAGGTTGATCGCAAGGTCCTGGCGGATCTCGCGGTATTCGACAAACCGGCCTTTGCGAAAATAGCGGAGCAGGCCAAAGCCAGCTTGGCCGTATAGAAGCGCTTCTGAAAGCCCGGCGCGGACCCCGCGGAACTTCGTTCGGGCGGTTCCGGGATTAAAGACTGGGAGGAGGCTGAGGCAAAGACGCCTGGCCTCCTCTTTTCGTATGCAGAGCGCCAAATCTGTTCAATTTCATTTCAATGACTAACCTGGAACATCTTCTTACTGAAGCAATTGAACTGTTCAATCGAACGGATGATATAGGCGAGCTGGAACAGGCCAAGGCGCGCTATTTGGGTCGGCATGGACAGCTGACCGAACTGCTCAAGGGGTTGGGCAAAATCCCGCCGGAAGAACGTCCCGCAGTGGGAAGCCGTATCAATCAGGCGAAGGAGACGCTGGAGGCAGCGCTGAGCCGACGTCGTGATGCAATCCAGGAAAAGAAGCTGGAAGAGCAGTTAATAGAGGAAAAGCTGGACGTCACTCTGCCAGGACGCGGAACGGGAATGGGCGGACTTCATCCCATCACCCTCGCGCTCGACCGGATTCAGTCGCTGTTTCATTCCATCGGGTTCACGGTAGCCTCCGGCCCCGAAATCGAAACTGATTTTTATAATTTTACCGCCCTGAATATTCCGGAAAACCATCCCGCCCGCGCCATGCACGATACTTTCTATGTCGATGACGGGGACGGTGGCGCAGGTGAGCATCTGCTGCGAACCCACACTTCACCCGTTCAGATCCGGTATATGGAAAGCAATCCACCTCCCCTGAAGGTGATTGCGCCGGGGAGAGTTTACCGTTGCGACTCCGACCTCACGCATACTCCCATGTTTCATCAGGTAGAAGGTTTGTGGATCGATGAAAGCGCGAACTTCTCCGCCTTAAAAGGCATCCTGGCTGATTTCATGCAGCATTTTTTCGAGCGCGACGATCTGCCCGTGCGTTTTCGCCCTTCCTTTTTTCCTTTTACCGAGCCTTCAGCCGAAATGGATATCGGTTGTGTAATGTGCAAAACCGGCTGTCGCATATGTAGTTACACTGGCTGGCTGGAAGTGCTGGGCTGCGGAATGGTACATCCCAATGTCCTCAAACATGTCAACATAGACAGCGAAAAATATATCGGCTTCGCTTTTGGTTTAGGCGTCGAGCGTCTGGCGATGTTGAGATATGGCGTAAATGACCTCCGGCTGTTCTTCGAAAATGATTTGCGGTTCCTGAAACAGTTCAATTGAAACATCAATTCAAGAATATAAAAAGAAAAAATATAAAAAAATCCACAGGGAAAATAATGCTGGCGACAGACCACCTTGGAGTGACTGCGGGTCGATCTTTTGGTTGCAAGGTCAGTATCAACTCAGCGGAAGAACATCTAAAACCCGGATACAAGACGCAAGGCGTTCTTTTTTCTGCTGAACGGTAAAGATTATGAAATTTTCAGAAAACTGGCTGCGTACTTTTGTAAATCCTCCATTATCGACGCGTGATCTTGCGCACGCCCTGACCATGGCGGGACTGGAAGTCGAGAGCATCGAGCCGGTCGCGCCAGCTTTTGACAAGATAGTGGTAGCGGAAGTGTTATCTGTTCAGAAACACCCTGACGCGGATCATCTGCAGGTTTGCGAGGTGAAGGCGGAGGCAGATACTGCAGGAAATGACGCGCCCCTGCAAATTGTCTGCGGTGCTGCCAATGTTCGTGCCGGTATAAAGGTGCCATGTGCTCTTCCCGGGGCACAATTACCGGGTATGACCATAAAGCAGGCCAGGATACGCGGAGTCGAATCTGCGGGAATGTTGTGTTCAGCCAAGGAGCTGGGATTGGAGGATGCTGCCTCCGGCCTGCTGCTGCTTCCGCCCGACGCGCCGGTCGGAACAGATTTTCGAGCGTATTACGACCTGGAAGACAATCTCCTCGCTCTCAAACTGACGCCGAACCGCGGCGATTGTCTGGGATTATCTGGCATAGCGAGAGAAGTGGCGGCAATTACTTCCCAAAATCTCCAACCCATCGAAATTAAACCTGTATCAGCACAGATTGCCGAAACCCTGGCAATACATGTAGACGCGGCTGCCGCCTGTCCACTCTACTGTGGCCGGGTAGTACGGGGCATTTCTCTTGATGTCACTACCCCGCAATGGATGGTGCAGCGACTGGAACGCAGCGGGTTGCGCGCTATCAACGCGGTAGTGGACGTGACCAATTATGTCATGCTGGAGACCGGCCAACCCTTGCATGCCTTCGATCTCGCAAGGATACAGGGCAGCCTCTCCGGTTCCATTCACATAAGATTCGCCAGCTCTGGGGAAATTATTGAATTGCTGAATGGCGAGAATCTTGTGCTGCAATCCGATATGCTGGTTATCGCAGATGAGGCGCGGCCGCTGGCGCTGGCAGGCATCATGGGTGGGAATGAAAGCGGAGTCACAGCGGGAGCAGTCGACTTGTTTCTGGAGAGCGCTTTTTTCAGCCCCGACGTTATCGCCGGGAAGTCCTTCTCGCTCGGGTTCAGCTCGGATTCGGCCTATCGTTTTGAACGCGGTGTCGACTTTGGCGCCACACGCGCAGCAATGGAGCGTGCAACTGACCTGATTCTGGATATTTGCGGGGGCAGGGCGGGGCCAATTACTGAAATCCGCGGAACTTTGCCGGCACGTGATTCTATCCGTCTTCGTCTGGAGCGAGTGGGACGAGTGTTGGGCGTCGAACTGGACGAAGTCCAGGTAGCGGAGCTGTTGCATCGACTGCAATTTCGTTTTTCGAATACAGGCACTGTATTTTACGTGACGCCTCCAACTTACCGGTTCGATCTTGCCATAGAAGAAGACCTGATCGAGGAACTGGCGCGGGTGTACGGTTACAACAATATAGCTGCGACCATGCCGCAAGCAAGACTCAACATACTTCCTTCACCCGAGACCCGACGGACCCGATCAAGCCTGCGGCAAATTCTGGTGGCGCGGGATTACCAGGAGGTCATTAATTATGCTTTCGTCGAAACCTCGTGGGAAGCGGAGCTGGCGGGCAACAAGACGCCCATCGCGTTAAAAAACCCTTTGTCCAATCAATTGGCGGTGATGCGCAGCAGCCTTCTGGGGGGGCTCGTCTCTAATCTCCAATTCAATCTCAACCGCAAGCAGTCCAGAGTCCGCCTGTTCGAAATCGGCGGTTGTTTCCAGAAAGATGGGCAGACATACTCGCAACAGGAAAAGCTGGCAGGACTTTGCTATGGGGATGTCGTAGAGGAGCAGTGGGGTTTGCCTGCCCGTCCGGTGGATTTCTATGATGCGA
This sequence comes from Nitrosospira sp., assembly GCA_035280905.1. Taxonomy (GTDB): domain Bacteria; phylum Pseudomonadota; class Gammaproteobacteria; order Burkholderiales; family Nitrosomonadaceae; genus Nitrosospira. The sequence goes on from DATEEZ010000148.1 coordinate 7,934, forward strand.
AGGCCGATATCGAGGCGCTGTTGTGGCCAGGGGAGCTTAGAGCCGCTACCGTGCGTCATCCAGCGCTGCATCCGGGCAAATCCGCAGAGATCTCCGTAAATGGTCGAATTGCTGGTTTTCTGGGAGAGCTTCACCCCCGCTGGCAACAGAAGCTGGATCTGGTTCGATCCGTCGTCCTATTCGAATTGAACGTGGATGTCCTGCTGGCGCGAACGCTGCCCAAGGCTTCCGAAATTTCCAAATATCCTCCGATCCGGCGCGACATCGCCGTGCTCGTGCCGAGGGATGTCAGCGTGCAGGCAATGCTGGATAGCATGCAGAGCGAGAAATTATCCATCATTTCTGAAATTGCGCTCTTTGATGTATACCAGGGCAAAGGGGTGGAAAGCGGCAAAAAAAGTCTTGCATTCCGTATGTTATTGCAAGATACTGAAAAAACTTTAACTGACGCCCAAGCTGATCAGGTAGTCGCAAAGCTGATAAGTGTTCTTGAAAACAAGTTCGGAGCAAGATTGCGCAGTTAACCGAAAGATAGAAATTACCATGTTTGAGAGTAATAAAAGTGAGAGGGAGACTATGACCTTAACAAAGGCTGAGCTGGCGGATTTGCTCTTTGAAAAAGTCGGCTTCAACAAACGCGAAGCCAAGGACATGGTGGAGTCTTTTTACGAAGAGGTTCGCATTGCGCTGCAAAATGGCGACGGCGTCAAGCTTTCCGGATTTGGCAATTTTCAGTTGCGCGATAAACCGCAGCGTCCCGGTCGAAATCCCAAAACGGGTGAAGAAATTCCTATCACTGCCCGCAGAGTGGTCACTTTCCACGCCAGTCAGAAATTGAAGGCGATGGTTGAAAAGAATCAGCATGGCAAAGATAACGTCTGATAGCCCTCTTACCCCTATTCCCGCCAAACGCTATTTCACGATTGGCGAAGTAAGCGAACTATGTGGCGTGAAGCCGCATGTGTTGCGTTATTGGGAGCAGGAGTTTACACAACTGAAACCGGTCAAGCGCCGGGGCAATCGGCGCTACTATCAACATCACGAAGTGCTGCTGGTTCGCCGCATTAGGGAGTTGCTCTATGAACAAGGTTTTACCATCCATGGGGCACGCGCCCGCCTTGGGCAGCGCTTCGTCAATCCCATGACGGTTGCTTCACTTTCCTCATCTGTCGATCTGGCGTCGATACGCAGCGAGATTCAGGAGGTGCTGGCGTTGCTTCGCTCCTGAGTCTTCGCGTCTTTAATCTCATGGGTTGCGAGAGGTTGTTAATGCATGCGTTGATGTTCATCGGAATCTGATCCTCAGGTTTCTAACCTTTCGGGTTATTGTTATAATTCGCCACTTCGGGGCGTAGCGCAGCCTGGTAGCGTACTTGCATGGGGTGCAAGTGGTCGGAGGTTCAAATCCTCTCGCCCCGACCAGTCAAGCTTATCAATCAAATACTGTCATTCGCAGTGGGGGTTGGGCGAATCTATCTTCCCTACAAGCTAAAACGATCACCTGAGGCATGTTCAAATGCGCATACTGCTCAGTAATGACGATGGGTATTTTGCGCCAGGTCTCGCTTGTCTTGCGGAAGCGCTTTCCGTCATTGCGGACGTGGTAGTCGTCGCACCGGAGCGCGACCGAAGCGGCGCCAGCAACTCGCTTACGCTGGATCGACCTCTCAGTCTTCGCAAATCTCACAACGGGTTCTATTACGTCAATGGCACACCGACAGACTGCGTGCATCTCGCGGTTACCGGCATGCTCGACACATTGCCTGACATGGTCGTATCCGGAATCAACGACGGCGCCAACATGGGTGATGACACCATCTATTCCGGTACAGTAGCGGCGGCTACCGAGGGTTTTTTGCTGGGTGTGCCTTCACTTGCCATTTCACTCGCTGGTTTTTCGGCCGGAAATTTTCCTACCGCCGCGCGTGTCGCAGTCGAGATAGTGCATCGTTTCGAGACAGATAAACTTCATGGGCCCGTGCTGCTGAACATTAACGTACCTGATATACCGTACGACGACCTGCAGGGCATCGAGGTTACGCGGCTAGGACGAAGGCATAAAGCGGAACCCGTAGTGAAATCTAAAACACCACGTGGCGAGACGGTATTTTGGGTGGGCGCGGCAGGTCCCGCCCAGGATGCTGGAGAGGGAACGGATTTTCTCGCGATTCAGCGCAACCGCGTATCGGTGACCCCATTGCAAATTGACCTAACCCGGTATGGGCAGCTGGACGCAGTAAAGGAGTGGCTGAACAGCCATGCTCTTGTCGGCAGGCGGAGTGAAGGCCAGGGCATTCAGGGCTGATCGGGATTGAACATACGCCATTCCGGAATCGGCATGACTTCGCAGCGCACTCGTGCGCGCATGGTTGAGCGCATGCGCAGGCAAGGTATCGCTGACGAAGCGGTGCTCGCGGCTATGATTACCGTTCCTCGTCACATCTTTGTGGAGGAGGTACTGGCAAACCGTGCTTACGACGACGTCGCGTTGCCGATCAATTTCGGACAGACCATTTCGAATCCATTCACCGTGGCACGGATGAGCCAGTTGCTGCGCGCCGGCTCCAATCTACGCAAGGTGCTTGAGATCGGTTCGGGCTCTGGCTATCAGACTGCGATACTGGCGCAGTTCTCGCGTGAAGTCTATTCAGTCGAGCGAATCGGGCCTCTGCTCGCACGCACCCGTGTACGGCTGAGAGAGTTGTGCATCAACAATGTTCGCCTGAAGCATGCTGACGGTCTGCTTGGTTTTTCCGAGGCAGCACCGTTTGATGGAATTATTCTTACTGCTGCAACGCCGCATATACCGCCGGCACTACTTGAACAATTAGCCATTCGTGGCAGAATGGTATTTCCAAAGGGAAGCAACGAGCAAGTTTTGTGCGTTATCGAACGCAACTTGCAAGGTTATACTGAGACAATACTGGACGAAGTCAAGTTTGTCCCAATGATACCGGGAATCTGGAAGCGCTAGGAAACAGCAACGATATCGAGCAAGGGAAACGAGACGACAATGAGTGCTACACGAATCAGCTATATGAGTCTGAACAGTAATCTTTCCGGTCTTGGCGAAGATCTTCCTCGCGCCTTTTTCGCGCAACGGTTTGCTGTCTCATACTGTCTGTCCCTCGCATTATGCTTGCTGATTGCCGGTTGTTCATCCACGCCTCGCCAGGGGCCAGTGAGTAACAAGGCCGTGCCGGACCGGCAAAAAAACGCTGTTTCCACATCCCCTCAGCCTCAGCGACCTGGCGTGCATATCGTTCGCAAAGGGGATACGCTCTACAGCATTGCGACGAGCAACAATATTAATCCCAGGGATCTGGCCGCATGGAACAACCTCCCTGATCCAGGCGCGATCCGAGTCGGCCAGGAAATCTTTTTATCCCGCCCCGAGGGACCGATAGGGGCACAGCCAACCCTGTTCGCCATTCAGGATTCCCCCCCGTCTTCGTCCGCAGTAGCGCCAGCATCGCCAGCACAAACCAGACAAGACAGTGTGTCAATGCCGGAAGCAAGACAACCGGTTCCTGCCATGGGAAAGCTGAAAACCGAACCGAAGGCGTTCAAGCTGCCTTACTCGGAGCAGGCTGTTGCGCAGCTGAAAGGCCGGGCGGATACAGCTCTTCCGGTAACGGTAGTAAAGGCCGCGCCGACCATCGAAAAAAATCCACCCCCTGAAATCAGCCCGATTTCCATTCCCCCGGCTGAAGCTGTTAGAAATAATGCCCATAGCGAATGGGTATGGCCCGCCAAAGGCAAAGTATCCGACCTCTTCTCGGAAAGCACCAAGGGCATCGATATTGTCGGGATGAGAGGGCAAGCGGTAACCGCGTCTGCAGGAGGGAAAGTGGTGTATAGCGGCGAGGGTTTGCGCGGGTACGGCAAACTGATCATTATCAAGCATAACGATACCTATCTCAGTGCTTACGCACATAACAGCAAGCTCCTCGTGAAGGAAGGGGAGGCGGTGATCAAAGGACAGAAAATTGCTGAGATGGGAAGTACGGACGCCGGTCTTGTAAAGCTCCATTTCGAAATTCGGAAGAATGGCAAACCGGTCGATCCTCTGAAATATCTACCGGGTATTTCCGGATGAATCGAGGATGAACTCATGATAAACCAGCAAGAATACACCGACGAGGAAGAACTCTTCGAGAAGGAGGATTCACTGGAGCCGGATGATGAGGTTGCCGACACGCCCTCCGCCGCAATAACTGACACATCTGACGGCTTTCTATTAACCGATGTTACTCAAATCTATTTCAACGAGATCGGCCATAATGCTCTGCTGACCGCGAAGGAAGAAGGGGAATTGACCCGCCGCGTCAGGCAGAATGATTTTGCCGCCCGGCAGAAAATGATCGAGTGTAATTTGCGACTGGTGGTCAATATAGCGAAACACTACACTAACCATGGTGTCGCCCTGCTGGATCTGATAGAAGAGGGCAACATGGGAATGATGCACGCGCTTGATAAATTCGATCCTGAACGAGGATTCCGTTTTTCAACCTACGCAACTTGGTGGATACGTCAAAATATCGAGCGTTGCATCATGAACCAGTCGCGCACGATTCGTCTTCCGGTGCACGTCATCAAGGATTTGAACATCATACTGCAGGCTGCCCGCCACCTTGAAGCACATACAGGAAAAGAACCTAAAGCGGAGGACGTAGCCCACCTGCTGGGGCGTCCAGTCAAGGAAGTGCAAAGAATGTTGTCTTTGAACCAGAGCATGATGTCACTGGACGCTCCGCTCGACGTTGATCCATTGCTGTCGATCGGTGATGCAATCGCGGATGACCAGAGTCCCGGCCCTGACCTTATGTGGGAGCAGTCCGAGATAAAAGATCGCGTACAGGATTGGTTAAACCGGTTAAATGATAAACAACGGTATATAATCGAGCAGCGCTACGGGCTCAACGGTTATGAAACCCAGACGCTGGAGCAGTTGGCTGCAAGTCTCGATCTTACACGCGAGCGCGTGCGCCAGATTCAGTTGGAAGCGCTGCAAACCTTGCGTATGATACTAAGGTGCGAAGGCGTGTCGAAGGAAGGAGTATTTTGAGGAACTGCTAAATAAATCTTCCGCCGGGCCTGTGAGGGGTTTGTTCAGCAGTTCCTTGAGTCTTCAATCACAGGTTCTTAACACCGGTTTGATCGCTTTGGCGACAAACTTTCATCACAAATCATTTCACCCATCTTGTCCGGTGGCCTGGTTTAAACCCTTTGGTTTAAACTTACTACTGAACTTATGACATGCTTGCCTGTCTAAAGAAAAGGATATAGGCTTGGCCCCTCGTCTACTGTCTACTGCCAACCATTCCTGAGTAAAGTAAGCAAGGCCAGGTGTAAACTCCGCTTTCGAATATAAATCACGACATCGCATTTTGCGATGAGGTTCTCACTTTCCAAGATATACCAAAATCACCGCCATGTCTGAACCACAGTTTTTTGCCCCTGATCCGAGCTTGTGCACGGAAGAAGAAATTTCCCATCTTGTTCATACCTTTTATGCAAGGGCCAGAAAGGACCCCCTCCTCGGGCCGATCTTCGAGGCTCACGTTGACGACTGGGACGCGCATTTCGTGCAGATGATTAATTTCTGGTCAATGAAGCTACGTGGAACAAGCAGGTTTCGCGGCGCGCCCATGCCCAAGCACGTAGCCCTGCCA
>DATEEZ010000149.1:0-28560 GCA_035280905.1 Nitrosospira sp.
GCGCTGCAGGATGCCACAAAGGTAGCAGAGACTGAAGAGGTGATCGATAAATCAGTCGGGGAGAGGGGGGCAAGAGTCGCCTTGCGATCCTATCTGACTTGCAGCGATACGAGAGTAAAATCTGTAGTGGATGAATGGCTCGGCCGCATATTTGTGATTGATAGCCTCGATGCCGCGCTCTCTCAACGAAGCCTGCTTTCACCAGGTGAAATACTGGTGACGCGGGAAGGCTGCGTGATTACCCGTCATAGTCTCACGTTTTACTCCCCTGACTCGCAGTTGCATGGCGTGCTTGCACGCCAGCGGGAGATCGCGGAGATTGAAGTGGAAATGGAAGCGCTGAGAGCGAAGTTCGACGTCGAGCAGTCGGCGCTCGATACCGCAGGGGACAGGTGTTACGATCTGGAGTCATCCCTGTCCAGTCTGCGTTACGAGAATGAACAGCTTCAGCAATTGCATCATAACGTGCAGATGCAGGCATTGAAGCTGACGCAGATAGCCGAGCGCAGCGAGCAGAGGCGTCAACAGATCGATGGCGACCTGGCGGAAATCGAGCAGCATGCAGAGGCAGAGGTTTCCCGCCAGCGTGATGCCGAAGCAAAACTGACCGAGCATCGCGTGCAGATCGAGCTCTTGCAGGAACAGATGCGAACGGAACAACTCGCGCGCGAGATTGCTGAAGAGTCGCTTATCGCTCAACGCCGCCTTGCTCAGAATGCCTCAAGGGAAATGCAGGAAGCTGTCTTTCATGAAAAAACCTGCGAGCACAAAATCGCGGAAGCGCAAAATGCGATCGGGGGAATCGAGCGGAGCGTAGGTGAACTGAAAGCTCACCTGGAGAAATTGCAAGTCGAGCAAGACAGTTTCGATGAGAGTCAGCTTGTCGGAATGCTGCAGGAACGGCTGGCGTTGCGTGAGAAGCGTGAACAGAAACTGGCGGAGGCGCGTAATGCTCTGGAAGCTCTGGCTGCGGAGTTGCGGCAGATCGAGCAGGAGCGAATGGCTTCCGAACAAAAGTTGCATCCATTGCGAGAGGCAATCAACCATATGCGCCTCAAGGAGCAGGAGGCCCGAATTACCGAGAATCAGTTTGGCGAACAATTGCAGGGGTGCGAAATCCCTGAAGAGGAATTGCTGGATTCTCTGGGAAAAACACGTCCTGCCGCATTGCAGGGCGAGGTCAGCCGGTTGCGCGGCGATATCACAGCGTTGGGGTCGGTCAATACCGCCGCGCTCGATGAATTGCAGTCTTGCCAGGCCCGAAAAACCTATCTCGATTCACAGGCGCAGGACCTGGAAGAGGCGTCGGAAACACTCAGGAATGCAATACGGCGCATAGATCGTGAAACCCGCGAGCGACTGCTCGAAACCGTCGAGACGGTGAATAATCATCTGGGTGACATGTTCCCTACCATATTCGGGGGTGGGCACGCGAAGCTGGTGCTAAGAGGTGAAGAAATTCTGGATGCAGGCATACAGATTGTCGCTCAACCGCCTGGCAAGAAAAACAGTTCGATTCATTTGTTATCCGGTGGCGAAAAGGCACTGACGGCGCTGGCGTTTGTATTTTCTCTATTTCAACTCAACCCGGCGCCATTTTGTCTGCTGGATGAGGTCGACGCTCCCCTGGATGACAGCAATACCGAACGTTTCTGCAATCTTGTGCGGAAGATGTCGCGTCAAACCCAGTTTGTATTTATCAGTCACAACAAAATTACCATGGAAATGGCGCAGCAATTAATAGGGGTCACCATGCAGGAGAAAGGCGTATCACGAGTGGTGGCGGTAGAAATCGAGGAGGCGGTAAGGCTCGGCAATATGGCCTTGGCAACATGAAGCGACCATGGGCAATCTAAGTGAATTGCAACTCAGCCTGATCGGCATTGGCATCGTCGTGGTGCTCGGCGTAATTGTTTTTAACTGGACGCAGCAACGCCGCTACCGTCGTAACGCGGAGCAGGCATTCAACCGGGAGCACGAGGACATCCTGCTAGGGGCGAGTGTGTCTGCCAAAGGAGAGGAAAGAATAGAACCTCGTCTCGGCACTGGCACCGAGTTGCACGATCCCGAAGCCGAACCCGGCCCAGATTCAAGTGCTTCGCCGGAAATTACCGAACCGGCCCAGAAATCGAACATCAATTCAGCCCTCCACCCTCCATCCAGGCCGAGTGCCGGGAAAGCGGTTGAACGTACTTGGTTTAAAGGACCGGCTTCATTCAGTGTGCCTGCCAGCAGATCGGTCGATGAGGGCTTTCGCGGTGAAGGAGCTGTTGCTCACGAAAGATCCGGTATCCCTGTCGGCCCGTCGGTCGATGAGGAAGAACCGATCGAAGAGGACAGCGTCTCTGATGCAGTGGATTATGTGGTTGAGATCACCAGTGAAACACCGCTCCCGGATTCAACTGTGGCGGAAGTCCTGGATCGTAAATTTGATTTCAGCAAGCCGGTGCGGTGGATGGGGAAGCAGGAAGCAGATGCATCCTGGGAAGAAATCGCGGCGGATACACGGGGCAGGGACGGCAAAGCGAATTACGTCAATCTGAAAGGTTGCTTGCAACTTGCTGATCGCGCCGGACCTGTGAGCGAAGTGAGCCTGGGTGAATTTCGCGACATGGCGGAAAATTTTGCGTCGCGTATCAATGCAGCTGCTCAATGCCCCGACATACATAAGAGCTACAGCCAGGCCCTGATGCTCGACGAATTCTGTACCCAGGTGGATGTCATGGCCGGTATCAACATTATCAGCAGGGATAACAGCGTTTTTACCGGCGCCAAGATCCTTGTCCTGGCGGAAACGTGGGGCTTCAAACTGGGAAATGAGGGGTTGTTTCATTACCGGGATGAAAACAACGTTGTTTTGTTTTCCCTGGGCAATTATGAACCTTCTCCTTTTCTTCCCGACAATATTCGAACGCTCACCACTCGTGGCATTACGCTTTTTCTTGATGTACCGCGAGTAGCCAATGGCGAACGCGTTTTCAATCAGATGGTGCATGTCGCCGAAACCTTTTCGGAAGCGCTCGGTGGCTTCATGGTGGATGACAACCGAGTGCCGTTGAGCGATAGCGGCATCCGGAAAATCAAGCAACAGTTGAGCACTATTCAGTCTGTAATGATGGCGCGCAATATCCCCCCTGGCGGTCAAGTAGCGCTGAGACTGTTTGCGTGAGTGAGCGTCTGAGCGAGGTATCGCGCCACATGCAGGAACTGCGCGATGCAATCGAACTGCATAACATCCGTTATTACGAGCTGAACGCGCCGACGATTCCCGACGCGGATTTCGACAAGCTGTTCCGCGCACTGGAGGAGCTTGAGCAACGTTACCCCCAATTCATAACGCCCGATTCTCCTACTCAGCGCGTTGGCGCCTCTCCGCTAAAAGCGTTCTCCCGGATTGTTCACCGTACGCCGATGCTTTCGCTGAGCAACGCATTTACCGAGGAGGAGGTGGATGCATTCGATCGACGCGTGCGTCAGTCCCTCGGTATCGTCCACGTCGAGTATGCGGTAGAGCCGAAATTTGACGGTCTCGCCATAAGCCTCTGCTATGAGAACGGCATGCTCGTCTCGGGCGCCACCCGAGGAGATGGCTATGTCGGGGAGGATGTGACCTTGAACCTGAAGACCATTCGCAGCATTCCTCTTGGATTGAAGGGGACAGGTAGCGGTGGGGGAATTCCTTCATTCCTGGAAGTGCGGGGTGAGGTACTGATGTTGAAAGCGGATTTCGAACAATTGAACCGGCAGCAGCGTGAAAGGAACGAAAAGACCTTTATAAATCCCCGTAATGCCGCCGCAGGTTCCCTGCGGCAACTCGATCCCCGCATTACTGCCAATCGCAGGCTGAGGTTCTTTGCATATGGTATCGGTGTTTGCGAAGGGGGAAACGTTCCCCATGATACACACAGCCGCTTGCTTGACTATCTCTCGTCACTACGTTTTCCTGTAATGCGCGAGCGCAGGACGGTGACAGGCGTTGCCGGATTGCTGGAGTATCACCGTGAAATAAGCGGATTGCGCGAGCAATTGCCCTACGACATCGACGGCACTGTGTACAAGGTAAACGATCTGGAGTACCAGGAAAAACTCGGCTTTGTATCGCGCGCCCCTCGATTTGCGCTCGCCCACAAGTTTCCGGCGCAGGAGGCAACGACCGAGTTGCTTGGAATTGATGTGCAGGTGGGCAGAACGGGTGCATTAACCCCGGTGGCGCGCCTCAGGCCCGTATTCGTCGGAGGGGCCACCGTCACCAACGCGACACTGCATAACGAAGATGAGATCGGGCGTAAGGATGTCATGATCGGCGATCGGGTGACAGTACGGCGAGCAGGGGATGTCATCCCGGAAGTGGTCGCAGTACAGAAGGAAAGCCGAGCGCCAAACGCAAAACCCTTCGTAATGCCCAGCCACTGCCCCGTGTGCGGCTCCAGAACGATTCGCCTGCCAGGAGAAACTCTGACGCGCTGCACCGGCGGATTGTTTTGCCCCGCGCAACGGAAACAGGCAATCCTGCATTTTGCCTCGCGCCGCGCCATGAACATTCACGGCTTGGGCGACAAGCTGGTGGATCACCTGGTAGATAATGCCATCATTCGAACTCCTGCGGATCTGTATAAACTGGGACTGGCCGCGCTCGCTGCACTGGACAGGATGGGGGAGAAATCGGCGGGAAACATTATCAATGCAATTGAAAAAAGCAAAGACACGACTTTGGCTCGATTCATTTACTCCCTGGGTATTCGCAATGTGGGCGAGACCACGGCGAGAGACCTGGCCCGCTATTTCGGCGGGCTCGACTTACTGATGGATGCAGATGTGGAAACTTTGCAGCAGGTGCCGGATGTAGGACCTGTCGTCGCCCAAAGCATTGCCGATTTTTTTGGCGAAAGGCACAATCGCGAGGTTGTAGAGCAACTGCGTGCCGCAGGAATACACTGGAAGGAAGATGCAGGAATGCGGACAGCAGGCCATCCAGCCGGTTCTGCGCATACGGATGCGGGCACGGAGAGCAGTAAAATTGCCGGCAGGATTTTTGTGCTGACTGGAACCCTGCCGCACCTGAGCCGGGAAGAGGCCAGAGAGAAAATTGAAGCGATGGGAGGGAAGGTTGTCGGCAGTGTGTCCAAAAAAACCGATTACGTAGTCGCGGGCGCGGACCCGGGCAGCAAGTATGACAAAGCGCTTGAATTGGGAGTGGCGGTTCTTGACGAAGCGGATTTGATACGATTGTTGCAGGCTTTGCAAGCGGATAACAGCTCGATGTTGCAGGCGAATTCTGAACGGGTGGGTTAATGCCGAAAATATGTAAAGCAGTTTTTCCTGTGGCTGGAATGGGTACCCGTTTTCTCCCTGCGACGAAGGCAAGTCCCAAGGAAATGATGCCGGTAGTAGACAAGCCGCTGATTCAATATGCGGTCGAAGATGCGATCGCAGCGGGCATTACGGAGATGATTTTCATAACCGGCCGACACAAGCGCGCTATTGAAGACCATTTCGATAAAGCGTACGAACTGGAAAGCGAGTTGGAGGCACGTGGCAAAAATGAAACGCTGGAAATGCTGCGGAGCATCTTGCCCAAAAACATTCACTGCATTTATATCCGCCAGTCGGAAGCGCTCGGGTTAGGGCACGCTATCCTTTGCGCGCGTCCCGCGGTAGGAAATGATCCTTTTGCCGTGCTGCTAGCAGACGACTTGCTGGTGGGGGACGAACCGATCATGCGGCAACTGGGCAAGGTGTACGAGGAGAACGGCTGTTCGATTTTAGCCGTACAGAATGTCGAGCCTGAAGAAACCGTGAATTATGGCATTGTGAAATGCGGACCCGGAATGAACGGATTGCATCCCATTACCGGTATCGTGGAAAAACCTCTCCCGAAGAATGCTCCCTCCACCCTCGGTGTAGTCGGACGCTATATTTTGACTCCGAAGATCTTCGAGCACCTGGAACGGGTGCAACCGGGGGCGGGAGGAGAAATTCAATTGACCGACGGAATCGCCTCACTTCTGCGGGAAGAGCGGGCGCTGGCGTACGAATTCCGCGGAACGCGTTACGATTGCGGGAGCAAGATAGGATACCTCAAGGCCACAATTGCCCTGGCGCTCAAACATCCAGAGGTCGGGCGCGAGTTTGCGGCGTATCTGGACGCGAGGTGCCCCCATATGAAGGCCTAGCCATGTATCCTGCTGCCTCATCCAATTTTTTCTATCCCTTCTTCTTCGTCAGTTTTACCTACCGATGCTCCCGTATCAGGATGCACAGAAAATTCTGAGAGAAGCAGAGCAGATATTTCCGGCCGATGCTGTAGTGGAAACCGTCAGGCGTATGGCAGCCGATATTACAGCAGTACTGGCACACCGGTATCCTTTGGTGCTGAGCATCATGGGAGGCGCGGTCGTGTTTACGGGACAACTGCTTCCCCTGCTGGAATTTCCGCTTAATTTCGATTATCTTCACGTCAGCCGCTATGCTGGCAACACACGCGGTGGCAGAATCAACTGGAAAGTCTCACCAGGCGAGAACGTGCAAGACCGGGTAGTACTCGTGCTCGATGATATCCTTGATGAAGGAATCACGCTCGCTGCCATACGCGAGTGGGTGATGAGCCACGGTGCGGCCGCATTTTATAGTGCCGTTTTTGCCGACAAGGATATTGCCACTCGCAAGCCGATCAGCGCCGACTTCGTCGGACTTGTGGTGCCGAACCGCTACGTCTTCGGCTTCGGCATGGATATATATGGGGCATGGCGAAATTTGCCCGCCATTTATGCCCTGAAGGAGTGAGGTGAAAGGCAGGATATGAAATCTGAGGAAACATTGGAAGAATCCCGGGTAAGCAGGCCGGTTCCAGCAAAAGGTTTGCTGATACGCTCTTTTCTGAAGGGAAGCGAAATGATGTTCCCTAAATGTATCGACCCGTCCTGAGAATATGCTTGCGATTATTGGCGGGACGGGAATGGCCCAGCTTGAGTGCCTTGAGATTTCTCATCAGAAAGTTGTAACGACCCCTTATGGGGAACCGTCAGGTCCCCTGACTTTCGGCAAGATCCGTAACAATACAGTCGTTTTCCTGGCGCGTCATGGTTACGGTCACACGATTCCGCCCCACGAGGTGAATTACCGCGCCAATCTGTGGGCATTGCAATCGGTGAACCTGACGAGAGTGATAGCGGTTGCTTCGGTGGGTGGAATCCGCCCTGATCTCACGCCGGGCACGGTGGTGATTCCCGACCAGATCATCGACTATACCTACGGCCGCAAGTATACCTATTACGATGGCAAGGATCGGTCAGTGACCTACATTGACTTCACCGAACCCTACTGCCCTTTGACCCGCAAGCGACTTCTGGAAGCAGCAGAGCATGCCGGTGAAAAGGTGCTTGACGGAGGAGTTTATGGAGCCACCCAGGGGCCGCGACTTGAAACTGCGGCTGAAATCAACCGGCTGGAACGCGATGGGGTCGATATGGTTGGAATGACCGGGATGCCGGAGGCTGCGCTTGCCAAGGAATTAGGCCTGTGCTATGCAACCATGGCTGTAGTCGCAAACTATGCTGCCGGTCGTAAAAGCAGCGCCCATCTCATTCGACTGGACGAGGCGCATGCTGTTCTGGAAGAAACCATGGTCAGGGTCAGAAATATTCTCGAATGGGTGGTGACGTTCGATGCCGATTAAACCAGTCCTCAAAATGGGTGACCCCCGCTTACTGGAGGTGGCTCGGAAGGTGGAGAATTTCAACACACCTGAGCTCGAGGCATTGCTTCGCGACATGCACGACACGATGGAGGCGTTGGATGGAGCGGGACTGGCGGCGCCGCAGATCGGGATCGGCCTCCAGGTCGTCATTTTCGGTGTGAAACGCAATCCGCGTTATCCGGGTGCGGAGGAGGTGCCGTATACCGTGCTGATAAATCCGGTACTGACCCCTCTCACGGAATATATGGAGCAGGGTTGGGAAGGGTGTCTGAGCGTTCCCGGCATGCGCGGGATGGTCCCCCGGTATGCCAGAATACGTTATCAGGGTTCGGACCAGTATGGCAAATCCATAGACCGGACTGTCGAAGGATTTCACGCGCGAGTGGTGCAACACGAATGCGATCATTTGCAGGGCATCCTCTACCCCATGCGTATTACCGATTTTCGCACATTCGGTTTTACCGATGTATTGTTCCCGGACAAGCCGCCGTTAGCCGAATAGTTTTCCACCCGGTGGAATGGGAATGAGCGGAATCTCCTAACCGGTTTTTATTTTATCCGATACGGGATGAGAGCGTCAGCTGTTGCGCCAGCGATTGAGCCAGATGTCGCGGACTTCGTTTTCCGCTCTCAACCACGATATGCGCCGTCTCCCGGTATAACGGGTCGCGCTGCATAAACAGCTCAGCCAGTCTTGCGCGAGGATCGTGGGTTTGCAGCAGGGGGCGGTTCTTGTCGTGCCGAGTGCGGCGCCACAGGTCGTCAATGGACGCCCGCAGATATACCACAGTGCCGCCGTGCTTAAGCATTGTCCGGTTTACCCCATTCAATACGGCTCCGCCTCCCGTCGCCAGAACGATATTCCTTGTTTTCACCAGTTCGGACAGTATCTCGGTCTCGCGCTTGCGGAAGCCGGCTTCTCCTTCGATCTCGAAGATCGTGGGAATGCTGACGCCGGTTCGTTTCTGGATTTCACGATCCGAGTCGTAAAAAGTTTTTTCCAGGAAATGGGAGAGGAGCTTGCCCACCGTCGTTTTTCCGGCGCCCATCATCCCGACCAGGAAGATGTTTCCCGTGGCTATGCGGTCGCCAGCCTCCCTTTTCGCATCGTCTGCGGAAGCAACTGCATCTGTTGAAATCATGGGCGAATTGTAGCGGAAATACCAGAGTTGCACGTATGGCAGCATCTCCAGTTTCAGTGCTCCACCTGATTTTTTACAGAGAGTATCAAAAGACCGCTACTCACTTCTCCCGGATGGGAGGCACTTTAGTGAATTCATTCCTGTTCAGCCTGCCATCCCGATCGATATCAAGGCTGTGGAAAACCTGGGGAGACATTTTTTGCACTGCAGCCTCTTTCATCGTTATGTACCCGTCCTCATCCGCGTCATACAGTTCCCAAGGCGGTGTGACAGCTTCACGCACGTCCGGTTTTCGTTCCGCGGAAACTTCCGCGAGAACCCACTCCGGAAGACCGAAAGTTGTGATCATTAAGGCGATGCAGATGCTTCCTGATATGTAACGATTTTTCAAGTCAACTCCATGGATTGCGAGCGCATATAGAGAAGGAGGGAGGGGAAAATTTCTCCGCGACTGTAATTGCTTCGCCTAATTCATCAGGAAGTAAACGATGATTAAAACAAACGCAGGCACACCCAGAAGCCAGGCAATAAAATATTTACCCATGATAAATTCTCCTCATAAAACTGAAAGTCATTTCCACGGCTATTTCTCCCTTGCTTTTAGATCTCAGCGCTTTTATTACCCCCTTTTATTACTCGATTCGATGCTGAGCTACATCCGCCGACGGGACCGCAGGGACTTTATCACCGCCGGCAGAACCTCACGCATCAGCAGTGTTTTGGCGCTGTTGCTCAGCATGCCAGAGGATAGAGCCATACCGCCTTTTACCGCTTTGCTCAACGATCTGGATGGTACTGCGGACAACACGGCAAGCAGACCCAGCGAGACATAGTAGGGGTGACGCGCTATGAACCTGAATGTTCGACTGCGCGGAAAGACATCGGCGCCCATCGCCCACATCCGCTCATCCTCATGTCCATACCTGGATCGATATTCCCTGCGGCTGGCGTGCATCCGCTCCAACAGCTCCTTTCTTTCATATTCCGGCGAGGTACTCATACGATATCCTTCATCAGCTTGATATCCTGCTGCAGTTCATCACGCACGGTATCAAAAGCTGAAACAGAATCTGTCTGACCGGGGGTTGTGAAATAAACTACAAAGGCAGTCAAGGCATAGAAAGCGACAACCCCCCAGGCTGAGACCACGCGATAGGGGGTATCCCAGAAAGTAACGATAATGGCAACTCCCGCGAACACCAGACTCAGGACGGAGAGAAAAGTTATCGCGATGTAGCCGATCAACCGTCGCTTGAAATTCTTCCCCTGAATCTCCATGGATATTTTGACCAGCTCAAGGTATTCGCTGAGGCGTTCCAGGATAAGAGCTCCAATTTCTTTCGCTTTTTTAATGGTCTCAAACATGGCGGTTATCTCGGTGCTAAGTAGCGGAACGCCCAGCTTAACGGCGGGATAGCAACAGGCCAATTATCACGCCGATCCCAGCCGCGTAGCCAACCGATTGAAGAGGGTGTTCACGTATACACTCCTTCGAGTACTCGACGGCATGGTCGTATTGCTCGCGGGCGTCTTCCGCCATGTCGTGGGCAGCCTCACGCGTGTCAGCAATTTTTGCCATCAGTTTTTCCTTCGCTTCTTCCAGGTCAACATCTGACAGACTGGGAATGCGGGAAATGAGATCATTCAGGTCGGCTCTCAGCTTTGCAATTTCGTCACTTGCCACCGATCTGACTTCCTGACCGGCCGATTTCGCGGCCCGGCCTACACGCCGGGCGGCATCGCCCGAATGCTGCGCCATATTCTCCGCGGCTTCCCGGGTGCCGTTCTTAGTGTTCGCTGAAGTATCCTGTTTGTCCTGTTCCATGATTTGCTCCTTTTATTTGTTTGGCTGAAAATCAATCGTACCTTTCGATGCGTATCAGTTGCCAGTTTCACGTAGTTATCGGCCCAGGTCTGTTCGTTGACACACATAAGCACATCCATAGCTTTCATTCCTCGCATCTGTTACGGAAAGAGTACTCTTTGACCCCGGAATCACCCGGATCGGCCGATAAACGAAGACCGTGGACGTCGCACGAGTTCAAGTTGAGCCAATCCGCTCAGGAATGGTATAATTTTCAGTTAACCTGGTCTCGTCGAGTTGATTAAGTTATTCCTGTTGCTCATTTTCGCGGGTATTGCTGCGCTGTCTGTCTTTGGTGCTGCCACAGTGTCTACTGCTGCTTTCACGTGTTCCGGGCAGGTTAATTTCGGTTTAAATTCGCACATCCGTCGGTTCAAAAGGGTGCTCTGGTAGTGGATAAGAGCGACTGTGGCGGATAGAGGCTCAACCCTTAAAGGAGAAAATTTTATGTCAGTAACGATGCGGCAAATGCTGGAAGCGGGAGTTCATTTCGGACATCAGACCCGCTTCTGGAATCCCAGGATGGCGCCCTATATTTTTGGCCACCGCAACAAGATACACATCATCAATCTGGAAAAAACGCTGGTAATGTACCAGGAAGCAATGAATTACGTGCGTCAGTTGGCGGCCAACAAGGGTACGATTTTATTTGTCGGAACCAAGCGCCAGGCACGGGACATTGTGCACGAGGAAGCGATGCGCTGCGGCTCGCCTTTCGTCGACCAGCGCTGGCTCGGTGGAATGCTCACCAACTTCAAGACGATCAAGCAATCCGTTAAAAGACTCCATGATATGGAAACGATGACGGAGGATGGAACGCTCGACAGGCTTTCCAAGAAAGAAGCATTGGATCTGCAGCGCGAACTGGAAAAACTCAATCGCAGTCTGGGGGGCATCAAGGACATGAAGAGCCTGCCGGATGCCATGTTCGTGATTGATGTCGGCTATCAGAAAGGTGCAATTACCGAGGCCAGGAAGCTCGGTATCCCTATCGTCGGTGTTGTGGACAGCAACCATAGTCCGGTCGGTGTGGATTATGTCATTCCCGGCAATGACGATTCCAGCCAGGCAATTCGCCTTTATGCCCGCGGTGTTGCGGATGCCATTCTGGAAGGCCGAAATCAGGCAATTCAGGAAATTGTACAAGGCAATTTTGAGGAAGCGGATGAGGCAGTAGCCGGCGAATAGGGATAAATTTCGTCGGAGCGGGCACGTGAGTCTGTGCCGGGGCGCGAACACCCAGCGCTTCTTTTTTTGAAAAATTATCTGGAGCGAACATGGCGGAAATCACCGCACAAATGGTGAAAGAATTGCGTGAAATGACTGGTCTTGGCATGATGGAGTGCAAGAAGGCCTTAACTGAAACCGGGGGGGATATGAAAGCCGCAGAAGATCTCCTGCGGATCAAGAGTGGCGCCAAAGCGAGCAAGGCTGCCGGACGGATTGCAGCGGAAGGCATGGTGGCGGCCCATATCACCCGCGATGGCAAGAGCGGTGCACTGGTGGAAGTCAACTGCGAAACCGACTTTGTCTCCAGGAATGAAGACTTCATCAACTTCACGCGCCGTCTTGCAGAATTGCTGACAACGGAAAGCGTAGCGGACAATGAAGCGCTCGCAAATGCCAGGTTGCCAAACGGTGAAAGCGTGGAGGAGTTTCGGAAAGCACTGGTAATGAAGCTGGGCGAAAATATCAGCATACGCCGTTTTGCACGCTATCCGGTAGCTGGCTCTCAGGATCATCTTGCATCCTATCTGCACGGCGCAAAAATAGGGGTCATGGTCGACTACAGTGGAGGAGATCAGGCTCTGGGCAAGGACCTCGCGATGCATATCGCCGCCAGCAAGCCGGTGTGCGTGTCAAGCGAGCAGGTCTCTCCGGAGCTACTGGAGCGTGAACGCCAGATATATACCGCCCAGGCAGCGGAGAGCGGGAAGCCGGCCGATATTGTTGCACGCATGGTCGACGGCCGTATCGCCAAATATCTCGCCGAGATAACGCTCCTGGGGCAACCGTTTGTCAAAAACCCGGATCAGACAGTGAAACAATTGCTCGCAGAAAAATCCGCCAAGGTCAACGGTTTTACCTTGTTTATCGTTGGAGAAGGGATAGAAAAGAAATCTGGCGATTTTGCTGCCGAAGTCATGGCGCAAGTGGGTCAGGCCAAACAGGAAAAAGCCTCTTAGCCCGGCCGGAGTGCTCATGACCATACCCGCTTATAAGCGTATCCTGCTGAAGCTCTCGGGCGAAGCTCTCATGGGTGACGATAGTTATGGCATCAATCGGGATGTCATCGAGCGAATCGTGGCCGAGATTGCCGAGGTGAATCAGTTGGGTGTCGAGGTTGCGGTAGTGATAGGCGGCGGCAACATTTTCCGGGGCATGACCTCCTCCGCGGAAGGCATGGACCGCGCTACCGCGGACTATATGGGGATGTTGGCTACCGTGATGAATGCCCTGGCGTTACAGGATGCGATGCGGCGGGCGGGACTGGTGAGCAGGGTGCAGTCCGCCCTGCGCATCGATCAGGTGGTGGAGCCCTATATCCGGGGCAAGGCAATACGCTATCTGGAGGCAGGCAAGGTGGTCATTTTTGCCGCCGGCACCGGCAATCCATTTTTTACGACCGATACAGCGGCGGCTCTGCGGGGAATGGAGATGAACGTGGATATCGTGCTCAAGGCCACCAAGGTCGATGGCGTATATACCACCGATCCCAAGATAAATCCGGATGCGGAACGCTATCAGAAGCTTTCGTTCGATACAGCCATTGCCGAGAATCTCAAGGTGATGGACGCGACCGCGCTGACGTTGTGCCGTGACCAGAAGCTCCCGCTCAAGGTATTCAGTATCTTCAAGGCGGGGGCGTTGAAACGGGTAGTCATGGGTGAGGAAGAGGGTACGTTGGTGGAGGTCTGAGCGCACCCTGGCTACCCTGGCTATTTGGCTGGACTATAGAGCGCCATAGCTTGAATTGTCGGCATAGATCCCGCGGCATGGGCACTGAAACCAGGCTGGCTTGGGCCATATATCATTTACGTCATTTCTAACTACCTACCATGATTGCCGAGATAAAAAAATCCGCTGAGCAGAAAATGCAGAAAAGCCTGGAAGCATTGAAACTGGATCTGGGCAAGATACGAACCGGCCGCGCCCATACAGGTCTGCTGGATCACGTCACCGTGGATTATTATGGGACTCCAACAGCGATCAACCAGGTGGCAAGCATCAATCTTGCGGATGCCCGCACTATTACCGTAGCGCCGTGGGAAAAGAAGATGCTGGGTGCGATTGAAAAAGCTATCCGCAATTCAGACCTGGGATTGAATCCTGCGACCGTGGGCGAATTGATCCGCGTGCCCATGCCACCGCTTACCGAGGAACGGAGGCGTGATCTCACCAAGGTGGTAAAGCATGAGGGGGAAGCTGCGCGTGTCGCAATGCGAAACATCCGCCGGGACGCAAATGCTCATCTGAAGGACTTGCTCAAGGAAAAAAAGATCGCCGAGGATGAAGAACGCCGGGGACAGGATGATATCCAGAAACTTACCGATCGCTATATCGCGGAAATAGACAAGCTCCTCCAGGCCAAAGAAGCCGAGCTGATGGCTATATAAATGGAGTAATATTGCAGGAAGCGAAAGCAGATGCCTGCCCTGCCCGTTCCAGGAATAGTCACACCTAAAAAATACCTTTTATTTCAATTTTGAATCCCAACCGTATTCCCCATGCCAACCATCATTAGTTCGACCCGGGAAATACCTGAAACTGACGAAGTCCCCCAGCACGTCGCCATCATCATGGATGGCAATGGACGTTGGGCAAAAAAACGGTTCATGCCGCGGATGGCGGGCCACAAGCGTGGGGTGGAGACAGTACGCACCGCAATTCGGGCCTGCATGGAGCGGGGCGTCAAATACCTGACATTATTTGCTTTCAGCAGCGAAAATTGGCGCAGGCCACCTGAAGAAGTCGCGTTCCTGATGCAGCTTTTCATAAACGTGCTGGAGCAGGAAGTAACCAAGCTGCACGAGAACGGAATCCGCTTCAAGGTAATCGGGGATTTATCGAAATTCGAACCCAGGATAGTCGAGTTCATACGTAACGGTGAGGCACTCACGGCTGCCAATGAACGGTTTACGCTTACCATCGCAGCCAATTACGGTGGACGTTGGGATATCATGCAAGCTGTTCGAAAAATGCTCGCCGAATGTCCCCACATTGCCACTACGTTCGATGAAAAAGACCTGATGCAATATTTTGCCCTGAACCATGCACCGGAGCCCGATCTATTCATTCGTACGGGAGGCGAAAAGCGCATCAGCAACTTCCTTCTCTGGCAACTGGCGTACACCGAGCTCTATTTTACCGAGACGTTATGGCCGGATTTTGATGCGCGCGCCCTGGATCTCGCCATCCAGTCTTATCAGCAACGCGAGCGCCGATTTGGACGAACCAGCGAGCAGCTTCAAGCGGCCGCATCCTTGCGTGGAGGCAGAGAAGCCGCCGCGAAAGCGACGGCATAGCTTCCATACGTCCCGATCCGTGCTTTTTACTGATCGTTTCAACTATGCTCCGGGCACGGATTCTTACCGCCGTCATTATGCTATCCGTCTTTCTGGCGGCATTATTCTATTTATCTTCCATCTTCTGGATGGCGTTACTGCTTGCGTTGACAACCGCCGGCTCGCTGGAATGGACCAGGCTTGCCAGATTCTCCCTTAATCACACCATCGCTTATCTTTTATTTACCGTATTGCTGGCAGGCGAGCTTCTGTATGTGCTGAGCGGCGCAGTTGCTGCTGATCCCTATACGCCCTCATTCCTGTGGATTTACATTGCATCGCTGATATTCTGGATCTTTGGCGCGACGATTTTTCTGAAATCAAAGCGACCTATCGGGAGTACCATGCTGCTCGCGGTTATCGGTTGGCTGGTGCTGGTGCCGACCTGTCTTGCGTTATACCAGTTGCGCGCAATCGATCCGCTCCTCCTGCTCGGGTTCATGGCCACTATCTGGCTATCCGATACGGCCGCGTATTTTTCCGGACGCGCCTGGGGAAAAAACAAACTCGCGCCGAGCATCAGTCCCGGCAAAACCTGGGAGGGGGTGGCTGGAGCGCTTGTCGCAGTACTGGTTTACGCGCTTATCTGGGGTTACAGTGGGGACACGGTTCCCGCCACGTTATTGATCCCGCTGTTGCTTCTTCTTGCTGCGCTGGGAATTGTGGGTGATTTATTTGAATCGTTGATGAAGCGTCATGCCGGACTCAAGGACAGCGGCAATATTTTGCCTGGCCACGGTGGTATACTTGACCGGATTGATGCACTGACTTCGACTCTGCCCATTGCGGCTTTGGCACTTCTACTGCTACATACCTGATCATGATCGCTGCTCGTCATCTCACCATTCTCGGTTCCACAGGGAGCATCGGCGTAAACACGCTGGATGTGGTGGCCCGTCATCCCGACCGGTTTCGCGTCGTGGCGCTTACAGCGAACAAGAGCGTCGAGAAAATCCTGGAACAATGTCGCCGCTTTGAGCCGCGCTATGCGGTGCTGCTCGATGAGGTCAGCGCGGAACGGCTGCAGGCGGAAATTCATGGAGCCGGCCTTGCCACCGAAGTGCTCTGGGGTGTGGATTCGCTGGAAAAGGTTGCTTCGCTGCCGGATGTGGATACAGTGATGGCAGCGATCGTGGGGGCCGCCGGGATACGTCCCACATTTGCAGCGGCGGCCGCCGGCAAGCGGGTATTGCTTGCCAACAAGGAAACCATGGTCATGGCGGGACGCATATTCACGGACGTGGTCAAAGCGAATCACGCCACGCTGCTCCCGATCGATAGCGAACACAATGCCATTTTCCAGTCGCTGCCGCAAAACTTCAACGGTGATCTGCATGCAGTGGGTGTGCGTCGCATCCTGCTGACCGCATCGGGCGGCCCCTTTCGCCAGATGCCGCTGGCCGCATTGGGAAATGTAACACCCGGGCAAGCGTGTGCTCATCCCAATTGGGTAATGGGGCGGAAGATTTCGGTCGATTCCGCTACTATGATGAACAAGGGGCTCGAAGTCATCGAAGCGCATTGGCTGTTCGAAGCGTCGCCCGAGCAAATAGAGGTCGTCATTCACCCGCAAAGCATCATTCATTCCATGGTCGAGTATGTGGATGGTTCGGTATTGGCCCAACTGGGCAATCCTGATATGCGTACTCCCATTGCCCATGCACTTGGCTTCCCTGAACGGATCGAGACCGGCGTCAACCCTCTGGACATGTTCAAGGTCGCCCAGCTGGATTTCGAGGCCCCCGATTTTGAACGCTTTCCCTGCCTGAGGCTGGCATATCAGGCGCTGGCAAGCGGGGGGAGCGCACCGGCTGTGCTGAACGCTGCCAACGAAGTGGCGGTGGATTCTTTTCTCAAATGTCTAATGCCATTCACGTCCATTCCCGCCATGATCGAAGATGTCATGCAGACAATTGGCCGCAGGGACATTGCGACTCTTGATGATGTGCTGGCGGCAGACAGCATGGCGCGCGAAGCGGCCCGAGAGTGGCTGACGTGTCTGGCGTAAAGTGTCGCAACTATTGGCCTTTCAGGCAGGTCGGATAGCGGTTTATCCACTCCTTCCGAGGAAAGCTTCTCATTCAGCCAGGGCAGCTAGACGTTCGGCTGGTCCCGGTAGCGCTTATGCAGGCGCTATGCCAGGTGTGAACCCGGAGAGCGCGGGAACCTTTCGTGCCGCCGGCTTCGCCAGTTCTGCCAGTTCCGCAAGCTCCAATTGCGGCTTCCATTTCATCCGTGCGAAGATGGAAGACTTCTTCTACTTCCCCGTATCAGAAAGTCTCCCGGAACGGAGACCTGCAGAAGCATGACATTCCTTTTCACCATTGCCGCTTTCGTCGTCGCTCTCGGCCTGCTGATCGTGTTTCACGAATTCGGCCATTACCTCATGGCTCGCTGGTGTGGAGTAAAAGTGTTGCGTTTCTCCATCGGTTTTGGTCATCCGCTGATGCGGAAGCAGGTAGGAAAAGACCAGACCGAATGGGTTATCGCCGCCTTTCCTCTTGGCGGCTATGTGAAGATGCTCGATGAACGTGAAGGAACGGTTGCGCCGGAGGAATTGCCACGTTCATTCAATCGCAAGCCGGTTTCCCAGCGGTTTGCTATTGTCGCAGCCGGCCCGATCGCGAATTTTCTGCTGGCGATCGTCCTTTATTGGTTGTTGTTCATGCTGGGCATCAATGCGATGAAGCCTGTTCTCGGACCCATTGCTCCCACAACCCCAGCGGCATTTGCCGGTTTCGAGAGGGGCGACACCATCAGGCGCATCGAGGGCGAGCCGGTGGAGACCTGGCAGGATGCACGCTGGCTGCTATTGTCCCATGCGGTGGAACGACCTCCTTCACTTGCCGTGGAAGTGACGAATATCGAAGGTCAAACTGCGCTGCGCAGGCTGGATTTGAGCAGCATTCAGGCGGATGATCTGGATGGGGAGTTTCTGAAGAAAATCGGCCTCAGCAGTTATCAGCCTGCGGTTAAACCCGTCATTTCGCAGGTTATACCCGATAGCGCGGGAAGCCGCGCGGGCTTGCTGCCCGGCGATGAGATCCTGGCGGTAAACGGGCGGAAAATTTCTCTGTGGGAAGACCTGGTGCGACAGGTGCGAGACCGGCCGGGATCATCACTCATGCTGGAAATCCGGCGTGACGGTGACGTGATCGACAAGGAAGTTATTCCCGACAGCGTCACAGAGAATGGAGAAAAAATCGGGAAAATTGGAATTGCGCCACGGATTGATTCCGACGAGATTGAAAAGCTGCTGATTGAAGTGCGCTATCCTTTAGACGCCGCTTTGGTCAAGGCGATAAATAAAACCTGGGAAACTTCGAAGTTCACCCTGCAAATGTTCGGAAAAATGCTGGCAGGTGAGGTGTCGTGGAAGAATGTAAGTGGCCCCATCACCATCGCCGACTATGCAGGAAAATCCGCTCAGATGGGTCTTTCGCCTTATCTGGGTTTTCTCGCCCTTATCAGTGTCAGTTTGGGAGTATTGAACTTGCTGCCTATTCCCGTACTGGATGGAGGGCATTTAATGTATTATGTCATCGAAATTGTCAAGGGCAGTCCGCTCTCGGCGAAAGCGATGGAAATCGGCCAGCAGGTGGGGATGGCACTCTTGTTTGCCCTGATGGCTTTTGCCATTTATAACGACATAAACCGCCTCATCCCCGGTTAAAGCATGAAAATCAGGTTTCTGGTTGCGCTCGTTTCTGCCTTGTGCGCTTCGGTTTCATGGGCACGTGAGCCCTTCGAGGTCAAGGATATCCGGGTGGAAGGCATACAGCGCACCGAGGCGGGAACCGTTTTCAGTTACCTGCCGGTGAAGGTCGGGGATGTGCTGGATGATGAAAAGGCTGCAGCGGCAATCAAGGCGCTGTATGCCACCGGGTTTTTCAAGGATGTGCGGCTTGAATCCGAGAACGGCGTGCTCATCGTCGTAGTGGAGGAGCGACCGGCCATTGCACAGATCAACATTGTCGGCGCCAAGGAGTTTGAGAAAGACAAGCTCAAGGAGGGATTGAAACAGGCAGGCCTGGCGGAATCACGCATTTTCGATCGCTCAACGCTGGAAAAGGCCGAACAGGAACTCAAGCAGCAATATATGGCGCGCGGCAAATATGCCGTGAAAATTACCACAACCACAACCCCGCTTGAACGAAACCGGGTTAGTGTTACCTTCCATGTGGACGAAGGCAAGTCCGCCAAGATTCGCAAGATCAATATCGTCGGAAATAAAGCTTTCAAGGAAAAGGATCTGCTGGACGCATTCTCGCTGCGCACCCCTGGCCTTTTGACCTGGCTCACCAAGGAAGACCAGTATTCCAAGCAGAAGCTCTCCGGCGATCTCGAATCGCTTCGCTCCTATTACCTGAACCGTGGCTACCTCGAATTCAGCATAGAATCGACGCAGGTATCGATCACACCTGACATGCAGGATATTTACATTACCGTAAATATCGTCGAGGGCCCCAAATATGATGTTTCCGAAATCAAGCTTGCCGGTGAACTGCTGGTTCCGGAAGAGGAACTGCGCAAGCTCATAAAACTTTCGCCGGGAGATACGTTTTCCCGGGAGAAACTGACGGAGTCCATCAAGCTCATTACCGATCGGCTCGGTGACGACGGCTACGCGTTCGCCAACGTCAACGCCTCTCCCCAGTTGGACAAGGAAAAGCAGCAAGTGGGGTTCACTTTTTTTATCGATCCCGGTCGTCGTGTCTATGTCAGGCGCATCAATATTACCGGCAACTCCCGAACCCGGGATGAAGTGATACGGCGGGAAATGCGCCAGTTTGAAGGAAGCTGGTATTCGACCACCAAGATAAACCGATCCAAGACGCGTATCGACAGGCTGAATTTCTTTACTGCCGTCAATGTTGAAACCCCGGCGGTTCCGGGTACCACAGACCAGATCGATGTGAATGTTGAAGTCAAGGAAAAGCCAACGGGCGCCGTAATGTTCGGTGCAGGCTATTCCAATATGGAGGGGCTGATACTGAGCGGATCAGTTGCCCAGGACAACATATTCGGTACCGGCAAATTCGTCAATCTCATGATAAATACCGGTAGCGTGAACAAAACCTATTCATTGTCCTATACCGACCCCTATTTTACCAAGGATGGCGTTACCGCTGGGTTCGATATTTACAAGCGGGTGCTCAACACGCGCACGCTGTCTTCGGTGAATAACTTTAATACTGACACTCTGGGTGCAGGCTTACGCTTCGGCATTCCGCTCAACGAAAATGACAGTATCCTTGGCGGGCTTGGAGCGGAACAAACCGAGATCGTCCTTGGACCCGACAGCCCGCAGCGTAATATCGATTTCGTGAATGAGTTCGGGCCGAACACGATCAACATACCGGCGACGACGAGTTGGAGACGGGACGGCCGCGATAGTGCCATCTGGACAACTTCGGGGACAACGCAGCGCGCGTTTACCGAGGTGGGTTTACCGGGAGGAGACCTTACTTATTACAAATTGAGTTATGACCTCCGGTGGTATTATCCCGTCACTGAGGTATTTACGCTGATGTTGAATGGAGAATTCGGATATGGGGATGGCTATTCCGGCAAGGAGCTTCCCTTTTTCAAGAATTTCTTTGCGGGCGGCAATACCTCGGTCCGCGGCTACAATATCAGTTCGTTGGGCCCCCGCGATGCAAATAATAGGACCCTGGGTGGCAATAAGCGCGTTGTAGGCAACATCGAGGTTCTGTTTCCGATGCCCGGCATGAGGAACGACCGCACTGTGCGCCTGAGCGCGTTTCTGGATGGCGGGACCGTCTGGGGACCGGGCGGGGTGAGGCCGGAGCAGGAGGGTCTACGTTATTCTGCCGGTGTCGCGGTTACCTGGATATCTCCCATGGGACCACTCAAAATCAGCGTGGCCCAGCCCTTGAACAGCCAGCCCGGCGACAACATACAGCGTTTTCAGTTTCAGTTTGGGCAACAATTCTAGATCCGGAGATAAAATTGAAACACAAGATACTGGGGCGAACTTTAATCGCGATAACGTGCATTCTCGTCGCATCTATCTGCGGAACCACAAGGGCGCTGGCGGAAGATGTCAAGATCGGTGTTGTCGACACGGAGCGCATTCTGGCTGAATCTGCGCCTGCCGTCAGAGCGCTTAGAAAGATCGAAAAGGAATTCCTCCCGCGGGACCAGGAGCTCAAGAAACTCGCAGTGCAGGCGAAGGAACTTCAGGATTTGCTGGAAAAAGAAGGAAAGCGCATGCCGGAAGCGGAACGCCGCAGCAAGGAACGCGACTTGGCTGCGCTTAATCGGGAATTTCAGCGTGGGCAACGGCAGATGCGCGAAGATCTGAGTCTGCGCCAGAACGACGAGGTCGCCGCGCTTCAGTTGACCGCCACCAAGGCTATCCAAGTCATTGCTGAGACTGAGAAGTACGACCTCATATTGCCCCTGCGCGATGTCGTCTACCGCAGCCCGCGAATCGATATTACTGACAAGGTACTCAAAGCACTGGCGGACAAGTAGCCCAGTCCGGCAAGTGCAACAGTTGAATCCGCCTCTCCTCCAGATCATTCTTAATCTCTTAATCCCCCTGATCTTCCTTTATTCACTTCTTATCAAGAACCGGGAAAACATCGCGCTAATGGATATCCATGAAATTCTGAAATACCTTCCTCATCGCTACCCCTTGCTCCTCGTCGATCGCGTTCTCGCCTTCGAACCGGGAAAGAATCTCACCGCACTCAAGAATGTAACCATCAACGAGCCTTTTTTTACGGGACACTTTCCCCATCACCCCGTTATGCCGGGGGTGTTGGTGATCGAAGCGCTGGCGCAGGCCGCAGCCCTTCTGACGCTCAAGACAGCCAACGTGGAAGCCGACGAGAATTCCGTTTACTATTTCGTCGGTATCGATAATGCGCGTTTCAAGCGACCGGTGGAGCCGGGCGATCAGTTGATACTCAAGGCCACAGTCCTGAGGGAGAGGATCGGAATCTGGAAATACGCAGCACGGGCGGAAGTGGACGGCCGCGTTGTTGCCGAGGCTGAACTGATGTGTACGGTTCGGCCAAAAGAGTAGCCCTGAAATACCTCCGGGAAGAGCGGCAGGAGTTGATCCATGTGCAGCGATGAATACCGTTGGGTCTGCGGCGTAGATGAGGCAGGCAGGGGGCCGCTGGCAGGACCTGTGTTCGCTGCCTGCGTGATACTCGATCCGGCTTCTCCTATAGATGGCCTGGCGGATTCGAAAACGCTTACCGAGGAAAAGCGCAATAGGCTGACCCTTGCCATAAAGGCACATTCGATTGCCTGGGCTATCGGGTTCTCATCCGTCAGGGAGATCGAGCGGCTGAATATCCTGCAAGCAAGCCTGCTGGCAATGAAACGTGCGATTGGAAAACTGCAGGTGGCGCCAGCGCGGGTATTGGTGGATGGAAATCACAGCCCTCGCCTCAAATTCCCGGTCACTACGATCGTGAGGGGCGACAGTCTGGTGCCGGAAATTTCCGCTGCCTCGATTCTTGCCAAGACCGCTCGTGACGCCGAGATGGTAGCCTTACACCGGCATTTCCCCCATTATGGCTTCGACCAGCATAAAGGATATTCCACAGAGCGGCATCTTGCCGCGCTGAAAATTCATGGCGTCTCGGTCGTGCACCGTCGCAGCTTTGCGCCGGTAAGGGACCTCATGGTAAATGAAAAAGACGCGGCATCATGAATAAAGCCCCCCTCGAACTATGCTTCTGTCAGACTGCCTGTTTCTGTCATTTCCATTTCGCTTGATCGCCCGGCTGGCAAAAAAGCGTATTCCATTTCAGGATTGCGAGTGCAATAATGAATGATTCTCGATGAAGGCATCGAGCAAGGCTCGTAGCATTTTGTCATTTTCTGAAAAAATTCCCGATAACCTAACCTACAGGCTCAACGATATGCGAATTGAAAAAGGCACGGTGGTATCGCTCAACTATGTTTTGTCTGATTCAGCTGGTGAAATTCTGGAGAAATCCAATTTTCCAGTAAGCTACCTCCACGGTGGTTACCATGACGAAATGTTTCCCAAAGTGGAAGAGGAGTTGAATCACAAAGAAGTAGGGTACCGTTGCCTGGTCATGATGGAGCCGGAGGATGCCTTTGGCGAATATGACAGTGATCTTGTCCGGGTCGAGTCACGCAAACGCTTTCCTGAGGATGTCGTAGTGGGCATGAAGTTCGAAGGGGGCGAGGAAGAGTCGGACAATGTGCGGATTTATACAGTGACGGACATTGCTGAAGACAAGGTCGTGGTGGACGGCAATCATCCTTTAGCAGGGCAGTCGGTCCGATTTGAATGCGAGGTGACCGATGTGCGTCCCGCTACTGCCGAAGAGCTGGCACACGGTCATGCTCACGGCCCGCATGGTCATGGCCATGGGCATGAGCATTAAGATGCGGATACCTGCCGGTAGAGAGTAGAGATCACCGGTAGAGATATAAGTCGAAGCTATTCTTTTTCTGCCGCCTTCTTCAAGGCATAGAGCTGATCCAGGGCCTGTTTCGGGCTTAAGTCGTCGGGCACAATGGTGCGTAACAGTGCAAGCACAGGATGATCCGGCGGGTCGTCATTTCTCTCAATAGACTCTTCCGGCAACCTGTCCTGCTTCCAGAAGAGGTCGCCCCCGGAGAACAAGTCTCCTTGCGGCTGGTTGCTCAACGCTTCCTGTTCAAGTTTCAGCAGATACTTTCTTGCTGTTTTTATTACCGGATCAGGCACCCCCGCCAATGCCGCCACCTGGAGGCCGTAGCTCTGGCTGGCGGGACCTTCGTTGACGGCGTGCAGGAACACGATATGATGTTTGTGTTCCACCGCGCGCAGGTGCACGTTGGCAACCTGCGCGAACTCCTCCGCAAGCCTCGTCAATTCAAAATAATGCGTGGCGAATAGCGCGTAGCTGCGGTTCTTTTCCAGCAGATATCGCGCAATTGCAAAGGCGAGCGCCAGACCGTCGAATGTAGAGGTTCCCCGGCCCACTTCGTCCATCAGCACCAGGCTTTGCGCGGTAGCGTTGTGCAGGATATTCGCCGCCTCGGTCATTTCCATCATGAAGGTGGAGCGTCCTCCAGCCAGATCATCGGATGCGCCGATGCGCGTAAAAAGCTGATCCACCGGTCCGATGAGCGCGCTTTTCGCGGGAACAAAGCTGCCGCAATGGGCGAGCAACGCAATCAAGGCAACCTGGCGCATGTAGGTGGACTTTCCGCCCATGTTGGGCCCCGTAATGACGAGCATCTGCCGCCTGCCATGTACGCTCGCGCCAAGCTGGACATCATTGGCGATGAAGCTGTCCACCTGTTTTTCCACTACCGGATGCCGACCTGCCCGAATTTCGATAACGTTATCATCAGTAAAGGTGGGAAGCGTGTAGTCAAGCGCAAGAGCGCGTTCAGCAAAGGTGGCAAGGACATCCAGTTCGGCAACGCAGCGCGCAATCTGCTGCAGATGATCGATATACTGTGAAAGCATGTCCAGCAACTCACCGTAAAGGAATTTCTCCCGCTCCAGTGCCCGGCTCTGTGCAGAAAGCGCCTTCTCCTCGAAAGCTTTAAGCTCAGGCGTAATATAGCGCTCGGCATTCTTCAGCGTTTGCCTCCGGCGATAGTCGTCGGGGATTTTCTCGGCGTGCGCATGCGTCACTTCGATATAGAAACCGTGCAGACGGTTGTATTCCACCTTCAGATTCGCAATACCGGTTCGGGTTTTTTCCCGGATTTCCAGTTGCAGCAGGAACTCGTCGCAATTGTTGTGGATCGCGCGCAGTTCATCCAGCTCGGCATCATAGCCATCAGCAATCACCCCCCCGGTGCGGAGCATTACCTCCGGTTCTTCCTTCAGTGATTTCTCCAGCAGCGTAACGAGAGCGCTATCAGGCGCTATCGAGTGGACGAGCATCGCAACATGGGCGTTGACGTCACTGCTTGTAGTGGCAGTGCCGACAATGGCGCTGTTGACCCTAGGCAACCGTTTCAGGCTGTCACGTAGCCCGGATAAATCCCGTGGCCTTGCCGATTTCAGCGCGATACGAGCGGTAATACGCTCGATATCCGTCACGCGTTTCAAGCAGTCGCGGACCGAAAGGTAGGTCCCTGATCCTGCTTCCCCCATCAAAAAAGATACGCCATTGAGCCGATTCTGGATCACCCTCCGGTCGCGGAGCGGATGATGCAGCCAGTGCCGCAGCAGCCGGCTGCCCATGTGGGTCGAACAGGTATCCAGCAGGGACAATAAAGTGGGGGATGCTTCGCCGCGTATGGTTTCGGAAATCTCCAGGTTGCGGCGGGTGGCGGCATCCATGCGTAGATAGGTATCCTCCCGCTCCACCCGCAGCCCCTTGATATGACCTATGCTGGCGCCCTGCGTCAGCCGGGCATAATCGAGCAACGCGCTTGCGGCACCGAGAGAAACATACAGATCCTCGCAGCCGAAACCGGAAAGGTCATGGGTTCCGAACTGCCGGGAGAGATTACGCACAGCCGCCCTGGTATCGAACTGCCACGCCGGCAAATGCTTCACGCATAGCTTCTCCTGCATCACTCTGTCGTTGATCTCGGCAAGATTCAGCAATTCCGGCAAAAGAATCTCGGCGGGCTTCAGGCGCTCCAGTTCGGCTGGGAGATTGTTCACCGAAGTTTCCATTATAGAAAATTGCCCTGCCGCCAGATTCAGCCATGCCAACCCCAGGGTGGATTCATGCACGAGCAAGGCAAGCAAGACATTGTCGCGCTTGTCTTCCAGGAGCGCGGCGTCAGTCAGCGTGCCGGGGGTGACGATGCGCGTCACCTGGCGCTCTACCGGTCCTTTCGCGGCGGCTGGATCGCCCACCTGTTCGCAGATGACGACCGATTCGCCAAGCTTGACGAGCTTTGCCAGATACTGCTCCGCGGAATGGTAAGGCACGCCCGCCATCTTGATCGGCTCTCCCGCTGAATTGCCACGACGGGTCAGGGTGATGTCGAGCAGCTTCGCCGCCTTTTCCGCATCATCAAAGAACAGTTCGTAGAAATCCCCCATCCGGTAGAACATCAACATATCAGGATGCTGCGCCTTGATGCGCAGGTATTGCTGCATCATGGGAGTATGGTTATTCAATACCGCTTCAAATACTAGGGAATCGGTTGAAAGTCTGGCTTTACTGGATTGAGACATTCATTTATTTCTTTGTGAAGTAATTATTTGGCCCTGCTAGGTCTTTGCCGAGGCCTGCCGCTTCCAAAACTCCGGAATCCCCTCCCGATATCGTCGCATCATCAGGTTCGCCACCAGCCCTGTCCAGCCGGTCTGATGTGCTGCGCCTAAGCCCTGCCCGGTTTCGCCGTGAAAATACTCATGGAACAGCAGCAGGTCGCGCCAGTGAGGATTCGTCTGGTGCGGGCTCTTTTCGGGGAAGGCCGGAATCAGGTCGGATTCATCACGGCGAAAAATATCCACCAGCCGTTCCGCCAGCATATTGGCAGCGTATTTGAGGTTGATTTCGTAATGGTTCAGGCAGGGGGCAGGAAAAGTAAAGGCATCGCCGAGGTAGCGGTGCATCTTTTCGATAGTCTGAATCAGCATGTAGTTGGTCTGCATCCACACCGGCCCACGCCAGTTGGAATTGCCGCCAAACAAGGGGGAGTCGGACTCGCCAGGAACATAACGGATGACAGCTTTACCGACGCCCGGGATATGGCCGAGGTTTGTTTGGTTGGCATGACGCCTGGAGACGCTGCGCACCCCGTGTGGAGAAAGGAACTCCTCTTCATTGAAGATCCGTGGCAATATCTTGACGAACATCGCGGGGGTTACCAGGGATAGCAGATGCTCGCCCCGTTCGTTGGTGTCAACGGGGCAGGCGCATATCACGCTTCCATCGAACATTCCGCCCTTGTGCTCCCAAAGCAGTGCGTTGAAACGTTTGCGGTTTGCAAGCAGGCGTGCATCCACGACCTCGCACGCAAACAGCGGAATGATGCCCACCCAGGAAAAGACGTCGATGCGGTGGGTGCTTCCCCCCGGTTCGACGATGAGATCCTTGAAGAAGCTGTCGGTGTTGTCCCACAGGGAAACGCCAGCTCCGGTATGTCCGGCAATCGTATTGGCAATTGCCAGGAACTGGCTATAGGACTGGATGGCGATATTCTCATAGGCGGGGTCTTCCACTGCAATTTCCAGTGCCATGACCGTCAATTGCAGGGAAAACATTGCCATCCAGCCGGTTGCATCAGCCTGCTTGAGCGTGTAGCCCGGTGAGAGCGGCTCGGAGCGATTGTAGACCGAGATATTGTCCAGTCCGAGAAAACCTCCCTCGAATACATTCGAGCCTGTTGAATCCTTGAGATTGATCCACCAGGTATGATTCAGCAATAGCTTGTGCAGCACGCGTTTAAGGAAACCGATGTCAGCCTTGCCGCGCTGCACCCGCTCGGCCCGGAACACTTTGAGCGCGCCCATGGCGTGCACCGGCGGATTCACATCGCCAAACGTCCATTCATAGGCCGGGAGTTGCCCGTTAGGATGCAGATAGTTTTCATTCAGCAGCAGCTCGATCTGTTCCTTGGCAAAATCCACATCGAAGAGTGCCAGCGTGGGACAGTGAAACGCGAGATCCCAGGCGGCAAACCACGGGTACTCCCAGGTGTCTGGCATGGAGATGACATGGCGCGCCTTGAGATGGGACCATGCGTGGTTGCGTCCCTGCCGCCTCGATTCCGGCGGTGTTGCCTGGTCGCCTTTCAGCCAGTCGGATACGTCGTAGTGATAGAACTGCTTGGTCCATATCATGCCCGCCAACGCCTGCCGCAGGATACGCTGATCCTCGGCGGGTGCGTCGTCTGTCAGAAACGTCTGGAAAAAACTATCTGCTTCGGCGCGGCGTTGCGCAAAAATCCTGTCTTGATTTTCGAACGGCTCAAGATGGGGCTCCGCCGTCAGCACCAGTTCGATCATGCCTGTCTTGCCCGGCGGGATTGCGAGCTTATGCGCTGCGCCGAATTTTGTTCCCTTTTTCGCGGGATTTACAGCGGACTGCTCACCTTCCATGAGATAACGGTGAAAGGCATCTTTGACATAAGGTCCGGCGTTGGGTGCGGCCCATAACCTGATGTTGTTGGTCTCATTCTCCGTATAGAGAAGGTCGGCTTGCTGGCGGCCGTAGAGATAGTAGTTTCCCAGCGCGGGATGCTCTGCCATCACCGCCCAGGCAGCACTTTGGGGCGCGGAAGTAGCGTGCAGGAGGGGTTTTACCTCATCTTTTCCGGACCAGGACCAGTAATTGCGAAACCACAATTGCGGCAGCAGCCACA
>DATEEZ010000150.1:0-10313 GCA_035280905.1 Nitrosospira sp.
TGGAAGATGTACTGAAAAAGAATTTCAGCGAGGCTGTGCGCGAGAATAACCTGCGGGTGGCGGGCTATCCGCGCTTCGAGCCCAAGGCGGTAGAAAGTGAAACCGCTCAGGTTGAATTTAGTGCGACATTTGAGGTCTATCCTGATATCGTTCTCGGCGATCTCGGCGGTGCACGTATTGAACGCCCTGTGGTCGAAGTTACCCCTGCCGATGTGGATAAAACACTGGAGGTACTGCGCAAGCAGCGGGTTGAGTTTGAGCCTGCAGATCGGCCGGCGGGGGCAGGTGATCGAATCAGTATCGACTATCGCGGCTTGATCGACGGCGCCGAGTTTGCGGGCGGTAAAGCTGAGAATTTCAGTCTCGTGCTTGGCGAAGGAAGGCTTCTCAAGGACTTCGAAGAGCCTCTTCTCGGCATGAGCACCGGTCAGAGCAAAACATTTGAAGTTACCTTTCCATCGGACTATCATGGAAAGGAGGTCGCAGGAAAAACGGCTACATTTGAAGTGAAGCTCAATGGAGTGGAGTCTTCGAGACTGCCCGAAGTGGATGCCGACTTTGTCGCTTCGCTTGGTATTGCCGATGGCGATGTTGAAAGGATGCGTGGCGAAATCCAGGCAAATCTTGAGCGCGAGGCAGCCAAACGCGTAAATGCGAAGCTCAAGGAACAGGTAATGCAGGTCCTTCTCGATACGACCAGTAGCGTTGATCCTCCCAAAGCGCTGGTGGAAATGGAAGTAGATCGTCTGATGGAGGATGCCCGCAATGATTTTGCTTCACGTGGCATGGATACAAAGAACTTCTCCCTGCCGCACGATATGCTCGAGGAGCGGGCGCAACATCGGGTAAAGTTGGGCCTGATTCTGGGGGAGTTGGTAAAAACGCACAACTTGCACCCCAAACCGGAGCAGGTGCGGGCTGTGGTGGAAGATCTCGCGCAAGCCTACGAAAATCCGGCCGAAGTAGTCAAGTGGCATTATGCCGCGCCGGAACGGCTGAGGGAGGCTGAATCGGCAGCACTGGAGGATAATGTGGTGACGTGGGTACTGGAGAAGGCGGTAGTGACCGACAAGCCGATGATGCTGGATGAATTGATGGGAAGGTCATAAACATGCAACGATTTGAGTGGAAGCAGCGTAATCCCGATCCGCAAGGTTTGGGTCTAATCCCGATGGTGATTGAAACCAGCGGGCGGGGAGAGCGGGCATACGATATTTATTCCCGACTGCTGCGAGAGCGGGTCATATTTCTTGTGGGACCCGTTACGGAGGCATCTGCCAACCTGATTGTCGCTCAGCTCCTGTTTCTTGAATCGGAAAATGCTGACAAGGATATTCATTTTTACATAAATTCGCCTGGCGGCCTCGTTTCCGCCGGAATGGCGGTCTACGATACCATGCAGTTTGTCAAGCCTGACGTCAGCACGCTTTGCATAGGGCAGGCTGCCAGCATGGGATCGCTGCTTCTGGCAGCCGGGGCGAAAGGGAAACGGTTTTGCCTGCCCAACTCCCGTGTGATGATTCACCAGCCGCTGGGCGGTTTCCAGGGGCAGGCGTCCGATATCGAGATCCATGCCCGGGAAATCCTGTATCTGAAGAACCGATTGAACGAGCTACTGTCAAAACACACCGGTCAGAGCATGGAAACCATCGAAAGAGATACAGATCGGGATAACTTTCTGGGTGCGGAGGATTCTGTGAAATATGGCTTGGTGGATGCTGTGCTAACCTCAAGGGGTGAGGGTGTCGGTTGAAGTTTAACTTCGGGAAACCTTGTAATCAGTCACGAGCTCTTCAGCTCGGATAATGCGGGATAAAGCTATGTCAGAGAAAACTGGCGGAGAAAAACTGCTTTATTGTTCCTTTTGCGGCAAGAGCCAGCACGAGGTAAAGAAGCTGATCGCCGGTCCTTCCGTATTCATATGCGACGAATGTATCGAGTTGTGCAACGACATCATTCGCGAGGAAATACAGGGAGTGGAGGCGGCCAAGCTCGCAAGGTCCGACTTGCCCGTTCCCCATGAAATTCGTCAGATCCTGGATCAATACGTGATTGGCCAGGAGCAGGCGAAGAAAATTCTGTCGGTAGCGGTTTATAATCACTACAAGCGTCTGAGAACCCTTGCGAAATCCGCTGACTCGGATGAGATTGAGCTGGCAAAGAGCAATATCCTGTTGATTGGTCCTACGGGTTCGGGCAAGACGCTGCTCGCCCAGACGCTGGCTCGGTTGCTGGATGTGCCTTTTGTCATGGCGGACGCTACAACGCTGACCGAGGCGGGTTATGTCGGTGAGGACGTTGAAAACATCATCCAGAAACTGCTTCAGAAATGTAACTACGACGCAGAAAAGGCTCAGCAAGGTATCGTTTACATAGACGAAATCGACAAGATTTCACGGAAATCGGATAATCCATCCATCACGCGCGACGTCTCGGGTGAGGGTGTGCAGCAGGCGTTGCTCAAGCTGATCGAGGGCACGGTTGCGTCTGTGCCGCCGCAGGGAGGAAGAAAGCATCCCAACCAGGAGTTCGTGCAGGTAGATACCACCAATATTCTTTTCATTTGCGGGGGCGCTTTTGACGGCCTGGAGAAGATCATACGCGCTCGCTCGGAAAAGGGCGGGATAGGTTTCAGCGCCAATGTAAGAACCCAGGATAACCGCAAGGATTTTGGTGCTGTACTGCGGGGTGTCGAGCCCGAGGATCTGGTCAAGTATGGCCTGATTCCGGAATTCGTCGGCCGATTACCTGTCGTTGCAACCCTCGAGGAACTCGACGAGGCCGCGTTGATCCAAATCCTGACGGAACCAAAGAATGCGCTCATCAAGCAGTATCAGAAAATGTTTCACATGGAAGGGGGCATTGAGCTCGAATTCCGGGAGCAGGCACTCAAAGCGGTTGCCCGGAAGGCACTCGCACGAAAGACCGGTGCGCGAGGTTTACGCTCCATTCTTGAGGCTGCGCTGCTGGATACGATGTTTGACCTGCCGTCACTGGAAAATGTTGCCAAAGTGGTGATTGACCACAGTTCTGTCAATGGGGATATCAAACCCATTCTGATCTATTCGGACAAACCGAAAGTGGCGAAGAGCTGCTAGTCCGGGTTTCATGTTTCGATATTGCCGTTCGTTGCCTTGATTTTCTTTACGGCGTCCCCATAACTATCGTTTGTTTCTTATAGGTGAGCCGATATGTCCTCTCCCGTGAACGATCAAAATCAGATTTCATTACCTTTGTTGCCATTGCGTGACGTGGTGGTTTTTCCGCACATGGTGATTCCCCTGTTCGTTGGCAGGCCCAAGTCCATCAAGGCCTTGGAAATTGCGATGGAATCCGGCAAGAGCATTTTACTTGTGGCGCAGAAATTTGCAGCCAAGGACGAGCCTGCGCCCGAAGATCTGTACGGAGTGTGCAGCGTTGCAAATCTGCTGCAAATGCTCAAGCTGCCCGACGGTACTGTGAAAGTATTGGTGGAAGGCGGTCGCCGCGCGCGCATCATGAAAGTGGTTGACGACGGCACGTACTTCGCCGGGGAGGCTGCATTGCTGCCGCCTGATACCGTGGATAACCATGAGGTCGAGGCGATGCGCCGCGCCATGCTCGCCCAGTTCGATCAGTACGTGAAGCTGAACAAGAAGATTCCTCCGGAGATCCTGACTTCGCTAAGTGGCATAGATGAGGCAGGGCGTCTGGCTGATACCATCGCTGCGCACCTGCCTCTGAAGCTGGAGCAGAAACAGGAAGTGCTGGAAATTTTCGATGTGCCGAAGCGCCTGGAGCACTTGCTTGGTCTGCTGGAAACCGAGCTTGACATACTTCAAGTGGAAAAGCGGATTCGTGGCCGTGTAAAGCGGCAGATGGAAAAAAGCCAGCGGGACTACTATCTCAATGAGCAGGTGAAGGCCATCCAGAAGGAACTGGGTGAAGGCGAGGAAGGCGCTGATCTGGAAGAGATGGACAAAAAGATCAAAAGCGCGCAGATGTCCAAGGAGGCGCGTGCCAAGGCGGAATCGGAGTTGAAAAAACTGCGATTGATGTCGCCCATGTCGGCTGAAGCTACCGTGGTTCGTAATTATATTGATGCGCTGGTAGCCCTGCCATGGAAGAAAAAAAGCAAGATAAGCAAAGACCTCAGTGCGGCCGAAGGCGTGCTCGAGCAGGATCACTACGGTCTGGAAAAGGTCAAGGAACGGATTGTCGAGTATCTTGCGGTACAGCAGCGTGTGGATAAGTTGAAAGCACCCATCCTTTGCCTGGTGGGCCCGCCTGGGGTAGGGAAGACTTCATTGGGGCAATCGATCGCCCGGGCCACCAACCGGAAGTTCGTACGCATGTCGCTCGGTGGCGTTCGCGACGAAGCGGAGGTGCGTGGTCATCGCCGCACCTATATCGGTTCCATGCCGGGCAAGATTCTGCAGAACATGGCGAAAGTGGGCGTGAAGAATCCTTTGTTCCTGCTCGACGAGGTGGACAAGATGGGCATGGATTTTCGGGGTGACCCCTCGTCCGCACTCCTGGAAGTGCTGGATCCCGAGCAGAATAACTCGTTCGTCGATCACTATGTCGAGGTTGAGTATGATCTGTCGGACGTCATGTTCGTCGCGACTGCGAATACGTTGAACATCCCTGCTCCGCTACTGGACCGAATGGAAGTGATTCGGCTGTCAGGCTACACCGAGGATGAAAAACTCAACATCGCGACACGCTATCTGTTGCCAAAACAGATGAAAAATCACGGCTTGAAGGAAAATGAGCTGACAGTCTCAGAGTCGGCCTTGCGGGATGTTACGCGCTATTACACACGCGAAGCGGGCGTGCGGGCGATGGAACGCGAAATTTCCAAGATATGCCGTAAAGTGGTAAAGGCGCTGCTCCTGAAGGGCGGACAGAAACGGATTACCGTCACCGGGAGGAACCTCGACAAATACCTCGGCGTAAGGCGTTACACCTATGGCGTCGCAGAGGAAAAGAACCAGATCGGGCAGGTGACGGGTCTTGCCTGGACCGAGGTTGGGGGGGAATTGTTAACGATCGAGGCCGTCGTATTGCCAGGCAAGGGTAAATCCATCACGACCGGGAAACTGGGTGAGGTCATGCAGGAATCGGTCCAGGCCGCCCTCTCGGTCGCTCGGAGTAGATCAAGGGCTTTGGGTATTGCCGATGATTTTTACCAGAAGAATGACATCCATATCCACTTGCCGGAAGGTGCAACACCGAAAGACGGTCCGAGTGCCGGAATCGGCATCTGCGTGGCGATGGTATCGGCATTGACGAACATTCCAGCGCGCGCGACCGTCGCGATGACGGGTGAGATCACGCTTCGCGGTGAGGTGCTACCGATCGGCGGGCTCAAGGAAAAACTGCTGGCGGCGCACCGGGGGGGCATAAAGACTGTGCTGATTCCCGAGGACAACGTGAAAGATTTGAACGAAATCCCGGAGAATATCAAAAACAGGCTGGATATCCATCCGGTCAAATGGATAGATCAGGTACTGGATCTAGCCCTGGAAAACAAACCCGAACCGCTTCCAGCCGCTCCCTCATCAGTTCCCGCTCCTGTTGCAGTGGAAGGCGATGTGACTCCTGCGGTCATCAAGCACTAGAGTTTGTATAAAGAGTCTGTATAACAGCGATGATAGGAGACTAATGATCTGCAAATGTTTTATAAAGGCGAAGCGGAAATATCTTTACAATGTGGCTTGACCACGCACAAGCCGCTTGATATAAAACGTTTGCAGGGTTTTTACTCTCTTAACAATAATGAAAGGGGAATCACGTGAATAAAGCTGAACTCATCGAAGCCATCGCCAAATCATCGGACATTTCCAAAGCTTCGGCGGGAAATGCGCTGGACGGCGCGCTGGAAGCGATTAAAGCCGCTCTTAAAAAAGGCCAAAGTGTAACCCTGGTAGGGTTTGGGACATTCAAGGTAGGTACGCGTGCCGCTCGCACCGGTCGCAACCCCCGTACAGGTGCTGCTATCACAATCGAAGCCACAAAGGTTCCTAAATTCATTGCTGGCAAGGCGCTCAAGGATGAAGTAAACTAGCAGCTTTTCGGCGGGGGTGCTTAGCTCAGTTGGTAGAGCGTCGCCCTTACAAGGCGAATGTCGGCGGTTCGACCCCGTCA
This sequence comes from Nitrosospira sp., assembly GCA_035280905.1. Lineage (GTDB taxonomy): Bacteria > Pseudomonadota > Gammaproteobacteria > Burkholderiales > Nitrosomonadaceae > Nitrosospira. The sequence continues at coordinate 6,130 of DATEEZ010000150.1, forward strand.
GCACCCACCAGAGTTCGATTTATAGGAGTGGTAGTTCAGTTGGTTAGAATACCGGCCTGTCACGCCGGGGGTCGCGGGTTCGAGTCCCGTCCACTCCGCCATATTTGGCTACATCAGGGCGAACGAGAGTTCGCCTTTTTTATTCGTTTTCCGTCATTCAATGTTTGATTTCGTCAACAAGAAAAGGCGTATAGTCCAGATCATCCTGGGACTTGCCACATTGCCGTTCGTTTTCTGGGGCGTTGAATCCTATCGCAGTGCCGATGCGGGTGACCACGTTGCGCTCGCCGCAGGAGAAAAAATCTCGCGCCAGGAATTTGATCAGGCGCTGCGCAATCAGCAGGAGAGTATGCGCGCAACGATGGGAGAGAATTTCAACCCGGCGCTGCTGGAGAAACCGGAAGTGAGAGCAGCCGTTCTGGAAGGATTGATACAGCAGCGCTTGCTGCGGCAGGAGGCATTTCGTGTTGGACTGGGGGTGTCCGATGCGCAACTGGTTGAGATGATCCAGAGCATCGATTTGTTTCAGGAAGACGGAAATTTTTCGAAGCAGCGCTATGAAGAATGGCTGCAGAGTCAGGGAATGAGCGTGCGTGCTTTTGAAGCACGCCTGCGCCAGGACCTGATGCGCCAGCAACTAGTTGACCCTTTCACCAGAAATGCTTTTATTTCCCATTCAGTCGCGGACAAAATCCTCCGTTTGGGTGACGAAAAGCGTGAGGTAAGTGTTGTTCAAATCCAACCGGAACAATTTCTCGCGAATATCAAACCGGGTGATGATGCCATCAGAGCTTATTATGAAGCGCATAAAGCGGAATTCCAGTTGCCGGAACAGGCGCGGGTGGAATATGTGGTGTTATCGATGGATGCGCTGGCCGGCAACGCTCAGGTAACCGCCGATGAAGCGCTGGCATATTACGAGGAGCACAAGCACGAATTCGGACAATCCGAAGAACGCCGCGCGAGCCACATCCTCATAAGCGCACCTGCCTCGGCTTCCGCTTCCGATCGGGCGGCAGCACGCGCCAAAGCTGAGGAACTGCTAGCCGAAGTCAGAAAATCCCCACGGCGCTTTGCGGAATTTGCGAAGCAACACTCTCAGGATCCGGGGTCGGCGCCGGCGGGGGGAGATCTCGGCTTTTTCGCCCGCAACATGATGACCAAGTCATTCGAGGACGTGGTTTTCCGTATGAAGCCGGACGAAATCAGCGATATCGTCGAGACTGAGCATGGATTCCACATTATCCTGCTTGCGGAGACGAGAGGCGGAAAGCAAGCCAGTTTCGAGGAAGTGAAGAAACAGGTTGAGCAGGAAGTCAAAAAACAGAAAGCTGCAAAGACGTTTGGCGAAATGGCGGACAGCTTCAGTAACATGGTGTATGAGCAGAGTGATAGCCTGAAACCGGTTGCGGAGAGTCTTGGCTTGCCCATACAGCAGAGCGACTGGATTCGGAAGAACTCGGGTGAGCCACCTTATTTCAACAACGAAAGGCTGCTCCTGGCAATATTTTCGGAAGATGCGATCAAGGATAAACGCAACACGGAGGCGATCGAAGTTTCTCCCAACACGCTTGTTTCCGCCAGGGTACTGGACTACAGGTCGGCCACCACCCCTTCTGCGGACGAGCTGAGGGATAAAATTGCGGTGCTGATCGCCCGGGAGGAGGCCTCCAAAGCAGCGGTAAATGAAGGGAAGGAGCAGCTTGCGCAGCTACAGCAAGGAAAGACTGCTACAGTCAAATGGAGTCCCAACCAGAAGGTTTCGAGAAAGGAGCGTCAGGGTTTTGACAATGAGACGGTACAGGCAATTTTCAGGGCTGAAACAAATCAGTTGCCGGCCTATTCAGGCCTGCCGAATGCTCAGGGCGGCTTTACCCTGATTCGTATTGACCGCGTCATCGAGCCGGCTGCGCCCAGCCCGGGCGAGCGAAAAGTTTTTGCAGGCCAACTGAGCCAGTTGTTCGCCCAGGAAGAATTTTCGTCCTATCTGGATGGAATCAAGAAAAGGTATGACGTATCGGTCAGGAGTGAAAACCTCGAGAAGTAGTCATACCCCCGGGACTAGAGAGTGTCGAAGGCAATAGTGTTAAATCCGGCATCGACATGGGTAATTTCCCCTGTTATGCCGCTTGCCAGATCACTGCAGAGAAAGGCGGCGACGTTGCCTACATCTAGGATCGATACATTACGCCGCAATGGCGCGACCTTTTCCGTGTAGCTCAGCAGTTTTCCAAAGTTGCCGATTCCTGCTGCTGCCAGCGTTTTGATCGGCCCTGCCGAAATGGCGTTGACACGTATTCCCTTGGGACCCAGGCTGGACGCCATGAAGCGTACATTCGCTTCGAGACTTGCTTTGGCCAATCCCATAACATTGTAATTTGGCATCACCCGTTTTGCACCCAGATAGGAAAGCGTCAGAAGCGCGCCATTTCGTCCCTGCATCAGCGGCAAGCCGGCTTTTGCCAGCGCCGCGAAACTGTAGGAACTGACATCGTGGGCAATGCGAAAAGCCTCGCGGTTCACGGTTTCAAGATAATCTCCGCTAAGCGCCTCCCGTGGGGCAAAGGCAATGGAATGAACAATACCGTCCAGGCCGTCCCAGCGCTTTCCGAGATCATCGAAACATTGGGCGATTTCATCATCCTTTGAAACATCGCAGGGAAACAGCAGATCGCTGTCAAATTCCTTAATGACTTTTTCGACCCGTTCACGTACGCCTTCCCCTTGATAGGTAAAAGCAAGCTGAGCGCCCTCGCGATGCATCGCCTTTGCGATTCCATATGCAATCGAACGGTTGGTCAGAAGGCCCGTGATGAGAATGCGCTTGTTGGCGAGAAATGTCATGTCATATCCTTGCTGCGTTGGAGTAATGATGTGAAATACGGAGTGCAGAAATACAGGAATGTGGTGTTCCGGTTTGTCTGGATATCCGGAAGTCGCGCGGACGGCTGAACTTCCGAAGAAACTGCGGGTCAAGGTACACGAACAAATACTGTGACGCATAGCGTCGAACTGAAATATACGCTGAGCCTGCCAATTCCGGCATTATAGCCTCAACTCTTGCATGCTTGTAGAATCATATAGTTTGCCGAAAAATCTGCTCATGAGGAATCAAGAATTGTCGCTGCACCGTCAAGCCCGTGTTTATCCGATTTCTGAATAAGACTGCAATCTTGTCAGCGACGCATTTCCTTCCCGCATTCCTTGCTGTTCTGGTGTGCGCCTGCAGCGGCAATGCGTGGAACAGTCCCTACCCTGCCGCGGATGCAGAAAAAAATATACTTTATGCTGCTTTTGCCGAGCGTCCCAAGCATCTGGACCCGGTGCAGTCATACAGCTCCAATGAAATTCTTTTTACGGCGCAGATATATGAACCGCCGCTGCAATATCATTACCTGAAACGTCCCTATGAACTGATTCCCGCGACCGCGGCGAAAATGCCGGAGGTGCACTATTTTGACGAAAGAGGGACGCGCCTGGGAGACAATGCGGACGCCAGCCATATCGCCTTTACCGTTTATGAAATTTCAATCAAGCCCGGTATACGTTATCAACCTCATCCGGCCTTTGCCAGGGACCCACAGGGAGAGTTCCTGTATCACCGGCTTGGCGAGGAGGATGTACGTGGCATTTACAAGTTGAGCGATTTTCAGCAAACCGATTCCCGGGAACTCACCGCTGGGGATTACGTTTTCCAGATCAAGCGATTGGCTCATCCACGGTTGCATTCTCCCATTTTCGGCCTGATGTCCGACTACATTGTGGGCCTCAAGGAATATGCGGCTACGCTCGAGGCGGCGGCCAAGGAGCAGTTCAAGGAGCGGAGGGGGCAGGGGGAGCAGAGCGGTCGCGAGCAGGACGGCGAGGATTACCTGGATCTTGCCCGTTATCCCCTTGAGGGGGCCGAGGTGGTGGACCGGTATACCTATCGCATCAAGATCAAGGGCAAATATCCCCAGTTCAGTTACTGGCTCGCAATGCCCTTTTTCGCGCCTATCCCGTGGGAAGCGGAGCGCTTCTACAGCCAGAAAGGATTGGCAGAAAAAAATATCAACCTTGATTGGTATCCTGTCGGGACTGGCCCTTACATGCTGTCGGAGAATAATCCCAACCGGATAATGATCCTGGAAAAGAACCCCAATTTTCATGGCGAAACCTATCCTGTGGAAGGAATGCCAGGAGAT
>DATEEZ010000151.1:0-7179 GCA_035280905.1 Nitrosospira sp.
CAGCCTTTTCAATTATGCTCACGTGTTCTCCCGTTCTGTTTCGAGATCCCCTGCGCTTTGGTTTTATAAAATACTAAACCTACCCATGGGATTGTGACAGGAATGGTGGTTAAAGAGATTTTAATTAAATGATTCTGCCACGCTGCTGAATCCCAGAATCAATTCAGTCGCTGGGCTGAAATATTTGTGCGAAAAAGTCGGGGTGGAGAAATGCAAATTCCATCAAAAATAGGTTTCAAGGAGAAAATCAGAGATATAAGGCAACCTTCCGCCGAAACAGGTCCCCCGTTATCAAAATTTCCAACACCAACTCGACGATCTTTCAAAGCACGGATCACGCTATCTTCAGCATAAGGGCGACATACAAGCCTAACAGGGACAGCAGGGACAACCCGAACGCGTAGAGGCGCTTTCTGCGTTTTACCTTTTCCTTATCTGTCCAGATCATGGGAATTGAACCCAGTATCGGCTTGCCCGAAACCTCGCGCAAGCTCATCTGGCTGTGGAAGGTAGGCCTGATCTGGCTGATAATGAACGCTAAGCCGATCCCCGCCAGTAAAGAACCAAGGAAAACGATGGAGAAGAATTTTGCACGGTCCGGGCCGACGGGCCTGTCTGAAACTGTTGGCGGATCAATAACACGAAATGACACCAAGTCTGTGGTGGAGCCCAAATCTCCGGAGATTTTGGCCGATTCGCGCCGCTCAAGCAGTTTTTCGTAGTTTGCCTTGTTTACCTGGTAATCGCGGTTGAGCTGCGCCAGTTCCGCTTCAACCTGAGGCACGGCATTGCTCAAGGACTTCAGGCGCTCGTAGCGGGCTGTGTACTCTTCCACCCGGGCATTCATCGATGCCACATCAGCTTCCGCATCTGCCAATGCCACATTGAGTTGCTGCAACATCGGACTATAGTTTTTGCCCGGATCCGAGCTATTCCTCGTCAGCTTGGCCTCTTCGATCTTGCGTTCCTCAAGCTGGGTAATGAGGCGTTTCGTCGCAATAATATCCGGGTGCAGCTCTGTGTAGTTTAGCCTGAGTGAGTCGAGGTTCTTGTTCAATGCCTGAATTCGGGAATCAAGTTCCACATTAACTATCGATGAAGCTGATCCGCCTTCACCCTGATCCACGAGGAGAACCGGTTCATCACCCGTGATCTGCCGTTTGATCGCATCTCTCGCCTGCTCCGCCTCGCGCAGCTCCAGCTTGGTTTTATTGAGATCGTCCATCGCCTGGGACAACTGTGAATAATAATCATTGCCTTGTTGCGGCATTATTCCAATGTTCTTCTGTTTGAATGTCTTGAGATTATTTTCCCCTGCGATCAATTTCTCCTCATAAGCTTTAATTTGCTCATCAATGAAGCGAATGGCCGATGAGGAATCGTGACTTTTGTTTCCAAGTCCCCCTTCAACAAAAATGGTCAATAAAGATTGGACAATGTCTTTGGCGAGTTTTGGATTCTGATTGTTGTAGGAAATGGCAAAAAGGTTATCGCGCCCCGTAGTCCCCAATTTGATTTTATCCATGAGCTCCTTCACGAGTCTTTCCTGATCCTTCGTATCTTTTGCCTTGATATCAAGATCCACCATACGAATGACTCTTTCCACATTGGGACGGCTGATCAGGGTGCGACTCATGATGGAGACCTGCTGCTGCGTGTCAGGCGAAACTGTCATGCCCTGCAACAATGGCTTCAACACGTTTTGCGTATCGACATAGATTCTGGCGGAAGCCTGGTAATCATCAGGAAGTTTATAAACGATGATCCAACCGGTCACCGCAACAATCCAGGCTGCAGCCACAGCGACCCAGCGATATTTCCATATCCCTTTCAGATAAACCAGCAGTTGGGTTGTCAGCTCCTCCATATCGTCAAATGGTCCTTAGAGAGATGGTCAATGATGGGGACAGTAAAAGCACTCTTGTCTTGGAATAGGTTCTAACCAGGATTCTCGTTATCCCTGGTATTACGTCTCGCTGCTTCATGGGAGCTGAAAAAATAGTGGAGCGCTTATCGAAAAGAATGAACTATTTCATGGCAACCGCCTCGGGAATATTCAGGAATAAAAACCCGGATGGAATAAGTCGCTATTCCTGAAATAGTCTTCTTTTTCATTTCAACGTACTGGGTAATGAAAACTTTAGAAATCTATCGCAATGCCGTTACAGGAGGATTAAGTCCCCGCAGTAGAATTTCACCAGATCAGAAATAACTTTCAGGTATGACAAGCACATCCCCCTGCTTCATGGGCACGTTGGCCGTGACATCCCCGTCCCGAATGAGGTCGTCCAATCGTACGCTAAACTGCTGTTGTTTCCCATCCACATTACGCACGATCCTGGCGCGGTTACCCGCGGCAAAGTCGGTCATACCGCCCACCGCAATCAGGACATCCATCAGCGTCATTTCCTCCCGATAGGGCAATGCCTGAGGCTCGGCAGCTTCCCCTATTACCCGGATCTGCTCGGAGTATGGCCCTACAAATTCTGTCACCACAACCGTGACGACCGGCTGCTGAATGTACTTCGACAATGCCTCCTCGATATCTCGCGCCAACTGCGTCGAGGTTTTTCCGCTTGCCGTCAGATCCTCTACCAGGGGAGTGGTAATTTTGCCATCAGGTCGAACGGGCACCGCCATGGAAACTTCGGGATTGCGCCAGACGATGATATCGACATTATCCCCCGGACCGATCAGGTAATCGTGCGCAACGGGCTTTTCATCTGGATTCAGGAATGGATATGTTTTGCAACCACCAAGGGAAAGGAGAGGAATTACAACAGCAAAACAAGAGAACCATGTTGCGGTACGAATACGAAGGGCGTTCACTGAATTTCCTTTTTTGTTGATTAGAAAATGCCTGAGTCGGATAAGGATTATTGACCCTTAACGTAAAATAAAGATGCTATAAGTCAATACACCTGTCAAGACAGTATTCATGTGCGCAAACAGCAAAATAACTGCGTATCGTAACGTATTTTGTGGCGTTGGAGGCTGGAGGAATGCCTTCGATTCAGGGATGGTGCCGAAACTCGAACTTCTCGCGACACCCTCGGGTTCATCCATACGCCGGAACATGTCGTATCCTATCAACTGGAGGGGCCAAAGCGAATTGGACTTTAGTACACTCTTACGGCACAGTATGTTAAATTCCACACAAAACTCGATTTATTTTTTGGGAGTTGGCGTATTTTCAACGGAAAAGGGCAGAGAGTGCCTGTGCTGATGTAATGCCCAGAGGACATGTTCGCGCACTAGAAATGAAGCATCATCGAGGCGTGCCCGCAATGCTTCAATGATATCCATGGAGAATGGCGCATTCCCCAAGCCCACTGCCAGGTTGCGCAGCCATTGCTCATGTCCGATGCGCCGAATCGGAGTCCCGGCAAGCCGTGCCTCAAACTCCTCCCTGCTCCACGCGAACAATTCGATCAGAGACGCACTATCCAGGCCGTTTCGTACAGAAAAATCATCTTCATCGGTAATTGTCGCAAATTTGTTCCAAGGGCAGGCGAGCTGGCAATCATCGCAGCCATATACCCGGTTGCCGATCAAAGGCCGCAACGCTTCGGGAATACTGCCCTTATGTTCAATGGTAAGATAAGAAATACAACGTTGTGCATCCAACCGATAGGGCGCTATGATCGCCCGCGTCGGGCAGATATCGAGGCACCTCGTGCAACTCCCGCAATAATTCCCCACGGGACTGTCTACGGGCAGCGGCAGATCCGTAAACAGTTCGCCCAGAAAGAACATGGACCCCGCATCACGGGAAAGCAACAGCGTATGCTTCCCGCGCCAGCCGAGACCCGATTTTTGCGCCCATTCAACTTCCATTACCGGAGCGCTGTCGCTGAATACGCGGTAGCTCAGGTGTCCTGTTTCCGCCTCGATTTTTTCCGCAAGCCTTTGCAGTCGTCCGCGCAGCACCTTGTGGTAATCCCGACCCAGAGCATAACGCGAGATAAACGCCTGGGTACCATCCTGGATGACTTGCCAACTATCCTTTGCGACCGGCATATAATTCATGCGCACGGAGATCACCCGCAGCGTTCCCGGAACGAGTTCGGCAGGACGAGTACGCCGGGTACCGTGTCTTGCCATATAATCCATCTCCCCGTGGTAACCCTTGTCCAGCCATTCGAACAAACCTGTCTCCGCCTGCCTCATGTCCGCGGCAGCATCGGCGATGGAAACCTTCTGAAAACCGAGCTTCTTCCCCCATTCCTTGATGGACCTGGCGAGTTGCGGAAGATCGACAGTAGAATCGGGAAGACCTTTCAAAGGTTCCGGGGATAGTTCCGTGGACGGTTCTTTACGCATATTCATATCATACCGGCTCTGCCGCCATTCATCACCTTGATAGCTCTTCACCAAACCTGCCATCTCGCCGACGAAACCGCCACCCTGGCGCTCGGGGCCGCAATCGCTCCCGCGTTGCGTCCAGGCCTTGTTGTATTCCTGGAAGGCGAACTGGGAGCAGGGAAAACCACATTGACGCGCGGAATATTACGCGGACTTGGTTATCTGGGAAAAGTGAAAAGTCCCACCTATAATTTGATTGAACTTTATAAAATTTCTAAGTTATACTTGTATCATTTTGATTTCTATCGTTTCAACAATCCCAGCGAATGGGAAGAAGCAGGTTTCCGGGATTATTTCAACGCAGACTCGATCTGTCTGGTGGAATGGCCGGAAAAGGCAGACGGGCTATTGCCGCAAGCTGATTTGAAATTTATATTCAAGGTCGCTGAAGAAGGGCGTAATGTTGAAATTCAGACGGGTACGGAGGCCGGCAAGCTGTGCGTGAAACGATGGCAAATCTCATTGAGGAGCAATATGCGGCGTTGAAGGGATGGCGCCCACGGTCTGTTCCTTCAATCTCACAGTCCTTGAGCTCAATCCGTTTTCCCTCTATTCGAAACCGCGTAGCAGCCGGTGCATGCCTGTCAATCACAGCACTCCTGTTATCGTCAATGGTCAGCTCTGTCTGTGCTGAAGAAAAGATACGAATCAGTTCCGCCCGTATCTGGCCATCCGAAGAATACACCCGTCTCACGCTTGAATCCGCCTCTGCCATCCGCTACACCCTCACTACGGTAAAGGATCCGGATCGCGTCGTCGTTGACCTCGAGGATGTCTCACTGACATCGGAACTGAAAAAGCTGGAAGACAGGATAGATCCTGCGGATCCCCACATTCGCGCAGTGCGTTTCGGCCGTTTCAAACCAGGCATATTGCGGTTGGTGCTTGACCTGAAAACCGAAGTTGAACCACAGGCATTTGTCATTCCACCTGTTGGAACCTACGGGCATCGACTTGTTCTGGACATCTACCCTGCTATTCCCCCTGATCCCCTGATGGCGCTTCTGAATAACAAGGACAAAGCGGGGTACATGCTGCGGGACGAGCCAGGCACTGGCAGCAATGTCAACTCAAGGACTGAAATCGAGACTGCCCGGAACAGTGAAACAGCAAGGAAAAACAGGCCGGAAATGATCCGTCTCATCACCGTCGCCATTGATCCGGGGCATGGTGGGGAGGATCCGGGAGCGATAAGCCGCAGCGGTACCAGGGAGAAGAACATCACTCTGGCCATCGCCAGGAAGCTCAAAGAAAAGATAGACAGGGAGCCGAATATGCGCGCCGCCCTCACCCGCGATGGAGATTATTATATCTCCCTGTCGCATCGACTGGTAAAAGCCCGTCAGCTGAATGCGGACTTGTTCGTATCGGTGCACGCAGACGCCTTCAACAAACCCCATGCCCGCGGCTCGTCGGTGTTTGCACTTTCAGAACGGGGAGCCACTTCGGCGGCTGCGGGATGGCTGGCAAAAAAAGAAAACGAGGCGGACCTGGTCGGCGGTGTCAACCTCGATATCCCGGATCCCTTTCTCAAGCAGACTTTGCTGGACTTGTCCCAGACAGCCACGATCAACGACAGTCTCAAACTCGGCAAAGCAGTTCTCTCCAAGATAGGCGCCATCAACCATCTGCATAAGCCGGAAGTTGAGCAGGCGGGCTTTGCAGTCCTCAAGTCTCCCGACATTCCCTCGATCCTGGTCGAGACGGCATTCATCAGCAACCCGGATGAGGAAAGGAAACTGAGAGATCACACCTATCAGGACAAGCTGGCCTCCGCTATACTCGCGGGCATCAAGCGTTACTTTGCTGACAATCCCCCCCTCTCGCGTTCGAGGCTCGTTTCCCTCGATTAGCCACCCCGCTTCCCTTTCCGCAAAGCGCTCCTGATAGAGATAATGGATGGCTTTTTCCCACTCGCAAAGGCGGAGCGATTCGACATTATCGACTTACTGGGATCAGTGTGAATAAAGGGAAATAGACTGCAATCCAGAAGTAGAGCTCATTTGCGAACGTCTTCTATGGTTCCCAAATGAAACCCGAGTTTCCCACAACGCCGTTCCTCGAAATAACGGTTCAATGGTTCGCGTATAACGCGGAATGCGAGTGTATCCCAGGGAATTTCCGCTTCCTGAAAAAGTTTGACGTCGAGACTTTCGGTTCCCGGTTTGAAGTCAAGATTCAGGAGTCGCGCCCGAAACAACACGTGCACCTGATTGATATGCGGCAAGCTATAAATTGAATATAGTTCGCCCATTTCCACCCGCGCATTTGCCTCTTCCCAGGTCTCACGCTCGGCTCCCTGAACCAGCGTCTCGGCGTTTTCCATGAAGCCCCCAGGCAGCGTCCATAAGCCGCGGCGCGGTTCAATCGCGCGACGACAGAGCAATATCTTATCCTCCCATTCCGGAATACAGCCCACCACAATCTTCGGATTCTCATAGTGAATAATACTGCAGCTAGAACAAACATGACGTGGCAGCGTATCACCCTCAGGGATACGCAATTCCACACGCATGCCACAGTTACTGCAGTATTTCATTAGCGCTGATTTTGGATAACCCTGTTCAGGGAAGAGTTATTTTCAAAGGCCCATTTTGCGGCTAAATGGGGTAAAGATGCAATCCATCGATGAATATACTGCTTTACCTCCCTCCTTTCGCATCTCGCACATTACTCCTATGAGGGCCTGTTAACACTTGTTTCGCGACCCGCGTTGCTGCACGAAAAGCGTGGGGGCAAGGCGCGAAGCGCAGGGCATAGTGAGCCTATGGTCAAGCTTTGTAACGCAGCATCCACGTTTTTTCGTGCAGCAAC
>DATEEZ010000152.1:0-3667 GCA_035280905.1 Nitrosospira sp.
CGGCAAACGGGGGTAATCCAGTAGGTCTGTATACCCCGTTGCCGTGGGCGGAGGGGAGCAGCGTTTCCCATCTGGACGATGACAATAGCGCTTTTGCCGGAATGATGATGCTAGCAGCATCTGAGACCGGTCCTTATACCCGGGACTATAGTGGGGTCGAGATCGGTATTCTCCAGGACCTCGGATATACCGTAACAGCCATACCAGAGCCCGAAACCTACGCGATGATGCTGGCCGGCCTAGGATTGCTGGGCTGGATAGGGCGGCGCAAAAAGCGCCATGACCAGTGATGCAGCCGGAATAATCTTTCGTGTCGCTGCTCTGCGACGGTTCTGCAGCCTGACTTGTCGAGCACTGTCACTGCCGCACCGGATTTTCCCCGTCAGGCTGCTCCCTGTTTTCATATTGTTTTTTGCCGCGTCAGCGTCCATGGCAGCCGAGCGCACCTTGGGGCCTGATGGCCCTCCACTCGCTTATCCCCTCCAAGAGGTCAATCTCCATCTGACCCGCCAGCCTGGCAATGCAGCCTTTCCAGTTTGGCGGGTTAGCCTGTTGGGCAAGGGAACGGCTATATTCGAACGGGGCGACGAACTTCTGCAAGTTGCCTACCCAATCGCCGAACTGATTGACCTCCTGAACGAGCTTTACAGGATCCGTTTTTTCGATCTTCCCTCGCAATACACCAGGCGCTATTCGATCTTTCTCAAGGGCGACGGTACAGTTGCGACTTCCGCGTTGCGCATGATGGATGCAGCGAGCACACGCATCTGCTTTGCGGTGACCGGCTATGAAAAATGCGTTACCTTTGGGCGTGATGGCCCGCACGACCTGGAGAACATCGTCAATCGCGTTTTTGACGACGTGGAAAAGCGGGTGGAGAAGCAGTTAAGGGAAAAATAAAAGCCCGCGTGGAAACAGATGTGCATTCTCCCACCTTGTATCAGGGTCAAACTACGCGTTGGTTTGCTTTTTTAAAGTTGTCATCTATAAATCAGTTGAGTTCCGTTTCATCTGCTCCTGATTGGCTCATCGGCACGGTATACCGAGATGACCTACTCATACTCCATCCACAACATCAGTTATCGTTTTAATGACCTCAAGGACCTCCTCGCGAAGGCTTCTCCACCTCGTTCCGGCGACTACCTGGCTGGTATTGCCGCAACGACTGCGGTTGAGCGCATGGCCGCGAAGATGTGTCTCGCTGATATCCCCCTTCCGACTTTCCTTTCGGAAGCAGTGATACCTTACGAAACCGACGAAGTGACGCGGCTCATCATGGACCGCCACGACCCCTCGGCATTTGCGGAAATCAGCCATCTTACTGTCGGTGATTTCCGGAATTGGCTGCTTGCCGAAAGTACGGACGAAGCAACACTTACCCGCATTGCCGCTGGCGTTACGCCGGAAATTGCCGCTGCTGTCAGCAAATTAATGCGCAATCAGGATTTGATCCTGGTAGCCAAAAAGTGCAGGGTTATTACCCGATTTCGCAACACTATCGGCTTGCCCGAAAGATTGTCGGTACGTCTTCAGCCCAACCATCCTACTGATGACTTGAAAGGCATTGCCGCCTCTATGCTCGATGGATTGCTTTACGGCTGCGGTGATGCAGTAGTTGGTGTCAATCCCGCAACGGACAATCTTTCGGGGCTTCTCCAGTTGTTGAATATGTTGGATGAAGTGCGTTGTCGCTTCGATATTCCCACCCAGTCGTGTGTGCTTACTCACGTTACCAATACTATCGAGGCTATTGAGCAAGGCGCGCCGGTGGATCTCGTGTTTCAGTCGATAGCCGGAACGGAGAAAGCCAATAGCGGCTTTGGCATCAACCTCAGATTGTTGCGCGAGGCGCAAGAGGCTGCATTGTCGCTCAAACGTGGGACCCTGGGGGACAACGTCATGTATTTCGAAACAGGGCAAGGGAGCGCGCTTTCCGCTAAAGCCAATTTTGGGGTTGACCAGCAAACGTGCGAAGCGCGGGCTTATGCAGTGGCGCGAGAATTCAAACCCTTGCTCACCAACACTGTCGTAGGTTTCATCGGACCGGAGTATTTATACGACGGCAAACAGATCATTCGCGCCGGGTTGGAGGACCATTTCTGCGGCAAGCTCCAGGGGGTTCCCCTGGGGTGTGACGTGTGCTACACGAATCATGCGGAAGCAGATCAGGACGATATGGACACCTTGCTTACCTTGCTTGGGGCAGCAGGCGTAACATTCATCATGGGTGTGCCGGGCGCCGATGATATTATGTTGAATTATCAGAGCACATCGTTTCACGATGCGCTTTATCTGCGTGCTTTGCTGGGTTTGAAGCGGGCGCCGGAATTCGAAGTATGGTTGGGGAAAATGCAGATTACTGGACCACAAGGAGAATTGCGCAGCAGAATCCCGGATCACCCATTACTCAGCGCGCTTCCCAACATGGGCGGGAGCGCACGATCATGAGGGAAATGATCCGGTTCGATCCCTGGCATGGATTGCGCCGCTTTACCCCGGCGCGTATTGCCTTGGGGAGCGCGGGCAACAGCCTTCCTACAGCAGAACTGTTACGTTTGGGATTAGCGCACGCCGAAGCCCGGGATGCAGTGCACCAGCCATTAGACGCTGCGCTACTTGAGGAAGCCCTGCAAGTGCTCTCCTTCCCGGTACTGCGCGTACACAGCCGCGCGGCGGATCGGACTACCTACTTGCTAAGGCCTGATCTGGGGCAGAGTCTTGACGACGAGAGTTCGGCCTTACTTAAAGAGCAGGGAAATAAAGGGTTCGACATTCTCTTTGTGCTGTCGGATGGTCTCTCTCCAATTGCAGTGCAACGCCACGCGCTGCCCCTGCTGCAATCGGTAAAACCCCTGTTACCAGTCGAGTGGCGCATCGGTCCCCTGATAATTGCCGAGCAGAGCAGGGTTGCGCTTGGAGATGAGATTGGTGGGTTACTACATGTACAAACCGTGGTGGTGATCATTGGAGAGAGACCGGGTCTCAGTTCACCCGACAGCCTCGGCATTTATCTCACTTTCCAACCAAAAGCTGGAAGAACCGATGCAGAGCGTAACTGCATTTCGAACATAAGACCTGAAGGTCTTGAGTATGCGGCAGCCGCCAGGAAACTTGTATGGTTGCTTGGTGAGGCGCGCAGGATGCAGCTCAGCGGCGTGCGGCTCAAGGACAGTAGCAGGTTGCTGGAATTGTGACTTGTCGGCGCGGGCAATGTAGATTTGGCAAGTTTAAAAAGCCGAAAAATTCGGCAGGCATGAACAGTATTATGAGGCATCATATCGGCTAGTGCTTTATTACTCCCTTTTAAAGGAGCAAGAATGTCAAGTGAAGGCTATCATGAACCCATTGAAGAGTTGACGGATGAAACGAGGGATATGCACAAGGCGATCGTTTCGCTGATGGAGGAATTGGAGGCTATAGACTGGTATAACCAGCGCGTGGATTCCTGCAAGGACGAGGAACTCAAGGCAATCCTCGCGCATAACCGTGATGAGGAAAAGGAGCACGCGGCGATGGTGCTCGAATGGATTCGCCGTAAGGATCCAGTCTTTTCGATGGAAATGAGAGATTACCTGTTCACCGACAAGCCCATCGCCCACAAATCATAATCAGTGGGTGACCCCTCGATTTATCTGGGCAAGCTTTTCAACCAGCGTTCCCGTGCGCT
>DATEEZ010000153.1:0-8694 GCA_035280905.1 Nitrosospira sp.
CCGAATGCCTCGAATCGGGCCGGCTGAACAAAAATACCGCGCCGATCCGCCACGTGCCGGTACAACTCACCCGCAAGATTTTTTTCCAGTCGGGTCCCAAGCCAGCGCATGCGTCCCTCCAGTTTGTACTCGTTCATGATGGCATGCATGTGTTCGATCTCGGCGCGCTCCTCGCTATCGCAAGAGGCTGCCGGATCGATATATCCGCCGATTACTAGAAGGTTGGCAGCATCCGATAAGGGCTGACACTGCCCGAACCAGGCAGCAAGGCCGGTAAGATTCTTCACCGTATCCAGACGGGCCATTGTAAAAATCAGGGGCTTCTCAGGATCAGCAAAGCTGCCGCGACAAGGCACCGCTGGATCATCCCGGTATAAAAGACGCTCGATGTCCGGAATCAGGGCGTCCAGTCGCCGCTCGCGATCGAGATAAGAAAAATAGACTTCTGCATCCGCACCCGGCGAAACGATGTTGAACTTGGGATCGAAAAGGTCGATGCCATTCACCACCCGGTATAAACCCGGCATTGTATAGTTCTGGTACGTTTCATATTGGCCTACCGTCTGCTCGGTACCCGCAATTTCCTGAAAGGTGCTGGTTATGATGAAATCAGCGCTGTTCATCGCGATGAGATCGGCGGTATATTGGCAGTTGAAGTGATACTGGGCTTCGTTCTCCCGCCAATACAACGCCGAGTGCAGGTACTTGCTCTGCTCCAGCGCATGCGCAATATTGCACTGGGTTACGCCAATCCGTTTCGAAATCAGCGAGGCGACAAGATTTCCGTCCGAATAGTTGCCTATGATCAGGTCGGGGCGTCCACTGAGTTGCGCCAATGCTTCGCGTTCGATGTCGTGCGCGAAATTTTCCAGGTATGGCCATATCTCGAACCGCGATATCCAATGGCGAACGATTTCGCCGCTTGCTTTCCGAAACGGTACTCGCACGATCCATGAATTCTGGGTACCGTGAATTTTTTCCAGAGGCTGATTGCAGAGCGTATCGCCCGCGTCGGGTATGAGGCGTGTGCCAATCAGGATTTTTGGCGTCGCATCTATTCCCTGCAACATCAGGCGCTCGCTCATTTCCCGTTCCAGGGCCCGCACCTGATCGAGGATGTACACCACCTGCCCGCCCGTGTCTGGCAACCCCAACACGTTATCCTGGCCAAAGTAGCCATGGGGAGACAGAATCAGTAGTTTCGAGATCATCGGAATGCGTGCGAGAAAGTTCTCCAGTATCTGTGGAGAGGGGGCTTCCAGAATATCCACCAGCAAACTCATCGTCTCGTTTACACGCCCGACGCAATTTCCCCATCCGGGGGCAAACCCGATTCGGCCTAACGGCTCTGCAATATCTTTCCACTCGGTATCGTCGGGATATTTTTCGAGCCTGCTCAAGGCCTGGCGGAGTCCAGAACGCAGTGCCGACACATCGGTGAAATTACTGCCCAGCATCAACTGTTTCCCGTCCATTGAATGTACTGTCAGGAAATGCAGCAGCTTGTCCGACCCCACCCCAAGTTGTCCAAACAGACCCCCCGCAAGCTGTTTGTTGAGGAAAATCACACCCTGCCCTATAGACCGGATTTCCTTGAGCTTGGGAGAACCGCGACTAAAAGGCGTAAAATCAACTTCCAGCACGGGTTCGTTCGCCCCCTCCGGATTTACCAGCAGTTCCTTGAAAGCGAGATATTCGGACACGGTAACAGGTTCAGGGATAAGCCGATCCAGATGCAGTCGCACGTACCACCAGCAACCCGCGTCCTCGCGTGCTGCCATATAGACCAGCGGCGGCCGACATACAGCTTCCTGCAGGATACCTACGATCTCTTGTATCTCCGAGTTAGCAAGCAGATGCGCATGCTCCGCGCTCAGCCCATGAAAAACCGCTCCCAGATCGGAATGTAGCAAAAGCGGCCTTTCCAGTTCAAACCACCTGCGCAGAAGCGTATACATATCACCACGATGATCGGCAGCCCAGGCTTCAAATTTGTGCAGCATTTGCAGTCTCCATGATGGAAGTACCAAATTCATAATGCGCCATGCCTTCCGCAATTCCATCAGCATATGAGGACCTGGCAAAATAGATTTGCTCATTCCCTTTCAGGCTTGCGAGTTCGGGACTATGGTTGGCGACTATTACGCCAAGCGTGTCACCGATCAGCATTTCATGATCGTTGCCGGAATCACCTGCGACCAGAAACGCGCGTAGCGGCAGTCCCCACTTGTAGGCAAGATAACGTATTGCCCGCCCTTTCGACGCTCTCAGTGGCAACACGTCAAGATAGGCCTGGTGCGAATAGACCAGGTGCGCGGACAGATTCTGCTCGCGCAACAATGTCCGGATTTTGGCTACTGGCGGCATTTTTTCGAGATCCACATTATAGCTGAGCTTGAATTCGCGCTGGTTTTCGTCCGCCTGCAACGTGAGTCCCGGCACCCTCCGCAATACGTTTTCAATGGCATCGCGGCGCCATAGATACTTGATCAGGTTTTGCCACCCGATATCCGGACGAAGTTTGGGACCATAATAGATTTCGCTGCCCACCGCGGTGATCAACACATCGGGCAGGGGTACGCCCCATTCCTTCAATATTTTCACCGCGCTTTCCAGCGTGCGACCGGTGGCGACACCAAAGCCCAGGTTGGGTGGCGTCGCCCGCAGGATTGCAAGAAAACGACGTAGGGCAGCACGGTCACCGAGCAGCGTATTGTCTATATCAGTGATGAGCATATGCGATATCAAAGGCAGTGGGCGCGGCTGCCTTTGATATATCGCCAGGTTCCGGCGGATGCGCTTACGCTCGTGATGCAGCAGGCGCGACAGAACGTGGAGGTATTTCCTGACATGCGCGTCCCATGTGTAGT
Organism: Nitrosospira sp.; assembly: GCA_035280905.1. GTDB lineage: Bacteria > Pseudomonadota > Gammaproteobacteria > Burkholderiales > Nitrosomonadaceae > Nitrosospira. The sequence continues at coordinate 2,871 of DATEEZ010000153.1, forward strand.
GGTTTTTTACCCCTGAAATGCCGTTGCGCGCCCACCGCCGCCAGCGTATAGGGTCATCGAGCGCGTACTCGATCGCTTCCGCGATCGCGCCTATGTCCGATGGATTTACCAGTACTCCATTTTTACAGTTCGCCACGATATCGCGAGGGCCTCCATCTTCCGTTGCGACAATGGGAAGCCCGCTGGCAGCAGCTTCGATCAGCGTAAGGCCGAATGGCTCGGTAAGCGCGGGATTGATGAATACGCCGCGGCGCTGCGCTGCCAGCCGGTAGAAACCGGCGATGTCGGCAGGCTTGTGATGCTTGGGCAGCGCCACCTTGCCCCATAAATCGTAGCGGTCGATATCGAGCAGCAGGTCGGTCATCACCTCGTTCTGGGCAGCATCCAGTTGACGGATGTCATCCCGGTTGCCCGCCACAATGGCGAGATTGGCCTGTTCATGCAATTTGGGTGAACTGCCGAAGGCGGCGACCAGCGCCCCCAGGTTTTTTCGAATTTCAGGGCGGCAGATGGTCAATACCAGGGGCTTGCGCGGTTGCGCGAGAAAGCGATCGATGAGGCCAATCGTCTCCTCTTCCAATGGTTTTTGACGGCTTGGAGGAGAAAAACGGGATATATCGGTCCCTGGCGGAATGACAACCGCGCGTTCCGGGTGATAGTTGGTGTATAGACCGTATTGCTCGACGCTTTCCTGGGGCGTGCTGGTAATGATCAGGCTTGCATGTTGCAGCACAGCTTCCTCTGTGGCAATTCGCCGGTAAAAGCTGAACTGGCGCTCCAGTGCTTGCGGCTTCCGGCCTTGTGCCAGCAAGCGCTGTTGCTTGCTGCGACCCAGCGAGTGCCCGGTATGAATCTGAGGGATACCTAGGAGTTGGGAAAGTTGCATGCCGACATACCCGGCATCGGCATAGTGACTGTGGATAACATCCGGCAAGCGCTTCTGCCCGCGAAGAAAAAGCAGCGCACGATCCACCAGTTGATCCAGATAGGGCCAAAGGCTTTCCTTGCGCAGATAGCGGCGCGGGCCGCACTGAAGGCGAACAATGCGCGCATTGTTGCCCAGTGTTTCCTCAGGACGGGCGTAATCGGCGGAAACCGAAGGATCTTCTATCCTTCGCGTGAGCAGGTCCACTTTGCCCACCTGAGGCTGGCGCGCGAGCGCGCGCGCCAACTCCACTACATACAGCACCTGGCCGCCGGTATCCGCATCGCGCCCCAGTTCCATGTCGCTTCCCCGAATCAGCCCGTGCAGGCTCAGCATCAGTACATATAACTCTTTCATCCGCTCCCTAACCGTCCACTGACCACTGTCTGATGAACGGTTCGTAAAAATCGTCGTGATCGGGAATGGCCCCCCGTATCCCGCAAATTGCACTGGCAAATTGCTGTGCTCGCTTCATGGTGACGGACATAGCCCATCTCTGCAACAGGCCGAATATGAAGACCGCGGAGAATGCATCACCCGCCCCCACCGTGTCGACAACACTCACTGCCTTATCCGGCGCGATCGATATTTTTTTTCCTGCGCGGTCCAGCCACCAAGCCCCGGCACCGCCGCAGGTAATGAGCACTCCGCCCAACTGATATCGCTCAATCAGCGCTCCCGCCTGAGTCTCGGCTAGAGACTCATCCATATTCATCAGTTGAGCGATGCGATCCAGTTCATCCTCGTTCGCCTTAACGATATCGGCGTGCCGCAGGGACCAGTGCAGTCGTTCCCCATAAATCCAGGGATCGCGCAGATTGACATCAAAAAAACGTTCACCGCTGGCTGCACGCAGCATATGACGGAGGGCTCGATGCGAATCGCCACGTTGGGCCAGCGTTCCGAAATAGACCATTTCCGGGTTTGCCGCCAGCGCGGCCACTCGTGCAAGGCGGGGATGAATATGATCGTAGGCCTGGTTAGGGACAATATTGAACCGGTGTCCTTCCGCAGTCAGATGAACCTCTACTACACCTGTGGGATAAAACGAGTCAAGCTGTACGCCATGCATGCTGAGCCCCGCCCCCTCCATCGTCCGTAGCAAGCGTGCGCCCTCTGCATCCTGTCCTATCCGGCTTACCAGAACAGGCGCACAACCAAAAGCGCGTAGATGGCGGGCAACATTCAGAGGTGCGCCACCGTAGACATCCCGATCGGGGAACCGGTCTATCAGTATTTCGCCAAAGAGAAGTACCGGATGGCGAACGTCGATCATGATGATAACTCGAAAAAAGGTTGACCGCGAACTCGACACGAGTTTGGCGACGCATGCGAGCGGACTCTTCCTTATACTTCTTATAGAGCCATGGGAAAAGAGGGATATTGCCTGCTATACAAGCAACCCCGGCAACGCCTGCCAAAGCTTTTTTTGAAGCGGGCGTATATAGCACCTATTCAAAAGCTTATTGCGTGCCGCGCCGCTGCTCCCGAAATGCCTCCTGATAAAAGAAGCCCCGGGAAAAATTCAGGAGAAAGTGAAGAATGCTCCGCTCTTATTTGCCATGATTACCCGCTTCTTTTGCTTCTTTTATATCCACTGTCAAAACGGGAAAGACCAATAATATTATCAGCTACAGAAAGGCTTTCTGTTCGATACCAGACATACAGCGAGAAGAAGGCTTCGACAGCCCGGGTAAGTTTTCCGAAAGATTATTTCTAGAGCTTGTACCCGCGATGTAGAGCTACCGCATTTGCGGCAAGATTGAAATACTCCACGCGCTCGAATCCGGCTTTTTGCATCAACTGTTTCAACTCCTCCTGCCCTGGATGCACGCGGATGGATTCGGCGAGATATCGGTAGCTGTCCCGGTCCTTTGCGACGAGACCACCCATCGTGGGCAGTACTTTGAACGAGTAGAGGTCGTAGAGCCGTTGCAGAGGTTTCCATATCTTGGAGAATTCGAGCACGATAACGCAGCCACCAGGGCGCAAAACACGCAGCATTTCTTTCAGCGCAACATCCTTGTGCGTCATGTTCCTCAGACCAAAAGCAACGCTTACGCAGTCGAAGTAATTCGTGGGGAACGGCAGCTTTTCCGCATCGCACTGTGCAACCGGCACCGCAGCACCTTCATCCAGCAGACGATCCCGGCCGATGGTCAGCATGGAATTGTTGATGTCGGTCAGCCAGACCTCTCCCCTCCTCCCCACCTGCTCAAGGAAGCGCGAGCTCAGATCCGCCGTTCCCCCGGCAATATCCAGCACACGATCACCCGCCCTGACTCTGCTCGTTTCGACGGCAAACCGCTTCCACAGCCGATGCATGCCTCCGGACATCAGGTCATTCATCAGGTTGTAACGTTCGGCGACCGAATCAAACACGCCTGCCACCTCGCGTGCTTTCTCCGTTTCCGAGACAGTCTTAAAGCCGAAATGGGTAGTTTTTGTCATTGATGTTCAGTCTAAATAGAAGGTAGAGGGAGAAGAAGACCGGTTCTGCCAGGCCTCAGCGTTTTGCCGCTGATTCCTGGTTCGAACCCGGTAAATGCCCCCCTGGTTCCCGGCTGGCTCCCGCCTCTTCCATTCGGCGCAGGTAGCGCTGCCACATTTCATCCTGGTGCAAGCCATAATCGTAGAGCAACTCCCAGGAATAAAGCCCGGTATTATGACCATCAGAAAAAGTCAGCTGAATCGCGTAGTTGCCCACCGGATCGACACGATTGATATTGACCTCTTTCTTGCCGGTCTGCAGCACTTCCTGACCGGGCGTGTGACCTCGCACTTCTGCTGAGGGCGAATACACCCGCAGGAACTCGCTGGAATACTGGAACGTTTTTCCATCGCTGAAAGCGATTTCCAGCACCCGTGATTTTCGGTGGAGCTTGATTTCAACGGGAACAGGAGTGTTTTTACTCAAGCCAGCCATTGCCTTTCTCCAGTTTGACCCCGATTTGAACCCGATTGGGAATGGGCGAATGATAAACCAGTAGGGGCAAAACTAAAACCTTGACGATAAATTGAATGTGATTGCGGCAAATCGGGTACGCGAAGATACGGCGATACGAAAACACCGGTCTTTGACAGAAGAACCAAAACAGAAGGCAGTATTCGATGAGGGGATAAGGGGTTTATATCGGGAATAAACCAACAAAGTCTGCCGGCTCCTGGGTCTTTACGAGAACCGGCTCACTAGCGCTCCCTTCTGTCCCTCACGAGCTGAGGAATCAATGCGAATTATCCGCTGAGAAGATCGTATAGTGTATGCGCGTCTCCATTGTTCCTTGCCGTTGTGCGAGGCTACCTTTCCCGTTCACCTCGCAACAGAATAGAACCTAGTACCATACGCTTTTACAGCGCTATTTGCGCAGACTGTCTGATCATGGAAAGGCAGGCTGTTTCGGTTCGGTTCCTTCAATCTCTACAGTCGGCAAATGATTTTTTATGCGCGCCTCAATATCCTCGACACGGCCTTTTGGTACATCAGCCAGTACGAGCAGCTGACCTGCTTCAATCGCCTGTTCGAACTGCTTTATTCTCGAACTTGCCGTGCTCACGCCGATCAGACTTCCAGCCCAGGCGCCGACACCTGCCCCTGCAAGCGCGCTTCCCAGCACAATACCGCCCGCAATTACCGTGGACGCCGGGGGCAGAACGACCGCAACCAATCCGGCCAGGGCGCCAGCGGTACCGCCCACCGCCAATCCTCGTTCCACGGCTGGAATGAAATCGGTCTTCTGCAACAGATTGGCCTCGGGCAGATCCTCAAGCTCGGTACCGCGCTTGGCGATCACATGAATGTGTTTTTCCTCTATTCGGGATAGAAGCAGCTCATCGACAATACGTTTGGTCGTGGAAATGTCGGGAACCAGAAAGTATATTCTTCGCATCATGATCTCCTGATAGTGGTTAACAAGGCAAATCACCAGCGTGCAGAATATTCAAAATATTCAAAACCGGCTGATTTCATCATAGGATGGGTCAACTGAAAAAGCAAACCAACGCTCCGAGTGGGGGAATCAGAAAATGATGGAGTCTGATTTACTCGTACCACATTTGTAAGTTGTCGATATCCTCCTGCATACTAACGCGGGATCGTGCAAAAAAAGGAGCATACGTTACATGGATACGATAAAAACCCGCGCAGCAGTGGCCTGGGGACCAGGCCAGCCTTTGAAGATCGAGGAAGTGGATCTGATGCCGCCAAGAAAAGGTGAGGTGCTGGTTCGCATAGTCGCCACCGGGGTCTGTCATACAGACGCATATACTTTGTCCGGGAAAGACCCTGAGGGAAAATTTCCGGCCATTCTGGGCCATGAAGGAGGTGGCGTCGTCGAAGCGGTTGGGGAGGGCGTGACCAGCGTGGCGGTAGGCGACCACGTCATCCCGTTGTATACGCCCGAATGCCGTGAGTGCAAGTTCTGCAGATCGGGGAAAACCAACCTGTGCCAGGCGATAAGGGCAACCCAGGGACAGGGGCTGATGCCGGATGGGACTACCCGTTTCTCGAAGGATGGAAAACCCATTTATCATTACATGGGTACCTCGACCTTTTCCGAATATACGATAATTCCTGAAATTGCACTGGCCAAGATCAACAAGGAAGCGCCGCTGGAAAAGGTCTGCCTGCTTGGCTGCGGGGTAACGACAGGCCTGGGCGCGGTTGCCAATACTGCAAAGGTAAAGGCAGGCGACACGGTAGCGGTTTTCGGCCTGGGCGGCATAGGCCTTGCCGTGATAATCGGTGCTGCGATGGCCAAAACCCGACGCGTCATCGCTATCGACATCAATCCGGATAAATTTGAAATTGCGCGTCAACTGGGTGCTACCGATGTAGTGAATCCCAAAGACCACGACAAGCCCATCCAGGAGGTGATCATCGAGATGACCGGGGGAGGGGTG
>DATEEZ010000154.1:0-3650 GCA_035280905.1 Nitrosospira sp.
CGGGCCAGATTTTAGGGCCCTGCGGTTCTCCACCTGGTGGAGGTCTTCTGTGTATCGCTGGATTTGATTCAGCTGCCCCACAATGGGGGTGAGGGTGAAGAGGTTCAAGCTACCAATCAAACCCTTTGATGCTTAAACGGATGCCGTAATGCCATTTCTCGCCTCTTGGTCCACACCCGCCTATAACTATAGCCTTGCAAGTGGTAATCTGCCCGGCCAATTTCTTGGCGCCAAGTCTGCGTCTAAAGCTGAGCGCATCTTCTCGGCCGAAATATCCAACAATCATTCCCTCTATATCGACACGCACAGCTTTGTTGTCATAAGGGTTATTATCTTCAGGAATAAGGAACGCCTTGTATTCTTTGCTGCCTACGTACTCATCATCTGGTCCAGCCAGAATCTTTATTGCATCTTGGTAATGTGACTCTCCAACAATATCACATTCACCGTCATTATCCGGCCACTCATAGAAGTCCTCCGGTATGTGCCTCTTTTGTGGAAGGCTTTTAGAGGGATTAAATGCGTCATAGAAATACCAGGAAGCAATAGCGATAATGCCGATAAAAACCCAAAGCACTTGAGACTCCTTTTGTGAAGCGAGGACATTTCTCGCTCCGCGGATTATAGGAGTCCAAGCTGTTTACACGACACTGTACCAAGGTACTATTTATCCATGCACCAATTTCACAAGGTATCTGCGCTAAAAATGTTTGGGCAAACCAGCTTGTTTTAACACTGCATGACGATGCTGCCTACCTGCCATGATTCAATTTTCTATTTTGTGGAATAAAAAAAAGGGTAGGCATACGGCTGAGGGATTGCGAAGATGAGCCGTGGTTTTTACAATTGCCCAGTCAACGGCCGCTTTGACTTGAGGCTGCCGCGAATTGGACGCGGCTGAGTCCTCAAAGCGGTCTTTGCGCTTTTGTTGTTGGTAGCACCCCTTCCCGGCCTTAGCAGTATTTCAATATCAGCTCATCGCTAGCAGCTCGGACTCTTTAAGCTGTGGGCTATTGATCACCACTGGCCAAACCCTTTGGATGCTCTAGAATGAATTTCTACTGCTGGTATTTTTCCGAATTTTAAAAATGCCAGGCAATAAGCGCGTACCCGTAATGTTTTACCCGCCCCGTTTAGAATAAATTGGCTAGACCACCTTCCGATACAAGCGAACATACCCCAAAATAGGTAACGCCCCTCTCTTGTACTACCAATGAGAAACGCTTCCTTCTTGCTATTCTTGTGGTCAGTGCCATTTATGGCAGGATCGTCCGCAGATTCGCCCGAGGGGAGGGACATTGAAGTTCAGGTTAATATGGTCGGGGAAAACATTATTATTGATCTTAATTTTGCTGTGTCAGCAACCCAGCGGGAGGTTTGGGACGTGCTCACCGACTTCGACGGTATGGCTAATTTTGTCTCCAATTTGAAGGAGAGCAAGGTCGTCAGTGTTTCTGAGGACAAGTTTACTATTTTCCAGAGCGGCACTGCCGCTTACGGCCCCATCAGATATCCGTTCGAGTCAACACGGGAAGTAAAATTGATCCCTTACCATGAAATACTGACGCACCTTATCAGTGGCAACATGCGCAAATTGGAAGGTACTACTTACCTGACTGATGAGGGGGGGCGGACTCGCGTGATCCACCGTACTGAGGCCATCCCGAAAGTCTGGATTCCTGCGGCAGTGGGAAAGATCTTCATCGAGCATGAAATGCGGGAGCAGTTCAATGAAATGAGAAATGAAATAATCAGGAGGAAGAGGGCCAGTCTTAAAGAAAGGGCAGAGAGAAACACAGTGAACGATGACCAGTAAACGCGATTGCATTCGCTTCGTGCACTGTCACGGTGACCCATATGTCCTCAGATATTCCAGGCATCCAACGCATTGTTCTGCCCGCCACTCAGCTAATGCTTGAGGGAACAGGAGAGTACTGTCATTCGCGCAAATGCGGCTTACAAAAAGACCTCTGTCTGTCTACATAACGCAAACTGTCGCCGCCCCTCCATGAGCCATCTATTGCATCCATAACCAAAGGCGGCGTTCCTCGGCCTCAATCTGTCTTTGCCACCGCTCGTTTTCTTGCTGCTGCATTCGTTGCTGGTGTTCAAGCTGCTGCATTCTTTTCTTATGCTCGAATTCCCTCTGTCGTGCGGCTTCTTCGATCCTTAGCGTCTCTGTTGTTTCCCCCTGTTGCCCCCGCTCATTCCCCATGCTTCGGTTGTAGTCGTAGCCCATTGCCTCGCCGCACATTGCGACCAGCAATAAAGCTGCACATATGGTTTTCATGGCAATGCTCCTGCCGTGACGATCACAACCCTAGCCTCTAACCCCCGGAAAAGACACGTAGCGGGAGTTATCTGTAGCGGTTGCATCTGTTTAGTAAAGACCTATTACCTTTTGGAGTCACATTTTAATTTCACTTAAATTCTTAAAAAAAGACAACTGTTCAATTCCTTCAGGTCCCAATTTTGCCTCTTCAGATCCAGTGTTGCTGGCGATACCATTCCACGGCATCCCTTGCAGATTCCTCTATCGGTCGAAGCTTCAAACCCAGTTCCTCAAAGGTTTCTGAAGGATCGAAGTGCATTGAACGTCTTGTAAGGCGTACACCTGTAACAGTTGCCATAGGCATGCGATGCGAAATATGATCAGCCCATAACTCGCTGAACCAACCCGTCGCTAACGCTGCCGAATAGGGAATAGTCCATCGTGGGGCTGGGCGATTTACAATATTCCCGAGAAGTTGAAGCCACTCGATCAAACGAAAATTGTATCCACCTAGTAAATATCGAATGAAAGGCCGACCCCGCTGCATCGCACGTATCATTCCGTCAGCAACGTCGCGAACATCAATCAGATTCAATTGACAATCAAGATATGCAGGAATCTTTCCTCTACAGAATGCGACCGAAAGGCGAGTTGGAGGCGTTTGATTTCGATCGCCCGGTCCAATAGGTAATGTGGGACTGCATACGATCACCGGAGCGCCGGTTTCGGCAAGTTGGAACACGGCTTGTTCCGCTCGGAATTTGCTCAAGCAGTAAGGCCCGATCATATCCTCTTCGCGAAAGCGCGCAGCCTCAACCGCTCCCCCATTGGATTGATCCGATGTGAGAATACTTTCAGTGCTTACATACAGCGCTCTACTAACTCCGCTGTCGAGCGCGGCACGCATGACGTTAAGAGTGCCAACATGATTGATTTCGTCAAACTCACGGCGGTTGCGCCGCCACAGATTTGGGTCAGCAGCCAGGTGATAGACGCGCTCGCAGCCGCGCGCCGCGTTACGCATTGCATCTAAGTCACGAATATCTGCTTGGACAAGTTCAATACATTCAAGTGGTAAATGACTTACCACAGCAGTGGGATGTTCAAGTACCCGCACGGTTTCGCCGGCCGTGAGTAATTGCTGCACGAGATGTGAACCGATAAACCCCGCGCCGCCTGTCACCAAATTCATATCAAAACACTTTCCGGGAGAGACATCATGAGGTGGTGAAGGTGAGTTCTTGCCTTGGGCAGCCGTTGGCGAGAGATTCTATCGACAAGCTTGATAACCGCATTGTTGATTGGACAGGGAAAGTCTCCTGCAAGTCGAACAAGATGTCCGTTGTAAGCATCGATCTCCGTCTGGCCGCTTCCCATA
>DATEEZ010000155.1:0-3561 GCA_035280905.1 Nitrosospira sp.
GATTCGCGGGCAACCCGTTCCCTTCGACTGTATCGAGTTCAGCCCCTCGCTACGCTGGATCGATGTAATGAACGAAGTCGCCTTTACCGTCATGGACCTGCTGCATCGCCAGCGGTCTGAACTTGCCTACCGCTTCCTCAATGCCTATCTGGAAGCTACGGGTGATTACGGTGGCCTGCCATTGCTGCGTTTCTATCTCGCCTATCGCGCCGCAGTGCGCGCGATGGTCAGCGCCATTCGCGCCGGTCAGGACAATCTCCCTCAACGAGACAAGGCAGCCGCGCTGGCATTCTGCAGCAGTTTTCTTGATCTCGCCGCAGCATGCCTTGCCCAACAGCGCCCCTCTCTGGTTATTACCCATGGTTTTCCGGGGTCGGGCAAAACAACTTTTGCACAGGCAGCACTGGAAAGGCTGCAAGCCATACGCATACGATCGGACGTGGAGCGCAAGCGTTTATTCGGATTGGCGGCGTTGGCAGACAGCCGCTCTCATACAGACGGTATTTACCATGCAGAGGCTACGGTGCGAACTTATGCGCGACTCCATGACTTGGCGCGAGAACTGCTGGCAGCGGGCTTTCGGGTAATCGTGGATGCCGCCTTTCTGAAACGGGAAGAGCGTGAGCATTTCCGAATGCTGGCGGATGAGCTATCAGTGCCGTTTGCGATTGTATCGCTGAAAGCAGCGCTCGCGACAATGCAAAGCCGCATCGTAAAACGGAAGAGCGAATCAATCGATGCCTCTGAGGCTGATCTGCGAGTATTGAAACTGTTACAGGAAAAAGAGGAAGTGCTGGTGCCGCAGGAACTGGCTTACACCGTAGAGTTCGTCAATGAGAAAGAAGGTTTTGGCGGCGAGGGTGACGCCTGGAAGAAGCTGGAGCGGCTGCTGTATGGAAGATAACAACGACTTTTGTTTCAATCAGGTAGCTCTCTTTGGTCTCGTTCACCCTTGATCCTTTGACAAGCTCAGGCTCAGCGAACGTAGATTGTAGGTACTAAGCAGCGTTCGATTCTTCGACGGCCGCCCTCTCTCCGTCCCTCTCCTCCGGGGAGAGGGAGCCTGACGAGGCGTGCTCCACGAACTGGATTTCTTCCAGCGCATCGCCTAACCTTTATAGAGGGACTTCGAACAAGTCCCCACCACGAAGCAGGGCATCGGGAGCAGATCTACGAGGCTGATCCCATGCTCCCCACGCTACAGCGATGCTGTCTTGCATGCGCCTTTGCCGCCCATTTGCCGCCTATTGCCATGCTCAGAACAACACTGCGCTTACCCGTCAAAATACTGCCGCAACCCGACGAAACGACATGCGGTCCGACGTGCCTGCATGCCGTATACAGCTATTTTGGCAAGACGGAACTGCTGGACACCATCATTGACCGCACCCACAAACTTGAAAACGGTGGAGGAACTTTTGCCGTTTTTCTAGGTTGCGATGCCCTGCACAACGGTTTCCACGCCACCATTTATACATACAACCTGAAAGTTTTCGATCCAACCTGGTTCACATCCGACGTGGATCTCACAGAACGCCTGCAACGGCAACGCGAGATCAAGTCGGACTTGAGATTGCGGCGGGCTACCGAGGGTTATCTGGAGTTTCTGCGTCTGGGCGGGCGATTGCGTCTTACAGACCTCTCGCAATCTCTCATCCACGGCCTTTTACGGCGTGGCCTGCCGATCCTGACGGGCCTCAGCTCCACCTTCCTTTATCGCGCTCCGCGGGAATATGGACCAAATGACACACCGGACGATGTGCGCGGTTTTCCCGCCGGGCATTTTGTCGTACTCACAGGTTATGACCGCGAGAAGCGGACCGTTCTTGTCGCCGATCCATACGGCCCAGCCCAGGAGTACTGGAGCAACATAGACCGGGTGCTGTGCTCCGTGCTGCTGGGCATCGTGACACATGACGCCAATCTGCTCGTCATCCGAACAGGCGACGAGCCAGGCGAAGCAACATGATTGCTGCATTGCCGGCTTTCGCGGGTTACGGCATCGAGCTGGAGTACATGATTGTCGACCGGAAGACCCTCTCGGTCGTTCCCATCGCCGACGAGTTGCTGCGGAAGCTTACCGGTACGTTTGCATCCGAGGCCAGGAATGGCGAGTTGGGATGGTCGAACGAGGTGGTGCTGCATCTGCTCGAACTGAAAAACATAGAACCACAGCCTGACATTTCCTTCCTGCCCGTCGCGTTTCAGGGTGAAATCCGGCGTATCAATGAACTGCTCGAACCGATGAACGCCCGGCTCATGCCAACCGCGATGCACCCCTGGATGAATCCACGCACTGAGACCCGCCTTTGGCCGCACGAGAACGCGGAGATCTATCTGGCCTACGACCGCATCTTCGATTGCAGAAGGCACGGCTGGGCCAACCTCCAAAGCATGCACCTCAACATGCCTTTCGCGGGCGATGAGGAATTTGCGCGGCTTCACGCGGCCGTCCGGCTGTTGCTGCCCATTCTTCCCGCGCTAGCCGCAAGCTCGCCAATCGCCGAAGGCGGCTACTCCGATTTTCTGGATTTCCGCATGGCAAATTATTGCCAGCATCAACGGAGAATATCTTCGACCATCGGCGCCGTTATCCCGGATACCATCTCCAGCGCAGCGGAATACGAAGCAAAAATTCTGGCACCGATGTACCAGGAAATTGCACCATTGGATACCGAAGGCACGCTACAGCATGAGTGGCTCAATGCGCGCGGCGAAATTCCCCGCTTCGACCGTAACGCTATCGAAATCCGCGTAATCGATACCCAGGAGTGTACCTGGGCTAACTATGCCATCGCCGCTGTCGCGATCAATATCGCCCATGCGCTCTACAGCGAAGCTTATGCGCCGCTCCCTGAGCAGCAATCCATCGTCACGGATGCATTGGTCAGAATCATGCATGTCTGCATCCGTGACGGAGAGCAGGCCGTAATCGATGATGCGGAATACCTTCGCCTGATGGGTTTTCCTGGTATGGATTGCAAGGCTCACGCTCTGTGGCAGCATCTCATCGAGGCGGAGATGCCGGTCGAACCCGGGCAAGGAAAAAGCTGCCGGGAAGCGCTGCAAACCATTTTAAGGCACGGCCCGCTCGCGCGCCGTATCCTGAATGCGATCGGTTCCGACTTCAGTAGGAGGCGGCTGGAGACGGTCTACCGCGAGCTGTGCGATTGCCTGGACGAAGACCGCATGTTTATGGAATAAGTTGGGCATTACTTCAATGATTACTTCAATGAAATGCAGGCGAAAAATATTCATTTTTTAATCAGTTGTGAACATGGCGGTAACCGCATTCCACTGCGCTACCGTCCACTGTTCGAGGGCTACGAGCATTTATTGCACAGCCATCGAGGCTACGACAGTGGCGCATTGGGTGTGGCGAAAGAACTTGCCATGAGACTGCACTCGCCATTGTTCGCTGCCACAACAAGCCGCCTGCTGATCGACCTTAACCGCTCGATCGGTCACCCCCGGCTCTACTCGGAAGCGACCCGTCATACACCTGCCGCTATCCGCGATGAGATTCTAAAGTATCACTACTTGCCCTATCGCACCCAAGTG
>DATEEZ010000156.1:0-2661 GCA_035280905.1 Nitrosospira sp.
AATCTACCTGGAATACTGTTCGACACGATCCTTTGAGCGAGCGCTCAAAGCATAGGCGATGGATTCGTAGCTTCTGTACCGGGAAGGCGAAAAGACTAACCAGGCTTCTTATCGCTCTTATCTGTCCCAACTTCTGGCTTGCGTGGACGGCGTGTGGCTGGCTTTTTCCTTCCTTTGATTCCTGGTTTTTCTGGCACTATTTGATCTGTCGGATTGCCGGCAGCCTGTACAGTTTCTGTCTCGGGCACAGGAGTTGTAGGCAGCACATCTGCTTTCTTTTCCGGGGTCTTTCGACGGCTTTTTCTCCGCTGATGCGTTTCATCCAGGGAGTTGATGCCGTCGAGCGGCATTGAGGGTGCCACAATCTCAAGCGAAGCAGGAACAGGCGGCAATGCTTCCACTGCTGTGTCGCTATCGGCCGCCGCGCTGCTGCTGCGATAAACGTACGTGCCGGATTTCTCGTCACGGCCCAATTCAAGTAAGCCTCGGGATTGCGCCTCTTCAAGCAAATTACCGAAAGCACGAAAGCCATAATAAGATTCGTTAAAGCCAGGTTTACGGCGCTTGATCGCTTGTTTGAGCGTCGATGCCCAGATTTTTCCGCTGTCGCCGCGCTCGGATACCAGGGCGTCGAAAGTCTCTACCGCCATGTTGATTGCCTGGCTCTTGCGTGCTTCGAGTTCCTCTCCTGGGCGTTTTTCCTCCGCAGGCGCATGCTTCACCTCAGGCTGCGCTTCTGCTGTATCGCATTTCGCTGCAGCGCGCTCGATTTCCCGTACCAGATCATCATAAAAAATGAATTCGTCGCAATTGGCTATCAGCAGATCAGAAGTTGATTTCTTGACTCCAACACCGATTACTTGTTTCGCGTTCTCACGCAACTTGGAGACGAGTGGTGAGAAATCGGAGTCGCCACTGATAATGACGAACGTGTTCACATGGGACTTCGTATAACAAAGATCGAGCGCATCCACGACGAGACGGATGTCGGCTGAGTTTTTGCCGGACTGACGAATGTGCGGGATCTCGATCAGTTCGAAATTTGCTTCGTGCAGCGCAGTTTTAAAGGTCTTATAACGATCCCAGTCGCAATAAGCCTTTTTTATGACAATGCTGCCCTTGAGCAATAATCGCTCCAGTACCAGCTTTATATCGAACTTCTCGTATTTCGCATCACGCACGCCAAGAGCGACATTTTCAAAGTCACAAAATACCGCCATGCTGACATTTTCCTGAAGTGTGGCCATAAAGTTTATTGCCTTTAAATAATGGGGTTAGGGTGACTTCCCTCTCCCGTGTTCGAAATCCTGTATCAGCTCCCCGATATGCACCACGGTTTCGGGAGGCAGCGTGGGGTAGATAGGCAGGGCCAGCACCCGTTGGGCGAGGCGCTCGGCCTGCGGCAGTGATATTCCGGAATAGGATTGCGCGAAGGCCGGTTGCAGATGGCAGGGGATGGGATAGAAAACAGCAGTTGAAATGTTGTGTTCTGCCAGAAACAGTTGCAGCGCATCGCGTTGTGGATGGGTGACCACAAACTGATGGTGGACGGGAGCAGTGCCTTCAAGGACTGCCGACCAATTGCATTCCGTATTTTTCAGTGCTTGCTGGTATAGCGCGGCAAGCTGACGGCGCTGCGTGTTCCAGCCATCCAGATAGGGAAGCTTGACTCTCAATATTGCTGCCTGGAGTTCGTCGAGACGGCTGTTGAAGCCGATTTCGGAATGCTGGTAGCGATCCTGGCGTCCATGATTTCGAATGCGCCGCAGTCGGGTGGCGAGATCAGGATCGCTACAGGCAATCGCTCCGCCATCGCCATAAGCGCCCAGGTTTTTTGTGGGGTAAAAGCTGAAGGCTCCGGTGATACCGAACGATCCAACAACGCGGCCATGATAGCGGGCGCCGATTGCTTGCGCTGCATCCTCGATCAGCCACAGGTCGTGGCTTGTGCAGAATTCCTGTAACGGCGCGAGATCGACTGGCTGCCCGAAAAGATGGACAGCGATGACGGCCTTTGTCCGCGGCGTCAGTGCCTCCCTTACACCCTTCACATCGATATTGTATTGGCCGGGCGCGCAGTCGGCAAAGCAAGGCCGTGCTCCTGCCAGGCTCACCGCCTCTGCCGTTGCAAAAAAGGTGAAGGCGGGCACGATTACTTCATCCCCAGCACCTATTCCCAATGCCTTGAGGGAGAGCAATAGTGCGTCTGTGCCAGAATTGACGCAGATGACTTCAGCAGCACCGATGTATTCCGCAAGTTCGTGTTCCAGTGCCGCGTTTTCTGCGCCGTCGATAAATGTGCCTTTCAAAAGCACCTGCTGCATAGCAGCGTCGATTTCTGAACGCAGTTGCTGATATTCCCCAGCGAGGTCGAGTTGCGGGATGATCACGGGCAGGGCTTGAGTATCTGCTGCCGGATATGATGCGCCAGCTCCAGGGCAGCATTGCCTTCCGCCGACGTAACCTGGGGTAACGAACGGTTTCGGCAGGCATCAAGGAAGGCTGCAAGTTGGAGGCTCAACGTATCTTCCTGTATCCGTTGAGGGGGAAACGGAAGCGTGCCGCTGTCCGCAGGAGAAGCATCTGATGAGCTGCTGGATGCTTTGCGATAGGTTATTCGGCGCCTGAAATCGATGATCCAGGTTTCGTCATTTTCCAGTA
>DATEEZ010000157.1:0-4064 GCA_035280905.1 Nitrosospira sp.
TACTGCATTCCATAGTGGACGAATTGAAGTTTCAATCGGAGAAAGAAGGTTTGGTTCTTCCACCCCCGCTTGCTGACGCTGATGAATTGCAGGAGATTTTCACCGTCGTACAGGCTGGCGACAGACAAGTCGTGTTGCTGATAGATGAAGCGCATACCCTGTCGGCAGAAACGCTGGAAGCACTGTGCCTGTTATACGAGCGGGCATCGTCCCACCATAAATTGCTGCAGATCGTTCTGGTGGGTGGGCCTGAACTGGAACGCATGCTGGCTTCACAGCAGTTTCGCAAGATCAGAAAAGCGATTCGCCATCATTATGCTTTGCAGCTACTGGATCGCGCAGCTGCGGGCGAATATCTGCTCTATCGAATGAGCACGATCGCGGGTTATGAAGGGCCAGACATTTTTTCACCTGCTGCGCTGCGATTGATGGACGCCGCCGCCGGTGGACTGTTGCGCCAACTGAATATGCTTGCCGAGAAGTCGCTGATAGCAGCATTTCTTGCGCAGGCTTCGAGCGTGGAGGCGGTCCATGTCAGAAAAGTAATAATGGATCTCGGGCTCAAGCGGCATCTCGATTGGAGGGACAAGCGTAATCGCCCGGATTTCGTGGGACATCTTATAGCCGGGGCGGGCGCCGCATTCTGTGCGGCAGTCGTAATAGTGCTGGGCGTCTTGGGCTGGCCGACCTCGCATCCTCAAACGGGAGGCGTCGGCAGTGCCTCTGCTTCCTTGCCGCTTGAAGCGGCGGGACCGGTGACATCGTCTGCTCCCGCTGCCACGATTTATCCCACAACAATCGCGACCGCTCCCCCAAACGTTATCGCAAACGCTCCATCTCCCATTTCTGCCGCCACTCCGGTTCCCTCTCGTGGGAGCGACAAGGAGTCCGGGGGAAAGATACCGCCTGCCAGCAACACCACGGCCAAGACCGCTACGGATAAGGTAAATAAGGAAACAGTGGCCAAGACCAGCACTGATAAAGCACCCCCCGGAAGCGGGAAGGCAGCGGAGACAGGCGCGGCTGCACGAAGCGGGCTTTCTGCCGAAGGCCAGCCCGCCGGAGGCGCAACAAACATTATTGCGGGAGCCGATCTGGCGGAGTACAAGTTGCTGAAACAACGGGTCGAGGCGACCCTTGGAGCTTTCTCCAAGGCGCAGCGGAATCTGTACACCATCCTGCTATACACCACCAGCAAGGTCGAGCCCGATCGCATGGAACGGTTTCTTGTACGGGCTCGCGGCTTGGTCGATCTGTCGCATATTTATGTTTATCCCCTTTCCAAGGGCAAGACCGGGTTTATCGTCACCTACGGCCTTTATCCGGACGAGTACGAAGCGAGCATGGCGGTGGCTGGACTTCCCGAGAAATACCAGACCGCTTTCGATCCGGAATTGCGTACCCTGGGCGAACTGAAATAATCTGCGCCAAACATTGTCCAGACACCCCAGCTTTGTGGGAGGAGCGGCTTATTCCCTGCTTTCCTGATGTTACAATCGCCGTTTCCTGTTAATACCCGCTTCTTTCATGCCTACGCCCCATCTTGATACTGCCTTGAGCGGCCCCATTCTTGATCTTGAAAGATGCATCCTCAATGCCATGCCTTCGATCGAGCAATGGTTGCGCAATGAATGGCAGACGCATTCTGCGCCTTTTTACTGCTCTGTGGATTTGCGCAATAGCGGGTTCAAGCTTGCGCCTGTCGATACCAACCTGTTCCCCGGAGGCTTCAATAATCTCAACCGCGAATTCATGCCCCTATGCGTCCAGGCGATGATGGTGGCAATCGATAAAATCTGCACCGGCGCGCGCAGCGTGCTGCTGATTCCAGAAAGTCACACGCGCAATATTTTTTACTTGCAAAATCTGGCGACCTTGCACGCAATCATGCGGCACGCCGGCATTCACGTCCGTATCGGTACGCTACTCCCTGAGATCACCGCACCCACTGCGCTCGACCTGCCAGGGGGAAACAAGCTCACGCTCGAACCAATCCAGCGGAAGGGCAATCGGGTCGTTCTGGAAGATTTCGATCCCTGCGTCGTGCTTCTCAACAACGACCTTTCCACCGGCACGCCGGCCATCCTGCAGAATCTCGAGCAGATGGTCATTCCTCCTCTACATGCGGGATGGACCAGCCGGCGGAAATCTCATCACTTCACCGCCTACGATGACGTATCGCAGCAGTTTGCGAGCCTCATCGGTATTGACCCGTGGCTTATCAATCCTTATTTCGCTTCCTGCGGAAAAATCAATTTTCGCGAAAAAAAGGGTGAAGACTGCGTGGCTAACACAGTGGATGAGATTCTGCATCAGATCCGGGAGAAATATATCGAGTATGGAGTCAGGAAAGACCCGTTCGTGATTGTGAAAGCCAATGCCGGTACATACGGGATGGGGATAATGACCGTAAAAGATGGTGCAGAAGTGCGCACCCTCAGCCGGAAACAGCGCAACAAGATGGCAGTCGTAAAAGAAGGATTGGAGGTGACCGACATCATGGTGCAGGAAGGTGTTTATACGTTCGAGAATGTCGACGACGCCGTGGCGGAGCCGGTCATATATATGATCGATCGCTATGTCGTCGGTGGTTTCTATCGGGTGCATACCGGGCGGGGCGTCGACGAGAATCTGAATGCCCCCGGCATGCATTTTGTACCGCTGGCATTCGAAGATACCTGCCTTCTGCCGGATCGGGAAGCGCAGCCGGGTTGCAGCACCAACCGGTTTTATGCTTATGGCGTCATAGCTCGACTGGCTTTGCTGGCTGCTGCACAAGAACTGGAAAAAAGTGAAGCGAGAATCGAAGCCATTGTGGCTTAGCGCAGCCTCATCCATCGTTCTCTCCGGATTTTCTTTGGGAATTTTCCCCTGAAAACGGGCCGAAAATGGACAGCGGTTCGTCTGCAGGGGTGAGTTCGCTAAAACCACCCCGGTTGATGAAAGGGGGCAAGCTATCTGCCTCAGATGCTATGCTGAAATAGCCTTCCACACATTTTGGTTTGATAACGCGCGTTTTGCTCACTCTCTCACCTCTGATACCTCATCTTCATCCCGTTCTCCCATATGCTGCATCGGCATAATCCACCAGATAAATCATGAGACTTGCCTTTGTTCTTGATCACCTCGATTCAATCAAAACTCGTAAGGATTCAAGCGTCGCCATCATGCGCGAGGCGGCAGCAAGGGGCCATAAGTTATTCTCAATGCAACAGGGAGATCTGGCCTGGCAGAGAGGGGATACGGTCGGTTTCGCGCGCACACTCGAATTGACCGGCGAGGACCTTCACGGACGGTTGTGGTACCGGGCGAGTGAGCCGGAGGAAATACCGCTTCAGGATTTTGATGCCGTACTGATGCGCAAAGATCCGCCGTTTGATATGGAGTATATCTACAGTACTTATTTGCTGGAACTGGCTGAAACGCGCGGTGCTCGTGTCATCAACAGCGCGCGTGCAATCCGGGACCACAATGAGAAGCTCTCAGTAGCAAAGTTTCCCGAATATGCAGTGGAAACGCTGGTAACGCGAAGCGAAAGCCTGCTTCGCCATTTTCTCGCAGAGCACGACGACATCATTCTCAAGCCGCTTGATGGCATGGGCGGAGCAAGCGTGTTTCGCGTTCACCGGGAGGACCACAATATCGGGGTAATAATAGAAACTTTGACGCACTACGGCACAAAGACCATCATGGCTCAGCGTTATATTCACGAAATCACCCAGGGGGACAAGCGCATCTTGCTGATCGCCGGCAAGCCGGTACCTTATACACTTGCCCGCATTCCCAAACCAGGAGAATTCCGTGGCAATTTGAATGTGGGTGCTACCGGCATAGCTCAGCCACTCAGCCGGCGGGATCGCGAAATTGCCGAAGCACTGGGTCCTGCACTGTTCGATTCAGGTTTGATGCTGGTGGGACTGGATGTCATTGGTGATTATCTTACCGAGATCAACGTCACCAGCCCTACAGGTATGAGGGAAATTTCCGACCAGACCGGCTTCAATGTGGCTGGAATGATGGTGGATGCCCTCGAAAAGACATCGCATTGATCCATCCCGTTGCCT
>DATEEZ010000158.1:0-6997 GCA_035280905.1 Nitrosospira sp.
GATCTGGTTGACGCCTTTGAAAGCGGTGGCGGTAGCGGTGGCGGTGGTGGCGGCGGTGGTGGTGGCGGTGGCGGAGTTCCCCGACGCTGTTGCGAGCGGAACGAATTCGGGAGGTGCATCCTGTGGGTGCCCCGCGACGCAGAGTGTCCGTGAAGCTACATTTGTATCGGCTGCCAAATGGGTGGCGCGGTTGAGCTGATGGGTGCTCAGGTGCTCGATCGGGTTCAGTCCAGGGAATAACTGACCGCCGTCGAGCCTCTGGCCTTGCGCGCGGGCAACCCGCCACCACGCCCTCAGGCGCTCCAGCAAAACCGGTGAGAGCATGACAAGCGATCCTTGTGCCCATCTGATTCGCCGGGCCAAGAGGGTGCCTTGCCCCGCCGTGCTATAACGGGTGAAACGTTTTTCATCCTAAGTTCTTCAAAATGGCAGGGAATTCAGGATTTAGGTTAAAATAATCCTTTAACCATCCAGGACGCCAATTTGATGAAAAAACTTCGCGTCCCTCATCGCACCAAGTCTGCACGCGTGGTTCAGGAGCTTGTCCGCCTGGCGGCGGGACTTGCCGCCTCTGGCAGCCGCATAGAAGATGCATTCTGGGAAAATCGCCTTGCCGCAAAAATACACGCACAGCTGCGCACGGGAGACGACCAGAACCTCGAAGCTGCGCTGGATCAGCTTTATGATGCTGATCCTGGGGGCTACAGTGAATTCATGTATGCCATCGAAGCCGCGATAGAATGCAGCATATTCACGCGAGGGGATCACACATACGATGTTTTAATGTTTGCCGTACCGGTGCTCACCTGGTCACGTTTTTCGATTCCCTCGGGACCAATAGCAGAAACCGTACTTGCCGAACTTCGGGTGCAGTTGCAGACGCACCTGTTAGCGGACGATGTTCAGTTTGCGCTTGCGGATTGTCTTTTCAGCCCCGATCAATTGCCAAGAGGCTATCATCTTTCACATGAACTGGCTCGCAAGCTTTGGTCAGCAGCGGTGGCGGGACAACGCGATGTGCATATAAATCCCCGGCAGCTTGCCGAAACCGGGCGGTTTCTTTCTGATACTCGCTATCTCCTCGGTGGGATCGCCGTACCCCAGGGAAAACCCATGTTTCGCTGGCAGCAAGGCGGCGTGGGCGAGCACAAGGGTGGCAACGTTTCCACCCTCCAGTTCTCGAAAGAGCAGATTCTGCATGCATGGCAGATACACGGAACCGCGGCGCTGCTGCCGTTATTCCAGGGCTGTGCGTTTGAATTGCTGATGCCGGATGGTTTTTTTTCAGCATGGCGCACGACAGACCGCCTGGCCCGCCCCTATTCGGTGCGTGCCACGGTTGATTTTCTGGAAACCACCCTTAGTATCTCCCCAGACAGATTGCGTGCAGTGATCGCGCCTTTCTATGACCAGTGGCTGGAGGAATACCGCATCGGCTTCACCCTCAAGGATCGGGACAACGTGCTCTACGGCATCGTCTGGGGACTGGTAGGGGATGAGGATGAAAATACCAATAGCGTCGCTCAGATCGAGGCGGCGCTGCGGGAATGCGGAGTAACACACACTACCCTGCTGCAAGAGCATTTTCTTCTGGAGTACTGTGAAGAATGCGGGGGACCGCTGTTTCCCAACCCGGATGGCGAAATCGTGCATGCCGAATTCCCGGAAGAAGGTGAAGTAGCGCCCATACACCTGCATTGAGAGTGTTCACCATCTTATTCGGGAGCATCAATTTTTGTCGGAAGAGGAATTATGAGTGGCAAGCTTGTTAAATCCGACCAGGAATGGAAAAACCAACTGACCCCGCAGCAGTATCGTGTATGCCGGGAAAAAGGAACAGAACGGGCATTCACAGGGGAATATTGGAACTGCCACGATCAGGGGGTGTATCGTTGCGCCTGCTGCGGCGCCGCCTTGTTTGACTCGGATACCAAATTCGATTCCGGTACGGGATGGCCTTCGTTCTGGCAGCCTATTCGCCCGGAAAATGTCGTCAACGAGGAAGACAACAGTCATTTCATGCGGCGGGTAGAGGTGCTATGCGCCCGCTGCGACGCGCACCTCGGTCACGTATTTGAGGATGGACCTGCGCCGACCGGATTGCGCTACTGCATCAATTCCGCTTCCCTCAAGCTCGATCGAGATTCTCCGAAGACTGAATAAGCGGCCACAAGGGAAGTTAAATGCGGGGAAGTTAAATGCGCTCAATGCGCTTTGCCTATCACCCCCCTGCACTCCCAGACAACTGTATCCGTCAAACTCCCGAAAATTCATTAGATTTTTCCGGGAGTAGACCCCATAATAGCTCATCAACTCCAGCAGTCCGCAACATCCAGCGCGATGAAATTTCTTTTTGATCTCTTTCCGGTAATCCTGTTTTTCATAGCTTTCAAGATTTATGGCATCTACACCGCCACTGCTGTAGCCATTGTGGCCACTTTTGGGCAGATCGGCTGGGTGTGGTTCCGTCACCGCAAGGTCGACACCATGCTGTGGGTCAGTCTGGTCCTCATTGTCATCTTCGGCAGCGCAACACTTATTTTGCAGGATGAAACATTCATCAAATGGAAACCGTCCGTGCTCTACTGGCTGTTCGCGGCCGCACTATTGATAGCCCAGACGGTTTTCAAGAAAAATTTTATCCGGACCATGATGAAAGAACAGCTCACCCTGCCGGAACCGGTTTGGGCCCGCGTCAACGCGAGCTGGGCTGCATTTTTTGCATTTATGGGCGCCGCCAATCTCTATGTAGCCTTCAATTACTCTACTGAAACCTGGGTTAACTTCAAGCTGTTCGGCTTTATGGGACTGATGCTGGTTTTTGTCGTATTGCAGGGATTGATGCTGGGGAAACACATGGCGACTGACGAGGATAAAGAGGCGTGATGCTATATGCAATAAGTGGTGAAGATGTGCCCGGCAGCCTGGAAAAAAGAATGGCGGTGCGTCCTGCGCATCTTGAACGCATCAAAGCATTGCAGGAAGATGGGCGCCTTGTTTTAGCCGGGCCATATCCCGCAATTGACAGCCCTGACCCCGGTCCGGCGGGATTTTCCGGGAGCCTGATCGTAGCGGAATTTGAGTCGCTCGAGGCAGCACAAGCCTGGGCAGAAGCAGATCCCTACGCCACTTCGGGCGTCTATGCAAAAGTGACAGTGAGGCCATTCAAAAAGGTTTTACCGGCATAAACCGACTAGAGGCCGGATGAACACTCTCGAATTGATGAAGCAGAAGCTTGCTGCTCTGGAGCCTGCGGTAATCCGGATTGCGGACGAAAGCGCGCGCCATGCGGGACATGAAGGTGCCAAAGCAGGTGGAGGTCACTATTTACTTACCATCGTCTCACATCAATTCATCGGTAAGTCAGCCTTGGCACGGCACCGTCTGGTTTACGACGCGCTGCGCGAGATGATGCACAAGAATATTCACGCCTTAAGTGTAAAAGCGTATACTCCTGAGGAATTTGATTCGATCCACTGAGAAGGAACCTTCATGCATTTTATGAAATTTACTCAACTTGCGGCACTAGGGATCTCCGGGCTGATTGCCGTAACGGTCGCTCAGGCCCAGACCGGCTCAACCATGGCGAAGGTGAACGGTACGCCGATTCCTCAATCGCGCCTCGAATTCATAATGAAGGCACGTACCGCCCAGGGCCAGCCGGATGCGCCGGAAGCGAGGAAAGCTTTACGCGAGGATCTCATCACTGAGGAGGTAATCGCCCAGGAAGCAAGGAAGAAGGGGCTGGACAAGGATCCGGATTTTGTAACCCAGCTCGATATGGCGCGTCAGACAGCGCTGGTCCGGGCCTATCAGATCGATTACATAAAGAATCACCCCGTGAGCGACGAAGAACTGCGTAAGGAATATGAAACGGTAAAGACGCAGATGGGGGATAAGGAATACAAGGCGCACCATATTCTGGTGGCTACAGAAGAGGAAGCCAAAGACGTTATCGCCAAGTTAAAAAAAGGTGCAAAGTTTGACAAACTTGCCGGGGAAAAATCCCTGGATACGGGCAGCAAGAGCAAGGGTGGCGAACTGGACTGGAGCCCAGCCGCAAACTATGTTCAACCTTTTGCCGAAGCTTTGACCAAGCTGAACAAGGGACAGCTCACCGAGCAACCGGTAAAAACCCCCTTCGGCTGGCACGTGATTCGCCTGGATGATGTGCGACCCTTGAAAATTCCCCCGTTCGAGGAAATAAAACAAAACCTGGCGCAGCGTGTGCTGCAACGCCAGTTTGCGGCATCGGTCAATGACCTCCGCTCGAAGGCGAGAGTTGAGTAAGCTTTCTTCCCGTAAGCTTTATTTCCTTATTCCCTTTACCCGGCGGCGCACCGCTCCGGAGTACAAAAAAGGCAGCCTTGGCTGCCTTTTTTGCGTCTAAAAGTATTTTTGAGCCATCTGTCGGCGGATGCGTGAATTGAATTGCGCATTGTGGGGCTCCCCCTGACAATGTGCTTCCAAGACGTCATACTCGCGGAAAGCGGGTATTCAACTTTTCAACATGCGTTGTTTTCACAATCAATAGATTTTGATTCCCGTTTTTCCGTGGAAATAAACGGGCGTAAACGGCGCAGCTAGACCTCAATAGGTTCTGTTCCATGTGAAAGCAGTTTGGAAGAACCTCACGTTACCCTCTGCATTCTCGGTGCGATCGCGCACAACAATTCATAGCCCACTGTACCAGCAGCTTGCGCAACTTCATCAACTGGCATTCCCCTCCCCCACAGCGTTACCGGGCTACCCACGCCAGCATCTTCGATCTCGCTCAGGTCCACATGCAGCATATCCATGGAAATACGTCCCAAGACACGTGTTCGCCTTCCCTGCACCAGCACCGGCGTACCGGTAGGGGCATGGCGGGGATAGCCATCTGCATATCCACCTGCAACAACGCCCACTCGCATTGACCGGTCAGCCCGAAAAGCGTGCCCGTAACCCACACCGTCGCTCGGCTTGAGTGTTTGTACCGAGATAATTTTGCTCGATACAGTCATGGCGGGGTGCAAATCCAACTGCTCAGCGGTGGTGTGGGCAAGGGGCGAGGAACCATAGAGCATGATGCCAGGACGTACCCAATCGGCATGTGTTTCGGGAAAACGAAGGATGGCGGCGGAATTTGCAAGCGAACGCGGCATATATCTCCCTCCCGCAGCCTGGTTGAAACGTAGCAGTTGCGCTGCAATGCTGTCGTTTCTGTCCGGTTCATCCGCACATGCAAAATGAGTCATGAGGGTGATTTGCCGCACTGCGGGATTCGCCTTGAGGCGCTCCAACGCGCCGGAAAATTCCTCGAGCGTGAATCCGAGCCGGTTCATGCCGGTATTGAGCTTCAGAAATACATCCAGCTTGCCACGACCTCGTGCCGCCTCGAGCATGGCAAGCTGCTCGGGGTGATGCACCACGGTACTCAAATGGTATTGCTCGATCCAGCCCAGTTCGTCTACGTCAAAAAAACCTTCAAGCAACAGGATTGTCTGGCGATAACCCGCCTCTCTTAAACGCACAGCGGCGTCCAGTTCAAGCAGGGCAAATCCCTCTGCCCTCGCCAGTGCTTCGGCAGCGCGCAGCAATCCGTGACCGTATGCATCCGCCTTGATGACCGCCATTACGCGTGAATGTGGTGCATGGCGACGAGCGATGGACAGGTTATGCTCGAGCGCGGCGGTGTCAATCACCGCCTGAATGGGACGCGACATGGTAATTCAGAGATATCCGAAAGTTTTTCTTGAAGATTTTCTTTGAGGGGAGTGCGAGAAGCGAGAGTTCTTATGAGTGTTCCGGATCAGGCAGTTTTTTGGGCAGCATCAAAGGTTTGAAATTTTCTGTCAGAAGAGGTGCCGATGACCATTGTATAATGCCACGCCTCATCCTTAAAAAGAAGGTCAAGTTTTAGGAGAAGACGCTTGAAACGCGGATTTTATACCATTATGGCGGCCCAGTTTTTTTCTTCGCTGGCCGACAATGCGCTGCTGGTTGTTGCTATTGCCCTTTTGGTGGAGTTGCATGCCCCTGCTTATCTCACCCCAATGCTCAAGTTTGTGTTTGTTCTCTTTTACGTGATCCTCGCGCCTTTCGTAGGGGCCTTCGCGGATTCCATGGCCAAGGGCCGCGTCATGTTCATCAGCAATGCGATCAAGATTGTGGGCTGCGGCCTGCTTTTCCTGGCAATGCACCAGTACTTCGCGCTCGCTGCCTACGCAATCGTCGGGCTTGGCGCGGCTGCCTATTCCCCCGCAAAATACGGGATACTGACTGAGCTGCTGCCACCCGAAAAGCTTGTCATCGCCAACGGCTGGATCGAAGGCTTGACTGTGGGCTCCATCATACTAGGCACAGTGCTGGGTGGTTTGCTGATCTCACCAGCTATTTCCGCCGTCCTGCTGTCGTTCGATTTTCCCTTGATCGATACCGGTGTGGACACTGTACCGGAGGCGAGCATACTGCTTATTGCCATATTTTATACTGCTGCCGCCATCTTCAATCTGTACATCCCCAACACAGGCGTCGATCACCGCATTCTGAAGAAAAATCCGGTGTTTCTCGTACATGAATTCAGACACTGCATGAAGCTTCTGTGGACAGACAAGCTAGGACAGATTTCACTGGCGGTGACCACCCTTTTCTGGGGCGCAGGTGCAACGCTGCAATTCATCGTACTGAAATGGGCAGACGCGGCCCTCGGCTATCCATTGAGCAAGGCAGCGCAACTCCAGGGCGTGGTCGCAGTCGGCATCGCCATAGGCGCAGTCATTGCAGCCCGGATGGTGTCACTCCGGCAATCCGTGAAAGTGATTCCTCTGGGCATTGCCATGGGGATTGTGGTAGTGGCAATGATTTTTGCCCGCGAGCTGTGGATTGCAATTCCGCTTCTAATGCTGATTGGCGGACTTGCCGGATTTTTTGTCGTGCCAATGAACGCGTTGCTGCAACACCGGGGTCACATCCTGATGGGTGCCGGCCACTCTATTGCTGTACAGAATTTCAATGA
>DATEEZ010000159.1:0-16668 GCA_035280905.1 Nitrosospira sp.
AGGAAAACAATAGAATGTCGGAAATCCCAACAAACACAATTTCTAATATTTCTTTGATCAAGCCCAGGCAAGTAAAAAGCGCAATTAAGCTGCTTGTTGGCATTACTCTTCTAAGTGCGAATGTGAGCTTCGCGGAGTTCATTTTTCCATCTAACTTATTAAATAAAAGAGGTTCATCGACGCCTCAGCCCCTGGAAGTTCTCGCTGTAAAAGATCAACAGAGCTCGGACGATAATTCGGACAGCTATATAGAGTTTGCTACCGATCAACTGGGGTATGTGGGAACTTTCCGGTTCAATCTGCCAGCTAAACCTGATAAAACGATTCAGCAATTAATATTCCATGCCAATTACCGCGGGCGAGAAAAGTCTCTTCAAAAGTGGGAATTTCAATTACTTAATGTTAAAACCGGCAAGTGGACCCATATTGCAGACAAT
Source organism: Nitrosospira sp. (assembly GCA_035280905.1). Taxonomy (GTDB): domain Bacteria; phylum Pseudomonadota; class Gammaproteobacteria; order Burkholderiales; family Nitrosomonadaceae; genus Nitrosospira. Next base: position 438 of record DATEEZ010000159.1, read on the forward strand.
GGCAATGTAAAAGATGGGTTCTGGAGTGATATCCTCACGACGATAATAGAACCATCCCAATTTATTAACAGCCGGAATCAGATAACGTTACGCTACGTAACTGGGAGTGGAGGAAACAATAGCCAACTTGACTTCGTTGCGTTCGAAAGCGCGGTATCCGATTCATCTACAGATACCTTGGAATCAAGGAATCTAGCTAGCAGCCAGCCGCCAACCGTTATAAAAAATGGAAGCCGCTGGCAACCGGCTCCTGGATCAAAGTGGCAAATTCAGTACACCGGTAAGATTGATACATCGCTGGGTGTCGATGTTTATAATCTCGATTTGTTTGATACAAGTGCAGCGGTTATCTCGGCACTAAGATCAACCGGCAAGCGGGTCATTTGTTATTTTAGTGCCGGGGGTCATGAAAACTGGCGTCCTGATGCTGGCTCATTTCCAACTGCCGTTCTCGGCCGGAATCTTGACGGTTGGGCAGGTGAGAGATGGCTTGACATACGAAAATTGGATATTCTGATTCCTATCATGCGGGCTCGGATGGAACAGGCCGCGCAGAAAGGCTGCGATGGCATCGATCCAGACAATGTTGACGGCTATAGCAACAATACGGGATTTGCCCTCAGCTACAACGATCAGTTAGCTTATAACGTAGCCCTTGCTGAAGCAGCACATGAACTTGGACTTGCTATAGGTTTGAAAAATAATCTCGATCAAATCAAGGATCTTGTGAATTATTTCGACTTTGCCGTGAACGAAGAATGTTTCCAGTACGACGAATGCAATACACTCAAACCATTTGTTGATGCCGGAAAAGCTGTATTCGGTATCGAATACAATCTCGCGAATTCAAGCTTTTGCCCGCAAGCAAATACGTTGAATTTTGATTTTCTAAAGAAAAACCTGTCTCTGGATGCCTGGAGAGAGTCCTGCAGATAGTCAGATCAACGTAACTGCCTGCCCTTCGAAAAGGGCAGCAGCTCCCACCTTCATCACATTTTTTTAAAAGCAGGCGGGTTTCCGGAACGCCGCCGGTGGTTGCCGGCGGCGTTTGATTTTATGCCATCCCACCTGTCTGGCTCGAGCCACAACCCCTTCGCATGTGGATATTTCAGCCCCGGAATTCGCGCCGAATTAGCTATGCCAACGTCTCCCGCCCGTCTCCCGATCAGGCGGCCACTCGCGAAATGCGCGCCCGTCTTGTTCTCAAATCCGATTCAATCTACCTCTCTCCCTATCATCAGTGCATCTTCCGGTTCAATTGAGGCTAGTCCACAAATGCGGAAGCAAGGTTTAACGTTCGGACGATTCGTTAAGTTTATGTAAAGGTGGGTTAGATATGACCCGAAGCGGGTCAATCTTGCGCACTTGTTTGCTTTCGCCATTTTTCAGCCAAAAGCTTTCTCTAGCCGGTTCTCTTGTGGGCACAAAGTGACCCAGTCTTCGTGCCTCGCTAATAAGTTTTTTATTGAAAATCATCTTCTAATGAATTCTCCTGTTCGGCATGAGTTTTGCTTAATTAGCGGGGAGGGGAACAAATAATATTTAACCGGTGCGTTTGGGGGGAATTCCACCTACGAAGCGAACAGATGGTGGCGTGAAGCCATCGCGAAGGGGTGACCGCCTTAAGGGCGGCCTCGATGGAAAAACAGAAATAACAGAAACACATTTTTGCACGTCAGGCTGTGAAAAATTCGCCTCATAAAATCCGGTGGGGCAAGAAGCTTGAAGGGGCTGGGGATTGGAAAGAACCTCCTTATGGGAGAATTAATAACGCGCTTGAGGTTGTAGCTCAAAACGCTTAACGCAGCTCCGCCTCCGCCTTTGCTTTCTTCAATTCCCGCAGCAGAAAGCGGGGACTGACCCATCACCCATTTGATGGTACTAAAGAATATTCAACGATACAGAAAACCAACGCGCCGATCCCGCCAAGTTATCAAATTGGCCGTTCGTAAACAGTGCGGGATTAGTTATATAACAACTTTCTGGTGGTAGCGTGCCTTGCCGTTGGAAATAAGACTTCGCTATGTGCAGTAGCGCACATAGCGAGCTCCGGGAGTCTTTGTAATATGGGTCTACTCAAAGCGATACCCATCTTTAGGACTGGAAAGCCGGCGGTAACCAGTTCCGGAATTTGAACGGTTGAGAGAGCAGGAGCTCTCTCTAATAGACTAATAGACCACAAGTTAGCGGTTGCAATACCTCGCTTGTGTAGGACCAAATCTATAAGAAAGTGGCCATTAATTAATTAGAAAAAGAGGTCTGGTTTATGTTTATCAGTAATAAAAAAATCATGAGCTTTATTAATACAAGACTTAGATTTTTCGTTTTTATTATTTTGTTCAATTCGTTGACTGCCTGTTCAGTAATTGACATACAGGAAGGTCCTTCACTTTCTCCTTCCGAGCGTTGGATGATTCTACCTTTTCAAAATTATTCACAGACTCCGCGGGTAGGCGAGCAAGTGGAAGAAATGCTGGCCACATTCCTCAGAATCAGAGGGATTGCAAATATAGAAATGTACCAACAGCCGGATACAGACAAGAGCGGATGGCTTGAATTCAATGATCGGACACGTCAGGAAAAAGCATTGGTGTCCGCTATTAAGCATGATGTTTCTTATGCGGTTGCCGGAAGCGTTGATGAATGGCAATACAAACTGGGTGTTGGCAGCGAGCCGGTTGTGGGCCTGACCATACGGGTTATAGAGATTCCTTCTGGCAAAGTTGTTTGGTCTGCAAGTGGAGCGCGATCGGGTTGGAGTACAGGATCGCTCAGTGGCACTGCACAAAAATTGCTTAAAGAGCTGACTTCAAGGATCGAAATCACGGGAACGTGATTTCCATTACGGATGAAAAAGTCGATGATGATGGGTAACGTTTTACAAAACAGATGGCTGGAATCATTCGCGATCTCATCATCGCTACCAATAATTGGTTATGCTATTGATCCATCTGATCCTTTTTTCGTCGACTATCGGTTTCCCTGGCTGATTCTTGCTCCTTTATTAGTTGGTCTTCGATACGGGTTCGCGTGCGGAATTGCTTCCGCGGCATTGCTCATAAGTGTCATTTCCATTGGTTTCTATCTAAGGTTGCCTCAAGTTCCTTTTTTTCCTAAGGAAATGGTCACGGGGGTGTTGCTGCTCACTGTGATTACGGCTGAATTTCGTGAATCGTGGGCTCGCAAGATACGACTTTTAGATCATCAATACAATTATCTCAAGGTAAGGATGGACAAGTTTGCCCGCTCATACCATTTGATTAAAGGCTCTCATTATCAATTGGAACAGCATTTGGCAAGTCAGGCAAAAAGCTTGCGTTTATCTTTACTTGATCTGAAGAAGAAAATTTTGTCGCTGGAAGAAAATAGGGGTGAGCCACTAGCCGGCATTGCGGGAGATATTCTTAAAATTCTTGCCAGCTATGCGAATGTTCAGACAGCGGGGATTTATGCAGTAGACGAACAACGAAACATCAGTGTCGACCCTGTTGCCCGTTTAGGACAGCCCCGCGCGTTATTGAGCTCAGATTCTGTAATAAGAGAAGCGCTCAGTACTGGCCATGTTGCAAGTATTGAAGTGGAAAGAAACGATTCAACACCTGCCACTGGAGCCCTTGTGGCCATCCCGTTAGTGGACGTATATCAGAAAATCTGGGGGATGGTCGTTGTGAGTGAAATGCCGTTGTTTGCATTTCAGGAAACTACCATGGATTTTCTCGCCGTTTTGGGAGGAAAAATGGGGGATCTTATCAAACGGCGAGCGGAATCTTATTCTCACGACAATGATGGTAGAAAAGCGTTTGAAGGCCGACTGCGCCGAATCCTCGGGGAGCTGAGATACTTAAAGACAACTGCTGTCGCAATTGCCGTCACTATCAATGCTGAAGAACTGCAGAGGGAATTTCTCGTTAAGTTTCAGACCGAATTACGGGGCGTAGACGAAATTCTTATTGCCAACGATAGAGATGATCGCCCTTTGTTTTTAATATTATTACCTTCTACAGATGTAACTGGCGCTAATGAATTCTTAAATCGGATTGAGCTGTCAAGGCCATCAGCCGATGCGGTTCATGAGGGGCCGGATAGAACAGCCTTGAGCTTTCGCGATGACAATATCAGGGTTTGTATCTGGGTTTTAGACAACAAAACTTCGTCGGAAGAGATTTTACTGGAGATAGATCGGTTCTGTAAGAACGAATTTATTTATAAAGAATTCAGGGAGTCAGAATGCATATATTCATAATTCTGTCTAAGCTAATTCTACTCGGTGTAGCCGTAGGACTGGAAATATATGGTCTTCAACTGGTCTTCAGTCCATCCATAGCCGAGCAGAATCTGATCACAGCCTTGTTTTGTCACTTTATTGCAAGCGCTGTTGCCGCCTATATTTTCCCCACGGTTTTCCCCACGGTTGTTGCTTCTAGCCAGACAGAGACCTCGCTCAGAACAACCCTTTTTTTCTTCGTGATACTTTTTTATTTACCTGTCCTCGGATTGATAGGACTGATTTTGGCTGTTTCATTCGTAGCAGGTTTTTCCTCAAAAAACCGAAAAAGCGCAGATCTGTTTGTAAACATAAACAAAATTCGGGATCTTCCTTCTGAGGCTGGCGTGACAGGGGGGCAGCCCGTCAACTCCCATAGCCTGTATGATTTATACAGATCCAGAAATCCTGAAATACGGCTGCAAGCTGTGTACGCGACATTGAAACTTAAGGATAGGGACGCGATACCATTGTTGCGTTTGGCGCTGGGCGACTCGATTGACGATATCAGATTGCTTGCTTATGCCTTATTGGATCGTAAAGAGTACAGGTTGAGCAAGCACATTGAGAAATCCAAGCAGGATCTTGAAAATATAGAAAACCCCCGAAAGAAAAAACAATTGTGCCGGCAGATTGCAAACGACTATTGGGAATTGGCGCATCTCGGTCTGGTTCAAGGTGAAGCTAAAAACCATGTTCTCCGAATGGCCTATAAATATATTGAACTTGGTCTCGGATACTCTCCCCAGGATTCCGGGCTCATTTTCCAATATGCTCAAATTTTGCTGAAGTTGGGAAAATACCAACAGGCACTGGAACAATTTAAAAAGGCCGAGATTTTCGGTATTGAGTGTGTCGGCTTACTGACCTATTACGCAGAGATAGCCTTTTATACCCGTCATTATCATGAAGTGAAACAATTGATGACGGAGATAGAACTTCCCGCAGCTTATCCCCTTTTGACTACCGCAGCACGATTCTGGCAGAAAGAGGCTTGATGCAAAAGCAACAGAAAGATGCTGATATCACTCTCTTGCTGGAAGGCACCTATCCTTTTATCAGGGGTGGGGTTTCCGGCTGGGTGCATCAGATTATCGAAGAGTTGCCGCAGTACACATTTTCTTTGGTTTTTCTGGGATCCAGGAAGAGTGATTATGGCGAACTGAAATATGTTTTGCCCGGTAATGTCGTCCATCTGGAATGCCACTATCTGTGGGAGCGTCCTTCTTTATCTAAGGCCGAGGACTGCAAAGGTAATAATGACTACATTCTGCGTTCAGGAAAGCTGCATGAGTGGTTCCGGAATCCATGCTCGGGTTTCGATGAGGCTGCCCTAAAGAACCTTTTGGTTTCTTTGGGGCAGCAGTCCGGCTTCACTGCAAAGGAGTTTTTCTATAGTGATGCGTCCTGGCAGCACATCTGTGAGTATTACGACAAATATAACGCGGGGAATTCATTCATTCATTATCTGTGGGCAATCAAAGCGACGCACGCTCCATTGTTTATGCTTGCCTCGGTGGCTAGTCAGTTTTCTGTTGAGACGAAAGCATTTCATACCGTTTCGACCGGGTTTGCAGGGTTTCTTGGCGTATTACTGCATTACAGAACCGGGCGGCCGCTTATTTTGACGGAGCATGGCATCTATACTAAGGAAAGAAAAGTGGACTTGCAGTCCCTTTTCATTAAAGAACATCGTGATTCGTTAAGCGATGCTCTTTATATGGGAATGCAATATCAGGAATTATTATGGATAAGATATTTCGAATCACTTGGGCGCCTTATTTATCAAGCCTCAAATCCGATCATAAGCCTTTATGAAAATAATAGAAGGCGCCAAATTGCCGATGGTGCGGATTGTGACCGCACAGAGGTTATCCCCAACGGAATGGAAGTGCAGCGTTTTCTTCCTATACGTGCGGAACGGCCAGAAAAGATTCCGCTCGTGGTCGGATTGCTCGGAAGGATAGTGCCGATAAAGGATATTAAAACCTTTATTCGAGCCATGCGTACGGTCGTGCTTCAACTGCCGGAAGCTCAAGGCTGGCTGATCGGGCCTGAAGAGGAAGATCAGGAATATGTGGCGGAATGCAGAAGTCTGATTCAGGAGCTGGGACTGGAAGGAAAAGTACGTTTTCTGGGGTTCCAGCAAATCAGCAACGTACTCCCTCGTCTAGGGTTGCTTGTACTGACGTCGATCAGCGAAGCCTTTCCGTTGGTGCTGCTCGAAGCTTTTGGCAGCGGTTTGCCGGTCGTGACGACCGATGTGGGTGCCTGTCGGGAAATCATCGAGGGGGCCAGCGACGAGGATCGTGCTTTGGGATCCGCAGGTATTGTAACGCCCATCGCAGATCCGGAAGCCACAGCTGCCGCCGTGATCACATTGCTGACGGACGGGGAACGTTGGCATGCAGCACAGAAAGCCGGTATTCAGCGATTTGAAAAATATTATACGCAATCCAGAATGCTCAACAGCTATAAGAAGATTTATGACGAGGCGATAGCACAATAAGTTATTCCGGTTGTGCAGGATTCGTGACCGAGCCTCTTTGTTTGTTTTTTCCGCCCCTTTTTTAAACTTGAGGCCTGCGGTTGATCCTGAGAGATGTTGCGCGCCTTTCAATTTCTCAAACCAGCTTTCGGCGCTTCGGCAAGCATGAAGATGATAGCAAGTGGGCCGTGCGGCATGTGCCATCTGGAGTTTTTGCAATTCCTGACACCAAAAGTCTGCAAGTTTTGGGGGGCTTACGATAATGGCTGGTATTGGGTTTAGACTACGTGAGTTGACAAACACTGATACTCTATCAGGGCTTGCGCTCGCTTATGGTTTTGCGGGGATTATAGGTTCTGGACCATGGGTATTGTCGATTGTTGGCATCCTCTTAATCGGCATCATCAACACGGGAAACTCAACCGCCCCTTATTATGTTGAGCAGTTTCAGATATCCGTAACTTATCTGATGGCGATTTCTTTGATCCTGACCAGTCCCTTGCAGCTGATGGTCACACGCTTTATTGCTGACAAGTTGTATGAAAAACAGGACAAGAAGATTTTACCGAACCTCACAGGGGCCATTTTTATTGTAGTGGTTGTCAGCGGGACGCTTGCCGGTCTAGGCCTGATCTACCTGTTTAGCGGATCGGTGCTGTATCGTTTATTGATGTTGGCCGGGCTGGTTATCCTTTCTACCATCTGGATTGTAGTGATCGTTTTATCGGGACTGAAGGCCTACCGTGCGGTTTTGTTAGCTTTTCTGGTAGGTTATGGCGTAACAGTATTGGCTTCTATGGAACTGAGGTCATTTGGGCTGGAAGGATTACTTTCCGGTTTTGTTTTGGGCCATGCCATTTTATTGTTTATGCTCCTGGCTGTCGTTTTTCGCTCGTATTCAAGGGATAAGTTGATGGCCTTTGATTTTTTACAGCGAAGTCAGATATTCCTGAGCCTGGCTGTTACCGGCTTTCTTTATAACCTCGCTATTTGGGCTGACAAATTTATTTTCTGGTTTAATCCTCAAACCAGCGTTGAGGTCATTTCCCCCCTGAGGGGTTCCCAAATTTATGACCTTCCAATATTTCTTGCATATTTATCGATCATACCCGGAATGGCGGTATTTTTGCTGCGCATGGAGACTGATTTTGTAGAACAGTACACGAAGTTTTATGCTGCTATTAATGGTGGCGCTCCCTTAAAGCCTATTTTACAAATCTATGAAGAAATGGTCCTGACAATTCAGAGAGGATTTATTGAAATCTTTAAGGTACAAGGAATGACCGTCATTATATTGCTGGCAGTAGGGGAAAAATTGCTGGAATGGGTGGGAATATCGCCTTTCTATAGCATGCTGTTAAATATCAACCTTGTTGCGGTGGGTGTTCAAGTATTATTGCTCGCTGTTCTCAATATATTATTTTATTTCGATTATCGTAAAGATGCCTTGTATCTCTGTTTGCTATGTGTCACCTCGAACATTGTATTCACCCTGTTGAGTCAATACCTTGGGCCTGCATTCTATGGCTACGGTTTTGCCTTGTCGGTTGTAACAACGACACTAGTTGGGATGATCATCGTATCAAAAAGACTTAACGGACTCGTTTACGAAACATTCATGCTGCGTTAAACCAACCATGCTGGCGTATATAAGTAAGTCAAATGACAAACCAGGGTGGGAGTGAGCGATTTTTATCGACATTCCATCGATTGATGAAAGGCAGTCCGATATTTGAGATCGGGAGACGAAAGGGTGATTGTATTTATATTTATTGGGAATAGCGTGTGATGGCGGTATGCAGAACGGCGTTAACCCGTTAATTGAAGACAAGTTCGCTCATGGTTTGGTGATCTGGCCGCTCATGGTTTGGTAATCTGGCAAGTCGGAGGTATGTTTGGTTAACTGTCACAGGTCGTAGCCAATTATGGCGGTGGGATTCTGGAAATGGGTTTCCGGAAATGCCCATGACGGTCATCAATGGGATAACGCCGATGATGAATTATCAGTCGACTTTCGGGAATCATTATGCTTTTTTAAGGCTCATCTCTAGCATGCTTTTATCCTCTCTCTGCTTGCCCGCATACGCGAGTACTGCAATTTTCTACGGCCGACCTGCCCCGGTGGATCTGCTTTCTCATTTTACGCAGGTCATAGTAGAACCTGAGAACATGGATAATGTGGATTATCTTTTTGATAAGGGAACCAAGGTATTTGCCTACGTCAGTGTCGGGGAAGTCCATGCCACACGCACCTGGTATTCAGAGATCCCGCAAAGCTGGTTTATTGGCAGTAATCAAGAATGGGGAAGCAGTATCCTCGACCTGACTCAGCAAGGATGGCATGACTATCTTCTCGACAAGTATTTGTCCCGGTTATGGGAACAAGGTTATCGTGGATTTTTTTTGGATGGACTGGAGACATATCAGAGGGTTGCGGTTGAACCTGCTGCCCGGCTAAACCAGGAAAAAGCATTATCCAATCTGATTAAAAGTATGCATGAGCGTTTCCCGGGAGTTGAACTTATACTCAACCGGGGTTTCGATATCTTGCCGCACGTTGGCCAGTATGCGGTTGCATTAGCCGCCGAATCGCTATTCCAACGCTGGGATCCGATCGATCTGGAATATACGGAAGTTGCTGAGCCGGATCGTAACTGGCTCTTACAGAAGTTATGGCAGGCACGAGATCAGCATGAACTGCAAATAATCGTTATTGATTACGTTGATCCGAAGCAGAAGGATTTGGCACGAGCTACCGCCAAAAAAATATCTGATCTGGGCTTCACGCCCTGGGTGGCAAATCCCGCATTGGATATTTTCGGCGTTGGCAAGTTGGAGATTTTCCCCAGACGCGTCTTGGCACTCTATGATGGGCAGGAATATCCGGAAGGGCTGCAGCAGACGGATATCCATAAATTGCTAGCCATGCCACTCGAACATCTGGGTTATACACTCGATTATCTGGACGTGAATGTTGGATTACCCGGCAATTTATTGACGGGGCAATATGCCGGAATCGTGAGCTGGTTCAACAACGACGCTTTATTGCACCCGGCGGTTTATAGAGACTGGCTGTTGCGGCAGATGGAGGCTGGGGTAAAAGTTGCTATTCTCGGAAATTTAGGTTTTAAAGCTGATAATGCTTTTTTGAAGCATCTAGGGGTGGAATTAAGTCAGTCGGAATCCCTGGAGGGGTCACTTATGGTCAGGGGGAGCGATAAAATTATTGGTTATGAGGCGAAGCCTCAACCAGTGACACGCGGGTTCACTGCCTGGCAAGTATTGGAAGACGGTGTTCAAAAGCATCTAAGTTTTACAGGTCAATCGGAAGGGCCGGTGGTTGCAGTATTTTCCGGGAATTGGGGGGGTGCCGCCTTGCATCCTTATGTGATAGAGGCAAGTTACCAGGGGCTGAAACGATGGATCATCAATCCATTTGAGTTTTTAACCACTGCTCTTGATGTAAAAGGAATACCCGTACCCGATATCACGACGGAGAATGGCCGGCGTTTATTGCTGGTACAGGTTGATGGTGATGGGGCTGGGAATAAAGCAGAAATACCTGGAACGCCGTTGGCGATAAAAGTCATCCGGGATCAATTCTTGCAAAAATATAACCTGCCTTCTACGGTTTCCATAATTGAAGGAGAAATGGCGAACCGCGGCTCGTCAGACAAGTTAGCCGAGGCCGAGAAAATAGCACAAGATATCTTCAAATTGAGGCATGTTGAGATAGCAAGTCATTCCTATAGTCATCCTTCGGCATGGTTTCCAAAGAACACCATTGATGCTCGTGGAGATGAGTATCAGCTTTCTATCGATGGATATGGATTTGACTTACACCGGGAAATCGCTGGATCCGTGGAATATATTAATAACACCCTGGCGCCAGAGAACAAGCGGGCGCGTGTTTTCTTATGGACGGGGGACGGGCTGGCAGACAGAGAAGCTCTAGCTTTAGCGCGTTCACTTGGGTTGGAGAACATGAATGGCGGCGGTGCGACGATTTCCAATGATGAAAAAACTGTGACACGTGTGCCTCCCCTGGGTTATGTAATCAATGACCAGCTCCAGGTATATGCCCCCATTGCAAGTGAGCATGTTTATACAAACAGATGGCAAGGTCCCTTTCACGCATTTAATCGCGTCGTCGAAACCATGCAGTTGACTGACCGCCCCCTTCGTTTGAAACCATTGCATATTCATTATCACTTTTATTCAGGAAGTAAAATAGATTCCATCAATGCACTGAAATCCGTGTATGAGTGGACTGTTCAACAGGAACATCGGTCTGTCTGGGTCAGCGAGTACGGTCAGAAGGTAAATGAATTCCGCAACCTTACAATGTTTCGCCGCGTCGATGGTGCCTGGGATATTAGAGGGCTGAATACACTGCGCACGTTACGTCTGCCAGTGTCGACAGGGTGGCCCGATTTGGAAAGATCCGAGGGGATTGTAGGGGTCCGTGATGCGAGTCAAGGACGATATGTGCATCTTTTGCCTAATCATGGTCAAGTGCTGCTGTATACGACACCGGAGCCTCCCTTATCTCCTTATTTATCGCACAGCAACGGGGAGATTGAGGAATGGCAGAAGACATCAGGGAACGTTAATTTTCGAATGCGTGCTCATACGCCATTAGAAATGACCGTCTCATCTGAAGGAGAGTGCCATGTCAATTGGTCAGGCGGCACTCTGGAAGGGCAGCGCGAGGGTCAAGGCTGGAAATTTGTTTTTCCAGTGGCCGATCCCGGGAATGCAACCCTCGTGTGTTCTTGATTGACAAAAAGTTTATCGGCTGCGTAAGCAGAGTTTGCGGTCGTTACTGACCCGCCCTCGGGATTTGGCAACCTCGTTAGTAGAATTTCGGTGGTGACGTTCGCCCCGAAATCAGCACCGACCAGAAGTATAGAAATTGGAACTCCTTCAACTGGCGCGGCAACCTCACCCTGTTAGGCAAAAGCAATCTGCTGCTCGTAAATTTGCTCTCTTCACGTCATGACTCAATCCAGCCACTGCCATCTCGATTGCTTCTTCAACTCGATTCCAGGGATTGGGCTTCCTCCGGTTAGCGTCAATCAGGACATCAGTATCGCCTGATTTCATGGACTGATTGATAGCGGTAAAAGGTATCGCGAGAAAAACGCATCACCTTGCCGGCGCGTGATACATTCCCAAGTTCGGCTGCTAGATTAAGCAGGCCTACCTTGTGTTTAATAACGTTTTGTTGAACACTATTCATGGGGTTACTCCTCGCGCTTTTAGCGCTCAATTTGATAAAGATTTCGCAACCTTTATCAAACCGCGTAACCCCGCCTCGGCAAGTCCTGGCTGTCAGATTAAGCCTGAACTACTACAGATTTTTTCAGGTCGATCAGCAATCTTCGCTTGGAGCGCTTGATAGTGAGATTATTCCCCCTTATACCCCTATTTTTTATCGCGTCGCACTCCAACGCCACGGGAATCTCGTCCAACCCTAACGCTACAGGGATCTCGTCCAATCCCAGCGCCAGGGGGATTTCATCCGACCCGAACGTCAAGGGGATCTCGTCCAACCCTAACGCTACAGGAATCTCGTCTAATCCCAGCGCCAGGGGGATTTCATCCGACCCGAACGTCAAGGGGATCTCGTCCGATCCCAGCGTCACGGGAATATCGTCCGACCCTAACACTACGGGGATCTCGTCCAATCCCAATGCCACAGGAATCTCGTCCGACCCGAACGCCAAGGGGATTTCATCCGATCCGAACGCCAAGGGGATCTCGTCCAATCCCAATGCCAGGGGAATCTCATCCAATCCCAACGCCATGGGGATCATGTCTCGTCCGAGCGCTACCGGGATCGGGTCGCATCCGAATGCCACAGGAATCGTGTCCTACCCCAACGCGCCAGAGATCATGTCCCACGACGCCTCAGGGCTCTTGAATGAAAAAATCGAGTGGTCCGATGTTCCGGCAGAGGTGCAAAAAACGATAACTGAAAAGGGAGGTGGCGGTACTATCGAAGAGATCAAGAAAAAAACCGAACCGGTCGGTGCCGGATTGACATCGATTTATGCAGCCGAAGTAAGAAAAACCGATGGCTCGAAGATTGAGATAAAGGTTGATGAAGACGGCAACCTTATTAGAAGCGGCAGAGATTAATCACTCCTCCGGCTATTGCAATCTTTAATTCTTCCCGGGTTACGAATGAAATCGAACCCCCAGCTCCCTGTAATCCTACTGTTCCAAGGCGAGTACACTGCAATAATGCGAGGACAGTGAAGGTCAGCTTCTCGAGGGCATGGACCTATATGCCGGCAGGTGTACCAGGAGGACCACAACTTGATGGATGCAGCTGAGAACGATAATGATGCAGTACGCCGCTTGCGGCGAACAATGCGGGATTTGGTAGCTCTCTCGACCCTGTCGGGGGCGTGGGCTGGTTTAGAACCGGAGAACATTTCCAATAGGCTCGCTAAGGTTCTCTCAGGTACTCTTGATCTTGACTTGGTCTACATCCGCCTTGCCCAACCCAACAGCTCTGGCTTTACGGAGGCTATATGCAGCAAGCATCATCCTGATGCGGACCGCTGCATTTACGAAGTGCGGGACTGGCTCCCTTCGCTCTTGACCGATGCTGCTTCAATCCCGGTTGCTATAGTGCCTGATCCGTTGGGCACGGGCACTCTGCGAATGACTCTCACTCGGTTCGGCTTGGAAGAGCGTGATGTGTTAGTCACTGGTTCCCAACGCGCAGGCTTCCCAACTGAGGAGGACCGGCTGCTGCTGGAGCTCGCTGCCAGCCAAGTGGTTGTCGTTGCCCGGCAGCAGCGGGCCGAGCAGGCTCTCCAGCAAAGCGAAGAGCGGTTTCGTGGCTTTGCCAACGCCGCTCCGGCCATGCTCTGGGTGACCGAGCCGGACGGTTTCTGCTCTTTTCTCTCTCAAGGGTGGTACGAGTTCACTGGCCAAGACGAGGACGAAGGGCTGGGCTTCGGGTGGCTCAATGCTGTGCATCCGGAAGATCGGGAGGAAGCAAGCAAAAATTTCCTTTTAGCAAACGAGCGGAATGAAGAATTCTTCGTCGAGTATCGGCTGCGGCGGGCCGATGGTATGTACCGGTGGATCATCGACGCAGGCCGCCCTCGCTTCTCCCCCGAAGGCAAATTTCTCGGATATGCCGGAAACCTGCTCGATATCACCGACCGCAAGCAGGTCGAGAAGGATCTTCAGGAAAGCCGAGAGCACTTGCGGGCCATCTTTGAATCCGTCGGTGATGGTCTCTACGTAATGGGGCCAGATGCCCGCTGCACCTACCTGAATCCAGCTGGAGCGGCGATGCTTGGCTACCAGGCCCAAGAGCTCGTTGGTCGGCACCTGCACAACATCATTCACCACACACACCCGGATGGTCCTCATCGCGCTGTCAGTGAGTCCCCTGTCGCCTTAGCCGTGCGTGAGGGTGTGCCAGCGCGTGTGGACGACGATGTCTTCTGGCGGAAGGATGGCAGCCCGATACCAGTTACCTACTCTGTTTCTCCGATATTGGTCGATGGCCGACCCACTGGAGCAGTCGTCGCATACCGGGATGTCACAGAGCGGAAGCAATCCGAAGAAGAGATGGCCGCTCTCCTGGGAACGGAGAAGTGCCGTGCTGCACTTCTGGCACAAGTAGCCAATGCAAGCAAGTCGATGAACGTGGAGTGGTCGGTGGACAGCATTGCCCGGATTTTGACTGAAGAAGCCCGCTCCATGCTTGGAGCTCACCAAGCAGTCACTTCCGTGACTATTTCAGAAAACTGGGCACAGACGATTAGAGCGGTGTCACTATCGGACAAGTATGCCCACTACCATGCCTATTCAGAGAAGCCGGACGGGTCGGGCATTTACATGGAAGTATGCCGCACCAATCGTCCGATGCGGATGACTCAACAAGAGCTGGAAGCCCATCCAGCGTGGAAAGGGTTTGGAAAACATGCCAAAGATCATCCGCCGATGAGAGGCTGGCTTGCCGTACCGCTGATCGGCCACGGGGGGAAAAACCTCGGCTTGGTCCAGCTCACGGACAAGGCTCAAGGCGAATTCACCGAAGAGGACGAGGCGATTCTGGTCCAGCTTGCGGCGATTGCCTCTACTGGGATAGAAAACGCCTATCTTTATGAGCAAGTTCGGAAGCAGGATCGACGCAAGGATGAATTCCTCGCCACGCTGGCTCATGAACTGAGAAATCCTCTTGCCCCCGTTCGTAACGGACTTGCCGTGCTCAAGCTGGCACCTTCAATGGAGGCCACGGTGAGGATCCGGGAGATCATGGAGCGACAGGTGGAACATATGGTCCGTCTAATCGACGATCTGCTTGACGTTTCCCGCATCACCAGCGGAAAGATCCAACTCAAGAAGGAGCGGGTAGATGTTCGCACAGTACTGGATGCAGCTCTTGAACTGAGTCGGCCCCTTATTGAGGAAAACCAGCACAGGCTGTTCATTCCGAGTCCTAAAGAGTCGCTCCTGCTTCATGTCGATCCAACACGTATGGCACAGGTAGTAAGTAACCTCCTGAATAATGCGGCGAAGTACACTTCCAAAGGAGGACGAATCGAGTTGTCTGCCGAGAGAGACGGCAGCGAAGTAATCATCAGAGTGCGGGATAACGGAGTCGGTCTTACGTCAGAGTCTCTGCCAGAGGTATTTGAATTATTCAGTCAGGTCGGGAAAACGCTGGATCGCTCACGGGGAGGATTGGGCATCGGACTAGCCCTCGTCAAGCGACTTGTAGAAATGCATAACGGATCCATCGCGGCGGAAAGCAAAGGCCTCGGGCAAGGCAGCACGTTCGTTGTCCGTCTTCCCCTCGCCGCAACGCAAATAATCAAGAGGCAAGTTGCTGGGGCAGGTGACTACTGTAGCCTATCTGTTCCCCGTCGCATCCTCGTGGTGGACGACAATGTGGATGGTGCTGAAACACTCGCCATGCTCCTTATGATGTCCGGACATACGGTAGAGACGGCTCACACTGGTCCGGACGCTCTTAAGGCCGCTCAAACCTTTCAACCTGACGTAATGTTCCTCGACATTGGCCTTCCTGGCCTGAGCGGGTATGAAGTTGCACAACAACTCCGTTCTGATCCGAACATAAATGGCTTGATCCTGGTGGCTTTGACCGGATGGGGATCCGAAGAGGACCGCCGACGAGCGCGAACTGCTGGATTCGATTATCACCTTACCAAGCCGGTCGAGATAGAAAAGCTGCGGTGGTTACTCTGCGAAATAGATCAGGAATTAACCCAATCCTTACGACTACGCCCTTAAAGCCAATCGCACCGGGTCAGGCGGGACGAATACAGAGAATGGCATTAGGGCTGCAAGAGCAGCACGAGAGTTGGCAACAAGAACAAATACAGCGCCGGTGGTGTTATTGACTCGGCACACAAATAATATGAATTATTGTGGTTATTTTGTTGTCTGCTTTCTATGGACAAACAAGACGCAAGGAAACTGGA
>DATEEZ010000160.1:0-20984 GCA_035280905.1 Nitrosospira sp.
CGCCACTTGCTGAAACAAAGAGAGCGTGGTTGCGGCCGCGAGCAAGCGCGCTTGTGCTTGTGGGTCACAGGCCATGAGATGGAGCGTACCGTTCCAGCCAAGGGGCGGCTGGCATTTGCCTGTCGCAAGCAGCAAACGGCGAGGGGAGCGCGTGAGCAGGGAGGTGAACCCGCTGATCCGAACAGCAACAGAGAGGAATTGCTGGAGCCTATAAGCGAGCCTGAAAACACATAAAAATTATCTTGTTTCGATAACTTTTACGAAATCTTATCTTTTTACTGGCTTTTCGTCTGTCATTTCCCGTTCAACACGGCCTTTAGCACTGTCCCCACTTTGAATGTGGGACGTCTTTTTCCACGCAAGAGAGAAGCTTCGGAAGGTTTTTCGTCTTAGCTTACTTATTCTGACGTATGTACTTGACTCCCAGAGCTCTATGAAACATCGGATGGATGCAAATCGTTGATATTGGCCGAGTTGCTCCGGCGTTTAAGCTGGCTTGGGATCCTCCGTTGCGTGACCAGCTAATCGAATCAGTTGAACCAGTCTTAATACCGATAAGTCCAGTTAAGTAAAATTGTCTCAGTATGAAGTTTCGTACCGATCCGAAATTCCCATCTGTCGCAAATAAACTGTCTATAGTAGCCCTCCCTCAATTTAAATCGATTGTAGGGCTTCCTGATGCGATTTATATCGCTCCTTGCCTGTTCCTGATAATCAAACAACTCGTGGATTAGATGGAGTCAGGCAAGAAGAAAACCCGCCGAAGCGAGTAAGAGCAACAAAAAGGCACGCCGAACGCCGGCCGGGAGTCTGTTGCAATCGCTTCTCGTAGAGGTACCGGCTTACTTAAGTACAGGCGTTCAAAACGCAATTTCTACAGGAATTTACTGCGATAGTCTTTGGACGGCCTTGCTCCTGCTGATTCTTCAAGGAGGTCGAGGACTTCTTGCCGAGCAGTCTCGTCTAGGCTTCCTATTAGGGTGAGCAAACGTCGCTGAGATTCTTCTTGCTTGTCATTCCACAGCTTCAAAATTTTGTCGTTCAGTTGATTATCTTCTTGCTCGTTCTGACGTTTCATTCTTGCCTCGCTTTACTGAGTTTTAGTGAGTTTAGCAAAACTATTAAATGTAAGAGTTAAGCCCTGGTGAACTTAAGGTGATCTCTTGTGAGTCCACTATCTCATATCCGGGTTTGGCTGTAACAAAAAAGCCTGGCATGAGCCGGGCCAGAGAGACTGCCTTGAGTTCGCTTCTCCGTTTTTGGGGGAGAGAAACGAGTAAATAGCTTAACAATAGAACAGAAGCTCTACCGTTAAATACTTAACGTATGAATAAAAAACCCGCCGAAGCGGGTTTTTGGCCACCACCATACGAGCGCGTCAAAACGCTACCTCATCACCGGTTCTCAGCAGGATGATATGATAAAGGGCTTGCCGAGGTTATCCGGGTGAACACTTTTCATTATCCCGCATTCGATCGAGAAATTTTTTTTCCGCCTCGATAAGCGAGAACTTAGAAAAAATTCTACTCTCTCTTCTCACAATGATCTTGATCTTGGCGGTACTTTCTTTCAATTCGCGTAAGGTGCCCGTATTCAACGGAAGTCCCGCCCACCGTCCCCTTGTCCTGGACACGAGTCCCGACTCCAGCCCTTGCTTCCAGACATAGTCGCCGTTCGGTGTTCGATGCCGTAAAAAAACCATTCCCCCAAGGAATCAGATTAAATCCTGCAGCCCCCGCTTGGGCTCACCTAGTGCCTCCAGCTCCCTCATTTGGTCGTCCGTAAACACTACTGAGCGGGTTAAAAAGCGGATTCCTTCAGGCGCTTCGAGCGAGAAGCCGCTTCCCCTTCCCTTCACCACATCAATCAGCAATCCGGTGTGACGCCAATACTCAAATTGAGGACCACTGATATAAAATGGCTGGCCCTCGATCGTGCCAAGAAAAACGTCAGAATCGCCAATCTTGAATTCGTTACGCATATAACACATTGGTGAGCTGCCATCACAACAGCCGCCCGATTGGAAGAAAAGAAGCGGTCCGTGAACAGTCTCTAATTTGTGGATCCATTCAGCCGCTTCAGGTGTTACGTCGACACGATGGATAACATTTGGGTTCAAATGGTTCATGCTCAGAAAAAACCCATCGGCTTTGTATCGTAACTTACCAGCAAGTTCTTTGTGTGCTGATAATGCGCTAACATCATGCGATGGTTCTCACGACCGAAACCTGACTGCTTATAGCCACCGAAGGCGGCATGTGCCGGATACAAGTGGAAACAATTCGTCCATACCCGACCTGCCTGAATGCCGCGGCCAACTCTGTATGCTTTATGCATATCCCGCGTCCATACTCCCGCTCCCAGGCCGTAAAGCGTGTCATTTGCAATTGCCAGCGCCTCTGCTTCATCCTTGAATCTCGTCACCGACACGACAGGGCCAAAGATTTCTTCCTGGAAGATACGCATCCTGTTATGCCCCTCGAAAATTGTCGGCTGGATGTAGTATCCGTCTTTAAGATCCCCCGGTAATGCGTTGCGTTCGCCACCGGCGAGCACTTTCGCTCCCTCTTTCTTGCCAATGTCAATGTAGGACAGGATTTTTTCGAGCTGATCGTTTGATGCCTGCGCACCGACTGTGGTTTCAGTATCAAACGGATCGCCTTGCTTATTATTATGGCTCACTCGTGAAACAGCGTGGTGCAAAAAGTCATCATAGATAGCGTCCTCAATCAGTGCGCGAGATGGGCACGTGCAGACTTCTCCCTGATTAAGTGCGAACATTCCAAAACCCTCAAGTGCCTTCTCAAGGAAGCCATCACGCTGAGACATGACATCCGAAAAAAAGATATTGGGTGACTTTCCGCCCAGCTCGAGTGTTACGGGAATCAAGTTCTCCGACGCGTACTGCATGATAAGCCGGCCGGTAGTGGTCTCGCCTGTAAACGCTATTTTGGCAATTCTCTTATTCGAAGCCAACGGTTTCCCTGCTTCTGCTCCAAATCCGTTCACGATATTGACAATACCGGGAGGCAAAAGCTTCTGAATGAGTTCGGCTAAGACGAGTATGCTCCAGGGTGTCTGTTCGGCGGGTTTGATAACGACGCAGTTTCCGGCAGCCAAGGCAGGTGCCAGTTTCCATGCCGCCATAAGAATCGGAAAGTTCCATGGTATGATCTGACCCACCACGCCGAGTGGTTCGTGAAAGTGATATGCGACTGTATGCTCATCAAGTTCACTGATACCTCCTTCTTGCGAGCGAATGCAGCTTGCGAAATAACGGAAATGATCGATTGCGAGCGGAATATCAGCTGCGAGTGTTTCACGAATGGGTTTTCCATTGTCCCATGTTTCTGCCACCGCAAGCGTTTCGAGATTTTGCTCCATCACGTCGGCGATTTTGTTCAAGAGAAGGGCCCGTTCTGCTGGTGACGTCTTCCCCCACTTATCTTTGACCTGATGAGCCGCGTCCAGGGCCACTTCAATATCTTCAGCCGTCGAGCGTGGGATGTCACAGAACGGTTGACCGGTGACTGGTGATATGTTTTCGAAGTACTGCCCCTTCACTGGCTGAACCCATTCCCCATTGATGAAGTTACCGTACTTTGCCTTGAACTGAACTTTTGCACCTGCTTGGTTTGGGCGTGCGTAAATCATTCGGCTCTCCTCTCCTCATGAGATACTGTAAAAATATGGAAAAAACTGCGGCATCTTTCTCATGATAGGTGAGTTACTGGAATGCTGCTTCTATGCGGCCGGTCAGGTTAGGCGTCGCAGGCCTCTCCCATCTTTTATCTTCCTCTTTACCCTGTTTTAAGCGAATCATTGTGACCGCAATTCAAAGCGGCATTCCATTCGTTGAAGCAATGTAATAAACTGGAATACCACGGCTTCGCTCTTTGGCGAAACGATCAGGAGGAACAGCTCGACCATCCTGTGATGATGCTCTTCATCACGCACCGATAATAAACTGGGGCGATAACAAATGAGAACACTAAGACTAAAACTTTTAATCCTCGTCACTCCTTTTGCTCTGTTTTCTGTTCCGTCATACGGGGAATCGAAAGAAGCGCCGGTGGAGATGGTAACCAGGACTCATAACCGGGTTTTGGTTCAGGCAAACAAGGATGGGCCACGACTCGCAATCGACGAAAAGGAAGCCGAGGCCAGCGCTTCAGGTAGGGAAGTAAGCCACTGCAATCAGGGTAGGCAGTCAAGTTCTGCCAAGGGCCGTGCAAGAACCTCAATAGACAAGCCGAGTGAACTGGGACTGGAAGTAAATCTGGAAAGCGCGGCTTTCGTGCGCGGTGGATATTACATAACCTGCCAGGAGAGTGATCCGAGACAATTCCCTTGCGACACGGGGGGATGTCTGGGAAATGTCACGCACAACAAGTTAGCCAGCGCGGATGTAAGCTCCAGCGCGAGAGTGGAGTTTCGCTTGCCCGCTGCTGATTCTCCAGATTACCGGATTAAAATATCAAAATCGGGTTCAAGTGACCTGGTTGCCACCTTGATGGGCCCGGATGGCAAGGAAATAAGATTGAATGAGCCGGGTGGCAAAGAACCCGTTCTACGGCGAGCAAGCAAAGGAAGTTATTACTTGAATCTTGAGCTTCCGGCAGTTGCAAGCAAGAAAGGCCAAGACAGGGAGGAACTTGAGAAATCTGCCACGGTTCGCGTCCAGTTAACCGCGCTTCCCGCTCATGTACCCCCAAAACCCGAAGCCCCAAAACCCGAAGCCGCAAAACCCGAAACCGCAAAACCTGAAACTTCAAAACCTGAAGCCCCGAAATCCGAAACTCCAAAATCTGAACCCCCAAAATCTGAACCCCCAAAGTCTAAAAAGTAATAAACGCTGAGCTCCACCTCATTGGAGCTTGGTCGTGTGTGGCCACTTCGGCATGTCTGCCCGCTTGGCCTCCCGGGTGTTAGCTTCATTGAGTGTTTTTTTAGTGTGGGAGGGGTGTCTTCATCATACCTGACATACCATAATTCGCTGCGGCGCCCGGTCTGCCAATCCCGCGATGCAAGGGGCAGCCTGATGAAGAGCGAAGAATTTATCTTCCGAAGGCTTCCCTTGGCCGAGCCCATGCGGCCTCAATGCACCCGCCATCCGCTTCCCTCTTCTCAACTCAAGTCGGGCAGACATTGAATCATCGAGGGTGCGGATAAAACTTGCTGCCATCTGTCATTCAGGGCAGCAAAATCCTCATTCCCCGGTTCATCTGATCAAACCGAAAGCGCATTCCCCTCTCTAACCTTTAGACCGAAGAAAATACCAGTTGCAGAAAAGCGATATTCCCGCGTTATGGCAGCTAGAAACGCATCCAGGAGTTTCGGTGCTGCAAGCATAAATAAGCATAGGGACTGTCGGAAATCTTTACATTCTTCTCATACATCTTCTATGAAGCACCTGTTTGACCTTTGAAATCCGAGAATTACGTATTGGCATGAAAATTGCTTACGCATGCGATGAATGAGCAGATCCCTTAACGTGGATAGATATACGAAAGCGGTCGTCGGTCGCCTTGAAGTGTTCTATCCGCCGGTCAACGGGTTTGCAATCTGTAGCGTTAAGATGGGTGAGAAGAGAAGGCAGAAGATCGGATAAGCGGCCAACCGCACAGATAATGTTTTGGCAGAGCAAGAGAATTGCTTTACATCAGACGAAACTGGAGGGGCAGGACAATGGATAGGGGTTTGGTCGATCTGTCCGGGTTAAGCGGCGATCCGGAGAGTGATGATAGAGCGGAGAAGATCCTGGCACGCTTGGAAGCGGAGATCAAGAATCCTCCGGGTATGAGGTCAGTTCAATATTCGCAGCAACCGTCGATTATCCGGAAGAATCGGCGTAGTCGCGCACGACTTTTTGATCCTGGGGCGCAGCGACAGCACGCTTGGGATTGGGGCGGTTGTTCGTATTCTGCACACTACAAGTGACGGCCGAGGTGAATCGACCCAGTTTTCGAGGAGACCCCATCATCATCTGTTTGCTGACGCGCTTTACGCCTGTCTGACCTGCTCGTTTGCTTATTTGTAACTTATTTGGCGAGCAAGGCCGGATGGGTGGTTCTTTCTATTTGCAGCTTTTCACATCCTCTGTAACCGTTTTCCCATCTTTCAACACAACGGTTTGCCGGATCGTTTTGCAGTCGCGATCTTCGGCCACTTCAACGACCTCAGCCTTGCCCTTCACACCGCTATCCGGATTGATGAAAGTCTGAGTCTGGTTGGTCTCATATGCCCGCTGCGAAGTTTCAGCCATTCGACGTTGATCGTCCTTGCCAAGACGACTCCCTATCTCGGAGCCCAGGTAATATCCGCCGACACTCCCTATAACAGCGCCGAGGATGCTGCCGACTGTGTCTCCTAAATAGCTGCCAAGATAACTTCCGCCAATAGAGCCGGCGATGCTGCCGATCAAGCCGCCCGCGCGCCTTGTTTCGGTTGACTGGCATGCTGAAAGCACAACAACCAGAGCGAGGAGCAGCAAGCGTCTTGCCCATGTAGCTGAAATCGATGCTTGATCCATGATTTTTCCTCCAAAAGTTTTGCTTCAGCAGGATTCGGTGTCGCCCACAGTAACGTGCAGTCGCTATAAGGTTATCTTTGCCGCGACTCCCTTTTGCACCCGTTGGTGTTATTAACGCAAAGGGAGATGCGGGGATGACTACGTCCATTCTGTTTTCTGTGGAACGACTTTCTGCGACAATTATTGTTTTTCTCTTACTCCAAGACTGCAATGAAATTCAGGAAAATAATAAGCTATTTAGCTCTACTGGCCGTTCTTCCCGCGCTCCCTGGGTGCTGGTATCTTGTTGCGGGGGGTGCGGGCGCTTACGGCGGCTACAAGATGAAAGAGAAGGGTTATACATTGCAGAGCCCCATCGCGAAGGAAAAAAGCAGTCGGACATCGAAATAAAGTATAGAAGTATCGTGACCGGACTGCTCCCGGGCCGCGATATTGGCCGCGCATATTTGAAGCGCATTCGCCTGGAGGTGCAATCTCTTTTCGACAAGTTCCTGTTTAGGAAGATTTCCTCAGTTTTCCTTCATCACTGTTCCTGAGTTTACCTCTTGTCCCTCTTGAGATGCTTATCCTTAACCATTCGGCCCTTTGCTCTTTAGAATGGCTAAGGACAAGTTCAGAACCAAAGTGAAAGGGACGAAGGAGCGCGGAACCGACAGGGAACGAAGGCGGGGATGATTATTCAATACAAACCAAACAGAGAACTGTTCGTCCCATTGAGGCGAGGCTGGCGGAGGCAGAAAGGAGAGGGGTAAACAGAATTACTTTTGGCGTGTTTTTGTCCATTCGTCCGCCTCTCGTCGCGCGTCCCCGATTTGCATCGGTGTCATGAGCTTTTCCATCAGTTCGCGATTTTCTTTGGCATCCTCGTAGCTGCCGGCACTCGCGATGCTGAACCACTTGTCGGCTTCCACATAGTCCTGCTTCACGCCATTGCCGTTGTAATACAGTACTCCCAGATTGGTCTGAGCGGCGAGATGTCCTTGCTCTGCCGCCTTCAGGTACCAGGCCAGCGCCTGCGCATAATCGTGCGGCACTCCCTGCCCGCTGTCATACTTCACACCCAGGCTGTATTGCGCCCGCGCATAACCCTGCTCTGCCGCCTTGCGATACCAGGCTATTGCCTGTTGTGTATCCTTTTCGATGCCCCGCCCCGTGTCATACCTTACCCCCAGGTTATATTGCGCATCCGGGTCTCCTTGCTCGGCCGCCCGGCGATACCATGACACCGCCTGGCGATCATCCTGAATGACGCCTTTGCCCGTTGCATACATCACGCCGAGATTGAACTGCGCGGGAGCATAGCCCTGCTCGGCCGCCTTACGGTACCATGCTGCCGCCTCATAATCGTCCTCAGGAACGCCGCGTCCTCTGGCATAAGCCACGCCCAGCTTGAACTGCGCGCGCGCATACCCTTGATCGGACGCCTTGCGATACCAGGCCGCAGCTTGCCGGTAATCCTGCGCGACTCCTTCTCCCGCAGAATACATCACCGCCAGATTGAACTGTGCATCCGCATTTCCCTGCTCGGCAGCCTTGCGGTACCAGGACACGGCTTCCTGGTCGCTCTGCGCCACTCCACGGCCCTTGGCGTAGAGCACACCCAGGGAATATTGCGCCTCTGCGAACCCTTGTTCCGCCGCCTTGCGGTACCAGGTCGCTGCCTGCTGGTCATCCTGCTCGACCCCCTGCCCCTTGAGATACATGAATCCCATGATTGCCTGAGCAGGTGCGTGTCCCTGCTCCGCGGCTTTCAGATACCAGGAGAGGGCATGCCGATAATCTTGTTCCACGCCCTGGCCTTTGGCATACATCACCCCGAGATTGTATTGCGCCACTGCGTGTCCGCTGTCAGCTGCCCTGAAATACCAGAACATTGCCTGCTGATAGTCCTGCGGGACGCCTTGGCCTTTCAGGTACATATAACCCAGCATGGATTGCGCTGGCGCGTCTCCCTGCTCTGCCGCCTTGCGGTACCACTTGGCGGCTTGTTCGTGATCCTGCGGCACGCCGCGACCTCGTGAATACAGCACGCCCAGATTGAACTGCGCGTCGGCATTGCCTTCGTTGGCCGCTTTCCGGAAAGATTGCACCGCCCTGGTGTAGTCCTTGCTGAGGACGAACTTCATTCCATCCTCGAAGTCGCTCGCGACAGCCAGAGAGGCGAATAACATCAACACCGGGCCGATTGTTGCCAGCCTGAGTGTTGGCACTGATTTGGATAGGCGCATCATTTTTACCTTCAATTCCCGATTTCGTATTGCCCGCGCATTCTACCCGGCGCGTCCCTGAAGTGACAGGTGTCGCAACATCTGCGATTTTTTCTTCAAAAGGTTGTTTTTTCTTATGTGGCGTTTTTAGGAAAAATCAAGAAAGCCGCTTCACGTTTTATCGGAGCGTCCGCAAGCTTTTTTAGCAGGAGTTATTTGGGAGCAGAGCAGTCTTCCAGCTTGTCCCAAGCAATCCCGCTTTCATATTTCCTTCCACTGATGGTGGCAAATACCGTAGCATTATCCGTGCGTTTCAATGTGAGGACGAAAGAATAATCGGGATCTACTTCCTTGTCAGCGTCTCTGCCGGGTCTGCCGGAATGGATCGTGGGCGTGGGCAAGCCGTACCTGATCACGGCATCGGGATTGGAAGGTGAGTTGCGCGCATAGGTGCCTGCGAGCGCACCTTCAGGATAGGCATAGATTTCCGTTGCCGCAATATCCGGGTAGCTGAAAACCTGATATTGCAGCGTGCGGATCATCCATCGACTATCGGATTGAAGCTTGTCGACCGTGCAGCGGGCAAGTGCCATATGGTTTCCGCCGAATTTCCCCCCATGAGTAAATGATTGTTCTTTCAAACCTAGGCTGGCACATGCCCCCAACAGGCAGGCCGACAAAACCGGGATTGAAACTGCAACGAATTTTTTCATGTGCTGATGCTCAATCGACAATGGATAGCGGGACTTGTGCGGAAGCGGTTGCGTAATGGCATTGTCCGCGCAATCTAAACCTAGGCTAAAAAGAATGGCTTGTAAAGCTTGTCAGCGGCAATGGTCACAGGATAAACACTAGTTCCCGATGGGTGGATTTTTGAGAGGCGGTCGACGGAATGCAAATAGCGGTGGAGGCTTCGGCTCGGGCTCCGGTAGCGACTCGCTCGTCCACTTGAGCGAGGAGTACGGTATCCGCTCACTCCATCTGGGGAGCAGCATGGTGCAAAGCACAATGCGCATCGCTGCACCCAATGAGTTGCAGCTTGCCTATACCCAATGCATGATGTGTTTTCTGTTGTTTCATCCACGGCCAAAAAATGTTCTCATGATCGGCCTGGGAGGGGGCTCGCTGACGAAATTTGTTTACTGGCAACTGCCAAAGGTCAAAACGACCGTGATCGAAATCAACCCCCAAGTGGTTTCGATTGCGCGCAGTCAATTCTATGTGCCAGCCGACGACGAGCGCCTGCAAGTGCTGATTGGCGAAGGCAGCGAATATCTTGCTGCCCATGCAGCCAGTACGGACGTGCTGATGGTTGATGGTTTCGACGATGGGAGACAAGTGGCTGCTCTATGCACGCAGGCTTTTTATGACCATGCGAGCAAAGCATTGACGAGAAATGGTGTGCTGGTGGTCAACCTGCTCAGCCGCGACGGAAGAGTTCACGAATATCTCGCGCGTCTTGAAAACAGCTTCGGGGGGTGTATTGCCACAATACTGGCGGAACCTTATGGCAATCTGATCGTGTTTGCATTCAAACGTGCGCCGACAAAACCTGCCTGGGAAGAGCTGCAAGCAACGGCAAAGGCGCTGGAAAAAGAATTTTCCCTGCCGTTCACAAAGTTCGCACAAAAATTACCTCACCGCAGGCCCTTTTAGACGCGCCTGCGGGAATCGCCTGTAGGAATGGGCCTGGTACGCCTGTAATCTCAACAAACATAAGCATCTTAGTCCGTACCGACATCAAATTGCCGCTCCGTTTTATCCCTTTCATACGGTGGGTCTCCCTGATGCGAAGCAGCGGGATTTATGGTAAAGTTTTCAGGTAGTTGTGTCCGCAGAAATGAAAGGAAAAAGTAAGGAAGAATCATGGCGAAATTTTACGAATCCGATCACACCAAGTTCATGCGTGAACTGTTCGAGAAAAATCCGAAATTGCCAGAGGATCAACGGGAAGCACGCGCAATATGGTGGGACAAAAAGCTGGACCCGGAAGAGCGCCGGCGTTTCAAGGAATCCTCCGTGCAGCAAAAGGCTTACGTCTATTTCGGGAAATAGGCGTACTCCCGGGGAATCCGGAAGCTTTTGGACGTTTGGACACTAACGGCGACCTCCAGGAACTCTTCAGGGCAACGGGGAAGTGAACCGAAAGCAGTTGAAACGCCCTACATAGCTTCGAACACCCCCGCTGCACCCATTCCGGTACCTACGCACATGGTCACCATACCGTACTTCTGGTGATGCCGGCGCAAGCCATGCAGTAGTGTGGCAACACGAATAGCGCCGGTCGCGCCCAATGGGTGGCCGAGCGCGATGGCCCCGCCGAGGGGGTTAACCTTCTCCTGGTCCAATCCGAGATCGTTGATGACTGCAAGGCTTTGCGCGGCAAAAGCCTCGTTCAGCTCGATCCAGTCGAGGTCGTCCTGTTTCAGGCCCACCTGCTTCAGTACCTTCGGTATTGCTTTCACCGGACCAATGCCCATGATTTCCGGCGGCACACCCGCTACCGAATAGCCGAGAAAGCGTCCGATCGGCGTCAGGTTGAACCGCTTCAATGCACCTTCGCTTGCCAGCACCACTGCACCTGCGCCATCGGACATCTGTGAGCTGTTGCCCGCTGTCACCGTACCGTTGGCCGCAAACACCGATTTTAGCTTGGAAAGAACTTCCGGGTTCGTGCCCGGGCGCGGGCCTTCATCGGTATCCCGAACTACTGCCACATCGCGTATTTCGTGGGAAGCAAGATCGGGCCGCTTTTCCACTACTGTATAGGGCGCGATTTCCTGCTCGAATTCCCCCGTCTCGGTCGCTTTCAGTGCCCTTGTGTGGCTCGTCGTCGCAAATTCGTCCTGCGCCTCACGGCTGACCTGCCACCGCTGCGCCACTTTTTCGCCGGTAATGCCCATACCATAGGCAATAGCCACGTTTTCATCGCGCAGAAATATGGCTGGGTCCAGGGCCATCTTGTTGCCTGACATCGGCACCATGCTCATGCTCTCCGTACCGGCCGCTATGATCACATCGGCATCTCCCAGCCGGATACGGTCGGCAGCAAGCGCCACGGTCTGCAATCCCGATGCGCAGAAACGGTTTACGGTCATTCCGGGTACGCTGTTCGGCAACCCCGCAAGCAGAAGCGAGATCCGCGCGACATTCAATCCCTGCTCTGCCTCAGGCATGGCGCAACCTGCTATCACATCATCAATGGCAGCAGGATCGAGCCCTTCACACTGATTGACGGCAGCCCTCAATACATGGGCGAGCATGTCGTCGGGGCGCACGGTCTTGAACATCCCGCGGGGCGCCTTGCCTACCGGTGTGCGAACGGCAGATACGATGTAGGCTTCCCCGGTTTGCTTCGTTGTCATGATGATTTTCCTTTACGCTGATTCACAATAAAAACGATGATGGCTAGACCGTCTTCGGTTTCCATGTCCGGTTTCCCTGTCGCACCACTGAAAACTGCTCTCGTTGCCTTTTTCGTTCTTATCTACGTTTGTTCTTCCTGATCAGCGGCAAGTTATTATCTCGTCGGGTTTACTCAGTTCCTGAGAGGTTTTCCCGTTTTCAAGGTGTGCTCGATGCGTGCCTGGGTCTTTTCGGTCGCCAGCAGTTCGATAAATGCATCCCGTTCGAGTTCCAGAAACCATTCCTCATCGACCAGGCTTCCAGGCGTGAGTTCTCCGCCGCACATCACATGGGCAATTTTGGTGCCGATCAGAAAGTCGTGATCCGAGATAAAGTTGCCTTCGTGCATGTTAACCAGCATACCTTTGATGTTCGCGATGCCGGTTGAGCCGGCTACGGGAATACTGCGCGCTCTCAGCGGAGGGCGATAGCCCGCTTCTGCCATTGCCAGCGCTTGTGCCTTGGCAATATAAAGCAGTTCAAACCGGTTCATCACAATCTCGTCGGCACGCCGCAGATACCCAAGCTCTTTAGCTTCCTCCGCACTTTTAGACACTTGCGCCGTTGCCACGTTCTGAAAGTAATTTTTCAGCACTGGAAAGGGATCGCCATCTTTCGCTTTCTGCGCCGCACGCAGCGCCAGCTCCTTGCAGCCCCCTCCCGCCGGCAGCAATCCCACACCCGCTTCGACCAAGCCGATATAGCTCTCCAGCGTTGCTACCGCTCTATCGCAGTGCATGACGAATTCGCAACCGCCTCCCAGCGCAAGCCCATCCACCGCTGCAACCGTAGGAATCATCGAATAGCGCAGCGCCTGCGAAGTCTGCTGGAACTGCGCAATCATGGCTTCCACTTCCGCGAGTTTTCCTGCCATCAGGGCATCGGCAAGATTGAGCTTGCGGGCGGCTTTGAGCACAGCGGATTGTGCCGTTTTCCTGAGTTTCTTAGCCAGTACGCTGAGGGCGGAAGGAGGTTCTTCGCTCTTTAAGCGCTCCGTTGCCTTCTTCAGGTTGGCGCCGGCAGAAAAGGGAGACTCGGTTTGCCAGATCACCAGCGCGCGCCAGTTACGCTCAGCTTCGTCTATCGCCTGTTGAACTCCATCCAGCACATCACTGCCGATGGTGTGCATCTTACTCTTGAAGCTGAGTATGGCTATATCGTCCTCACCCTTTTTGGCGCTGTCACCTGCTTCAGCCTTTTCCGGCATGTACCACATCCGCACCGCATCGGTCTCAAATATGGTTTGGCCATACTGCGGTTCTTCGCTTAGCAGTCGGTCCGGAAACAGTTGCCGCCGGTAAACCGGTAGAGAGGAACGTGGCCGGAAACTCGTGGTGGAAGGCGCATAAGAGCCCGACTTTCTGTGTACTCCCTGTATGTCCTGGTTGACTGCCTGGGCTGGGCTTTGCCCCAATTCATGCACCCACTCCGGCAGCGAAGCATTGCTCATACTTTTTCCAGCGGCGATATCTTCGCTGATCCATCCGCTGATCTCGCCCCATCCTGATGCCTGCCAGGTTTCAAACGGCCCCTGATTCCAGCCGAAACCCCAGCGAATGGCAAAATCGAGGTCGCGGGCATTGCCCGCTATTTCCTCGAGATGCACGGCGCAGTAATGAAACAGATCGCGGAACACCGCCCACAGGAACTGAGCCTGCGGATGGGGATTAACGCGCAGCGCACCCAGTTTGCCCGCAAGGTTTTTGTCTTTGAGCAGTTCCGTTATGTCATCATCCGCCTTGCCCGCCGAGACCACATATTCGTTCCGTGCGATATCGAGCACGTGAATGTCCTTGCCTGTTTTCTGGTACACCCCGCGCTTCGTCTTCTGACCTAGCGCTCCTTTGTCTATCAGCGCTTGCAACCACGCAGGTACTGCATAGTATTTGTGCCAAGGGTCGTCTGGCAGCATTTCGCGCATGGTATTGATCACGTGGGCAAGGATGTCCAGTCCTACCAGGTCGGCAGTGCGGAAAGTCGCACTTTTCGGGCGGCCAATGAGGGGACCGGTTAAAGCGTCCACGACGTCGAATCCAAGTCCGAACTCGCTTGCACGATGCATGGTGGCGAGCATGGAAAATACACCAATCCGGTTGGCAATAAAATTCGGCGTATCTTTCGCGCGGATGACGCCTTTGCCCAGGTAAGTAACCAGAAAGGCTTCCAGGTCGTCGAGCACCGCGCTATCGCTGTCCGTACTGGGAATCAATTCCACCAGATGCATGTAGCGCGGCGGATTGAAAAAATGGATACCGCAAAAACGATGGCGCAGATTTTCCGGGAACACTTGTGCCAGTTGATTGATGGATAGTCCCGATGTGTTGCTGGCAAAAATTGTACGTTCCCCCAGATACGGCGCTATTTTTGCGTACAGTCCGGTTTTCAGTTCCATGCGCTCCGCAATCGCTTCGACCACAAGATCGCATTCCCTGAGCAGTTCAAGGTTCTGGTCGTAGTTTGCAGGCTGTATAAATACTGCCCTGGCTGCGCTCGACAGTGGCTGGGGGTCCTGCTTTTTAAGATTTTCTATTGCCTTGATTACATTCGCATTGGAATCCACTCCGGCGGAAAGCTCGAATAACAGGGTTTCAACATCTGCATTGATCAGGTGGGCTGCAATCTGCGCTCCCATGACTCCTGCGCCGAGAACTGCGGCCTTTCGCACGGTGAATTCAGGATCGTTCACTTTTACCTCCAATACGATATATCCACGTCACTCCAAAGGAACCACGCGCGGTCTGCGATGCTCATCGACCGCAACGTAGGTTAGCACCGCCTCGGTCACCCGACAGCATATTTCCTTATCGCCCTGGCGTAAGCCGCGCTGGGCATACACGACCACATCCACCGTAATGGAGGTTCGCCCAATCCGGACAATGTTGGCATAGAAGCTTACGACATCGCCGACGAATACCGGCTGCTTGAACACGAAGGAATTCACGGCCACGGTCACGACGCGGCCGCGAGCCCGACGGATGGCGGGAAGGCTGCCGGCAATATCCACTTGCGCCATGATCCAGCCGCCGAATACGTCTCCTGCGTAATTCGTATCTGTAGGCATCGGGACCAGCCGCAGCACCGGGTCGGAATCCTGGGGCAGCGATACGTGAGATCCAGCGTCACTGTCCGTCATTTTTCATGTTTCGCAGGATAAGGTATACGTTTGGAGGGAAGCAGGTTCAACTGTTTATATATGAGCGGCTCAGGTTCCTTCGGGTAGAATCGGGCGAAGGCGTTATCGATATACAGATGCTCCTTGGCTTCACACTCCTGCCCATGCTGATTATTCGTTTGCTTAGTAGTCGATGGGTTCAAAAATAAAGTGGTTGCAGGCATCTGCTCACTGCTTCGTGTAGAGCCTGTCCACCTCGCTTTTGTAATGGTTCAGTACGTAAGTGCGCCGCAGTTTCAACGTCGGTGTCAACATATGGTTCTCGATTGTCCACGGCTCGGTCAGCGGGGCAACGCGATATATTCTGGCATAACCCGGAAATTCCCTGATCTGGTACGCGATCCGTTCCAGCAGGATTTCTTCGAACTTTGGATCGCCCGCCAGACGGCGCCAGTCCCGATCGAGATTGTATTCGTCTGCCATGCTTTCCCAATTTCCGGAATTGAGAACTGCCAGCGCCGCTAAATGAGGACGTCCCTCGCCAACCACCATGACCTGTTCAAATAACGGATCACGCAGAATCGCCGCTTCCATGTTGGCGGGAGGGATTTTTTCTCCCGTCGACATAACAATGATTTCTTTCACCCGACCGGTAATGGTGATATGCCCGGACTCATCGATTTCTGCGATGTCGCCCGAATTGAGCCAGCCATCCGTGGTCATTACCGCCCGCGTGGCCTCCTCATTGTTCCAGTAACCAAGCATGACGTTGGGTCCCCGAATCAGCAAGGCATTCTGCTCGCCGAGCTTCACTTCCACCCCTGGAATAGGCCGCCCGACACTCGCCGGAACATTATCCTCCATTGTATTGCAGCAAACGACCGGACTGCTTTCCGTCATACCGTAGCCCTGGAGGATCGGCAGACCCAGGCCGATAAATACGCGAGAAACATCGCTCGACAATGCAGCACCGCCACTCATTGCTGCACGCAGTCGCCCGCCAAGCTTGCTCATCACCTTCTTTGCCACCACTATTTCCAGCAGCGGCCACAGCGCATGGGAAAAATGTTTCTCCGCGCGACCCTGCTGGTACTCGAACCGGTTATATCCGATCTCGACAGCAAGATTGAATAGCTTTCGAGCGAGCGGTGAGCCCTCCGCCAGCTTGGCGCGGATGCCGGCATATATGCGTTCATAGATTCGGGGCACCGAAATGAGGATGGTTGGCCGGATGATCAGCAGATCCTCCTGCAACTGGGGAATCGAGCGTGCATACGCGACTGTCGAGCCCCGCATCATCGGGACATAATAACCGGCAGTTCGCTCAAACGTATGAGACAGCGGTAAAAAGGAGAGCAGCACATCGCTTTCTTCGATCGGTACGACCTGGAGGCAGCTATATGCATTGGTCAGTATATTATGATGGCTGAGCATCACGCCCTTGGGGCGCCCGGATGTGCCTGATGTATAAATAATGGTGGCTAGCTGATGCGGGTCACGACCGGGGACACGATTTAGCGTGGCTTCTTCAGAAGCTTGATGGACAGGGACAGGCTCCCCAGGAAGTTGGAGTGGTTCCACGCTTGGCAACGACTGCGGCGACTCGATCCGCCTCTCGCCGGGGAACCACTCTGGCAGCCAGTCATGCAGTGCAAATACGAGTTCGTTCTCCGCTCTATGACCCTGCCTGACGCTGCCCTGGATAATGATGACGCGCGCGAGCCCTGTGATCTGATCACGCACTTCTGAGAAAGCAAGCCACTGCCCCAGCTCTTCCAGCAGAAGTACCTTGACGCCGGCATCCTGAAGGATATAGGCCGCATTATCGGGGCGGTCGGTGGGATAGAGCGGGACTACCACTAGCCCGAGCCTCAGTGCAGCCTGTTCGAACATTACCCATTCCGGGCAGTTTCTTAACATTACCGCCACCCGGTCACCCGGTCTGAGCTTTTCCTTGGATAGCGCAATCACCCAATGTGCAATGCGTTCATCCATTCGCGACCAGGTAAGATCGCGCCACTTGCCGCTCGAGCGGTCATAATCCCGATAGGCTATCGCTTCGGGAGTGCGGCGCACCCGCTCGCGGAACAACCCGTCCAGTGTTCCCGCAGTTTCCACCGGGATGATGCCCGCCATGTCCTGTCTTCCAGATGGCGGGAAAATTTCCGCTTCACTTCGAGTTGTTGCGCGGGATAACGCCGATCGAACCTGCTCCTGCCTGGCGGATGCATTGCTCATATATTATTCATGTGTTGGTTAACGAAGCAGCCTCAGTTGTCTTGCCCGACTTGGAGCCAAAATCGGAAGGAAAATCGTCCACCATGATCACGCGGCGGCGCAAGGCTCCCATTTTTCTCAATATTTCCAATTCCGTAGACGTAATGATTCTTTGCTTGAGTGCGGCCGCGATGCTCTCTTCTTCCTGGGCGGGAATTTGTCCGCTCTTTATCGCCGTACGCAACTTGGCTTCCGTTGCTTCACAGGATACTGCGCGCTGCAGTGCCTGTTCCAGAATATTCAGTGGCTCCTCTTTGGCCGTGGGTATGTAAATACCGGCGGTGAGGCGATCACGTGCGTCGCCCGGCGCCAGCAGTAGCGTTGCAATTTTGTGCCCTAGTTCGTCCGAAGGCGGCGAGAACGGCTTACCTAGCGGAAATACCATAAACCGCAGCACGCGTCGTGTGAATCCGGTAGCGGGAAAATTATCCAGTACTCCGTCGAATGCCTGTTGCACGCGATACAACGCGTCCTGCATGCACCAGTGCAGCAATGGCAGGTCAGAGGAGGGCCGGCGATCGTCCTTGAAGCGTTTCAGCACGGCCGAGCATAAATAGAGAAGGCTTAGAATATCGCCGAGGCGGGCGGACAAACGCTCCCTGCGTTTGAGCGCCCCGCCCAGAACCAGAAGGGAGATATCGGCGAGAAATGCGAAAGAGGCCGAGCAACGCGTCAACTGGCTGTAGTAACTGTATACTTCCGGACCTGCATTGCGCGGCGCCTTCGCCAGCGTACCGCCGGTCAGCCCGTGCATGAGCGATCGTAAGCCATTGCCGACGGTAAAGACAAAATGCCCGGCCAGAGCCTTGTCGAATTCCACCAGTCCTCGCTTCGTATCTGAATCGCTCGCGGCGCGGATTTCCTTCAGCAGGTACGGATGGCAGCGTAGCGCGCCCTGACCGAAAATAATCATATTTCGTGTGAGAATGTTTGCGCCTTCCACAGTGATGCTGACGGGGATCTGCTGATAGTTGCGCCCCAGGTAGTTGCCGGGTCCCAGGCAGATGCCTTTGCCTCCATGCACATCCATTGCATCATTGATCACCTGGCGTCCCCGCTCAGTAAGATGGTACTTGACGATGGCGGAGATCACGGAGGGCTTTTCCCCGAGGTCCACTGCCCCTGCAGTCATCATTCGCGCAGCATCCATCATGTAGGTATGGCCACCAATGCGCGCGAGCGCTTCTTCAACGCCCTCAAAAAATCCGATAGGCTGCTTGAACTGCACCCGCACCCTGCTGTAGGCGCCCGTCGTACGCGCGGCAAGCTTGGCTCCTCCGGTACTCGTGGCGGGCAGGGAGATGGAGCGGCCCACGGCCAGACAGTTCATCAGCATACGCCAGCCCCGGCCTATTCCTTCGATTCCTCCAATCACATACTCCATGGGTATGAAAACGTCTTTTCCCGAATTGGGTCCGTTCTGAAAGGCGGCATCGAGTGCAAAATGGCGGCGCCCGATCTCAACACCCGGCGTGTCAGTGGGAATCAGCGCCAGCGTAATACCAAGATCCTTCTGGCTACCCAGGAGTCCCTCCGGATCATAGAGCTTGAATGCAAGTCCGAGGAGGGTTGCGACCGGGCCGAGCGTGATGTAGCGCTTCTCCCAGGTCACGCGCATGCCCAGCACCTTCTCATTACCCTTGAACGCGCCATAACATACGATACCCGAATCGGGAATGGCGCTTGCATCCGAGCCTGCCTCAGGACCGGTGAGCGCAAAACACGGCACCTCCAGTCCCTTCGCCAACCGTGGAAGATAGTAATTCTTCTGCTCTTCGGTGCCGTATTGCAACAGCAATTCGGAGGGGCCCAGCGAATTCGGCACCATTACGGTCACTGCCGCGGTACCGCTGCGTGAACTGATTT
Source organism: Nitrosospira sp. (assembly GCA_035280905.1). Classification (GTDB taxonomy): domain Bacteria; phylum Pseudomonadota; class Gammaproteobacteria; order Burkholderiales; family Nitrosomonadaceae; genus Nitrosospira. The sequence goes on from DATEEZ010000160.1 coordinate 19,400, forward strand.
TCATGACCACCTCGGAGTGCGCCAACGCGGAAAAGCCGAGGCCGCCGTACTCCTTGGGAATAATCATGCCAAAAAACCCCTTGTCCTTGATGAACTGCCATACGTGCGGCGGCAGATCATGCAGTTCCCGCGTGATCTGCCATTCGTCCAGCATCCCGCACAGTTGTTCCACGGGACCGTCCAGGAAGGCCTTTTCTTCCACTTCCAGCTTGGGCTTGGGGAATGCCAGCAGCTTGCTCCAGTCCGGCCTGCCGCTGAACAGCTCCGCCTCCCACCATACCGTGCCGGCATCCAGCGCTTCCTGCTCGGTTTGCGAGATCTTGGGCAGAATCCTACGGAAGATTTTCAGCAGGCGGCTGGAAATGAGGGTGCGGCGTACCGGCGGCACGAAAATGATGACGATGGCAATTAAAACCAACGCCAGAAGCAGAGATGAGATCAAGATAATTTTCCTGGGTGGGTTTGTGACACCAGTAAAAAGCCGGTTCTATGCAATTGCGGCATTTCAGCCATCTGCCGGGGGTCCGCTGCGGAGGCTCATCTTGTTATCCACTTTCTTGACTCCTTCGACCATCCATGCCAGCATGTTGACACGATCCAGTTGAGCCTGATTATCAGCAAAACCGCTCAACATTACTGTTCCGTTGTGTGCTTCCACCCGGATGTCAAGATGCCGCACCTCCGGCTCTGCCTTCAAGGCGCCCTGTATCGAGCTGTTGAGCGTTGTGTCATCCACCGCCGCCTGGGGTTCCGGCGTCTTCCATGATTCATGCACCTTCTCCTCTTTTCCGCAACTCGCCAGGGAGAGGGCGCTTGCGAGGGCGATGGCTAGAACAACGAGTTTATATCTATCGATCATTTTATTTTTCCTGGTCAGAATGGATAAAAAATGACAATCTCGCGCTGATCAAATAATTACGAATTATGAAACCTCTGTAAACTCCAATCCAGCGTTGAGGAGGTACGTTTTTACCTGTTCAGGCAGGTTTTCTTCCAGACAGTCGAATTCTCTGGTTTCTTTCATGGAACGAAGCCAGGTGAGTTGGCGTTTCGCCAATTGCCGGGTTGCAGCCAACGCCATTTCCCGCATTTGAGACACGTCCGTTGTGTTTTCCAGATACATCCATACCTGCCGATAACCCACGCACCGCATCGAAGGGTTTTCATCGCTCAAATGGAATTTATCATGGATCGCGCGTACCTCTTCAATTAATCCGTGCTTCAGCATATGCTCCAAGCGGCACGCGATACGCTGGTGCAGTGCGTGACGGCTGCCGGGAACGAGCGCTATCTTAACTACCTTGTAGGGAAGTGAAGTATTTTTCGGCTTGCTCAGGGTTTCCGACATGGGTTTGCCGGTCAGATAGAACACTTCCAAAGCGCGCTGTATGCGCTGGCTGTCGGTTGGTTTGATGCGTTCCGCGCTGACGGGGTCAAGCCGCAGCAGCTCCTGGTGCATCGCCGGCCAGCTGCTTTTACGGGCTTTTACTTCAATCGCAGTGCGCACGTTGCTGTTCGCGGAAGGAAGTTCCGAAAGCCCCTCGAGGAGCGCCTTGAAATAGAGCATCGTGCCACCTGCCAGAAG
>DATEEZ010000161.1:0-12169 GCA_035280905.1 Nitrosospira sp.
ATGGCGATATTATAAGATCTTGAGGCTGAAAAATGATATCGCGTACCTGGAACACTGAGCGGTTATCTCCCCGACGGATATCTGGACGCTACAGAGTCTCGAACGCTAAGCGCCATATTTGCCTTCGGAGATCATGCGGGATATCAGTTTGAGCTTGAATCCGGCGTTCATCGTCCCCGCGCGCCACATCATGCAAATAAGCCCCCATCGATATTGGATCTACTGGGTCGGGCGGCCCTGAAGATTTAGATCGAATAACGCTGAGCTCGAGCAGCAGGAATCCGGGTTGCTCGATTTCCGATATGAGGTCAAGTGAGAGCCAACCACTGATTTGGAATCGTCGTTGGCAGTGGTCAGGTAAAATTTCGACATTAAGCCAGAGCACCGGATTGCTGTACGAACCTTCTCCCGATGACCGAAGATTAAATTCGCACGGAATTGATTTGCAGGCTGCGTCGGTGGCGCGCAGAAAGTACCATACAGCATCTATAAGCTCGCGCGTTCGCTTTGCACCCGGCGGCATAGCATCCTTGTGCTCAATATCATTCCTAAGTTCAAACAGCTGCTTGATTAGGAACGGTCGGGCAAGTCCTACTTGTTCGAGCCTTTCAAGGGAACCGCCCTGCTTTGGGAACAGTTCTCGGAATCCGTATATCTCGTCTAGGTGCCGCAATCGGCTGTTGATTGCTCGCTTTAGGCCAAGAATTGAGTCAGCAATCGCGAACTCAGATTCGTTCTTGGAAAGTATCTCCTCGGCGTGAGCAAGAATTGCGTGGGGACGGCGTACCCTATAGGAATCGTTTGGGATTGTTGCCCTAGGGTAGGGCTCCCAGTCGAACACTACCGGAGACAGCCAAATGCGCATGCTCAAACTCTTTTAAGGCGGACTAACGTAAAGTAACGCCTAATCCCATGCACAAAATACGGTATGAGTTGATTTTTTATCTCCAGAAGTCATGTCTTAACAACTTTAGACACCCATCCGACCTCCACCGGTCCCACTTCGGAAGACACTGCTCTGTTCTTAGCGCGGCGCCCTAACCCTCAATATCAGGAGCAGCAGAAATCCATAGCGTCAGCGGTACCAATAACCGGCGGGCGCCGTCACCCCGCTCCGGGGTCGCATCTTCCTGTGGAAGACACTGCTCCACCCTGGAGCGGGCTACATCGGTTGCCCTATCGCGTAGGAACAGAGGGCGATAAGTGATTGGGGAAAGATGCCTAATGCAAGTATTGCGAGTCCGTTGGCACTCAGCAATACTTTTACGTCACCCTTCGGCGCGATGATCGCATCGGTTTCAGGTTCGTCGAAGTACATGAGCTTGACGATACGCAGGTAATAAAATACTCCGATCAACGAAAGGAGCACAGCCAGCACCGCGAGCCAGGTGTAGCCTGCGTTCAGCACGGCCTGAAGCACCGACAGCTTGGCGTAAATCCCTACCGTGGGCGGAATACCGGCCATGGAGAACATCAGCAACAGCATGATAAAGGCATACCATGGGTTGCGCCGGTTGAGCCCTTTGTAATCATCCAGCCTGTCCGCTTCAAATCCCGCGCGTGAGAGAAGCATGATAATGCCGAATGTACCCATTGTCATGAGCACATAGACCACGACGTAAAACATTGCGGCACTGTAGCCGTTTTCATTCGCGCCGATGATGCCAAGCAGCATGAATCCCATGTGCGAGATGGTGGAATAGGCCAGCATGCGCTTGATGTTGCTCTGGGCAATAGCGGCAATATTGCCGATCACCATTGACGTGATTGCAAGTATGATCAGCATGCCCTGCCAGTCGCCGGACATTGCGCCCAAACCTTCCACCAGCAGGCGCATGACAAAACCGAATGCCGCCAGCTTCGGCGCCGAACCGATAAACAGCACCACTGCTGAAGACGCCCCTTCATAAACATCGGGCGCCCACATATGGAAAGGTGCCGCGCTCAGCTTGAAACTGATACCGGCTACAATGAAAACCAGGCCGACAACCAGCACTCCCTGACTGATTACTCCCCCCTCGATCACTTCCGTTACACTCGCAATGTCGAGCGAACCGGTCGCGCCGTAAATCATCGACATGCCATACAGCAAAAAGCCGGACGCCAGGGCACCCAGGACAAAAAACTTGATCGCTGCCTCGGTTGCCCCGGGCGAGTTCCGCCTCAATGCAACCATCGTATACTGGGACAAGGAAAGGAGTTCCAACCCCAGGTAGAGTGTCATGAAGTGGCTGGCGGAAATCATGACCATCATTCCGAGGGTTGCAAACAGCGCAAGGCTGAAGAATTCTCCGCTAAGTATGCCCCGATCTGAAATATAAGTGCGGGAGTAAACCAGCACTACGGATACGGTGATATAAACCAGCATCTTGAGAATGTCGGCCAGCGTGTCGTCGACAAACATGCCGGAAAACGTACGAACGGCATCGGACCCCGACGTACCGAAGGTAATCAGCATGCAGCCAAACAACGCCAGTTGAGCCAGAAGATAGGCAGTGCCGGGCTTCTTGTCGCCCCATGCAAGATCAGCCATTAATACTACGCACACCATCACCAGAAGGAATATTTCCGGATAGGCTGGCGCGAAATCAGGCAGCGTAAAATTCATTTATCATCCTTAGCCGAGTTGAGCTTGTTGCTCAATGCAATTTGCTGCGGGCAACATGCGCCAGTAAATCATCAACTGTGGTATGCATGACTTCCGTCAAGGGTAGCGGATACAGTCCCATACCCAATACCGCCGCCGCGAGTACAGCCAATATCAGAATCTCGCGCGCGCCGATATCTTTCATTTCCTCCACAGCCGGGTATACAACGGCGCCAAATATCACGCGCTTATACATCCAGAGGGTATAGGCGGCGCCTGTGATGAGCGTCGTGGCGGCCAGAAATGCATACCAGAAATTCACTTTCATTGAAGCCATGATGACCATGAATTCGCCGACGAAACCACTCGTCCCGGGCAAACCGGAGTTGGCCATGGCAAACAGCATGAAGAACGCGGCGAAGACAGGCATGCGGTGCGCCACCCCCCCATAGTCCACGATCTGGCGTGAATGCAGCCTGTCATACATGACGCCAATGCAGAGAAACATTGCAGCTGAAATAAAGCCATGCGAAACCATCTGCACCATGGCGCCTTCGAGGCCATAACTATTGAACAGGAAAAAACCGAGCGTGACGAAACCCATATGGGCCACCGATGAGTAGGCGATCAGCTTTTTCATATCCGCCTGCACCAGGGCAACCAGGCCGATATATACGACCGCGATCAGCGACAAGGCGATCATCATGCCGGCAAGCTGATGGCTGGCGTCCGGCAGGATCGGCAGCGAAAACCGCAGGAATCCGTAGCCTCCCATTTTCAGCAGGATGGCGGCAAGCACTACGGAACCTCCTGTCGGCGCTTCCACGTGCGCATCGGGCAGCCACGTATGGACGGGCCACATGGGGACTTTGACTGCAAAAGCCAGCAAGAAGGCGATGAATATCAAGACCTGCGATGCCATCGACAAAGGCAGTTTATGATATTCAAGTATGGAGAAGCTGCCTTCCGAAACCTGGTAAAGATAGATGAATGCAACCAGCATCAACAGTGAACCGAGCAGCGTGTAAAGGAAAAACTTGATTGCCGCATAAACCCGGTTGGGTCCGCCCCAGACGCCAATGATGAGAAACATCGGAATGAGCGAAGCTTCCCAAAAGACATAGAAGAGAATTGCATCCAGTGATGAGAAGACACCGTTGACGATGCCGGACATGATGAGAAAGGCGCCCATGTACTGCGATACGCGCCTGGTAATCACTTCCCATCCTGCGATTACTACCAGAGGGGTGGTAAAAGCATTCAGCAGTATCAGGGGCATGGCAATCCCATCCACCCCGAGGTGATAGTGGACGTTGAAGCGTTCGATCCACACATGATTCTCGACGAACTGCATAGTGCTCGTCAACGGATCGAAGCTGGTATAAAGCGGAATCGCAACCAGAAAACCCGCAACCGAGCCGACGAGTGCGATCATGCGCGCCAACGGAGCATTACGATCGCCACCGGTAGCGAGTACGCCAACGCCGGCAAGAATAGGCAGCCAGATAACCAGACTTAACAGGGGGAAGCCAAACAACATGTCTATTCCATTTTTTTCATTAGCGTGCAGCGGATGCGGGATTGTCCCGCAACTAACATTTTTATTGTATTTTTCGTTGTCCCATTACCAGAACAACCACAAGCTCATCAATATAAACACGCCAACGATCATGGTGAACGCGTAGTGATAGATGTAGCCGGTCTGGAAGCGGCGCATCAACGTGGAGGTTCCGGCTACTACCCCCGCCGTCCCGTTGACAAAGAATCCGTCAATTACCTTGACGTCCCCGAACTTCCACAATACCCGGCCAAGCAGGCGCGCACCGCCCGCAAACATCCAGGAATAGAGCTCGTCTATGAAGTATTTGCGCTCGAGCAGCGTTGCAAACGGTCCAGCCGCCCACTTGATTTTTCGGGGCAGATCGGGTTTTGCGATATAGAGATACCAGGCAGCAAAGATACCTGCGACAGATAACCAGAAGGGCACGGTGGAAAGCGCATGGCTCATCATCCCTGGTATCCCATGAAACTCCGCTACCAATTTCGCCATTGCTTCATGTTGAGGCGCAATCTGGATGGTATTGGTAAAGTAATCCCCAAACAGCATCGGTCCTATCAGCCAGCCTGCGCCAATGGTCGGTATGGCAAGGGCAACCAGAGGCAGGGTCACGACCCAGGGAGATTCATGCAAGTGCTCTTCCGTATGATGGTCCATGCGCGGCTGGCCATGGAATGTCATGAATAACAGGCGAAAGGTATAAAACGCGGTTACGAAGACAGTAGCCACAGTACAGAAATAGGCAAAACCGGCACCGGGGATATCGGCAAAGTGCACCGCTTCTATGATCGCATCCTTCGAGAAGAAACCCGAAAAGCCCGGAACGCCGGCGCTGGCGAGTGCGGCAACAAACATGGTCCAGTAGGTAATCGGCATATACTTCTTGAGTCCGCCCATCTTGCGCATATCCTGTTCATGATGCATGGCAATGATCACGGAACCTGCGCCAAGGAACAGCACCGCCTTGAAAAAGGCATGCGTCATGAGGTGAAAGATCGCGGCAGGATAAGCGGACGCGCCGAGCGCCACCGTCATGTAGCCAAGTTGCGACAGGGTGGAGTATGCCACGACGCGCTTGATGTCGTACTGGACGATCGCCACCAACGCCATGAACAGGGTCGTGATGCCGCCTATCACCAGAATCACAGAGAGCGCGGTCTCGGTCAGTTCGAACAGGGGTGACATGCGTGCTACCATGAAAATACCGGCAGTGACCATGGTTGCAGCATGAATCAGTGCTGAAATGGGGGTGGGACCTTCCATTGAGTCCGGCAACCACACATGTAACGGAAACTGAGCCGATTTACCCATGGCGCCGACGAAAAGCAGGATGCAGATGACGGTCAGTACTGCCCAGGACGAGCCGGAAGTGATTTCAATGGTCTCGGCCGCAACCTTGGGCGCCTGGTCAAACACAGCAGCATAATCCAGCGTGCCGAAATACACCAATACCAAACCGATGCCGAGGAGAAAACCGAAGTCACCGACGCGATTGACCAGGAACGCCTTCAGGTTGGCGTAAATGGCCGTCGGACGCGTGTACCAGAAGCCGATCAGGAGATATGAGACCAGCCCTACCGCTTCCCACCCGAAGAACAACTGGAGAAAATTGTTGGACATCACCAGCATCAGCATCGAGAAGGTAAAAAGCGAGATATAGCTGAAAAAGCGTTGATAACCGGGGTCCTCATGCATATAACCGATGGTATAGATATGCACCATCAGCGATACGAAGCTCACCACAACCATCATAGTCGCGGAAAGCTGATCGATCAGAAACCCGACTTCGAAACGCGCGCCGCCCGATATTAGCCAGGTATAAACCGTGCCGTTGAATACGTTCCCTTTCAGCACGTCGAGGAACACGGTAACCGACGCCGCCACGCAGACGAACATAAGGGCAATGGTGACGCGATGGCTTGCGGCAGGGCCGATCACACGTCCAAGCAGACCGGCTATAAGCGCCCCCGCCAGCGGCGCCAGGGGCACCAACAGGTATAGATTTTGCATCTCAGTCATGAAATTCAGTTTTTTGTTTTTGAACCAGTGATACCGACTCCGGAACTATTGAACCTGGGGATCAGCCTTTAAGGCTGTCCAGGTCATCGACATTGATGGTGCGCAAGCTGCGAAACAACACAACCAATATCGCAAGCCCGATGGCAGACTCCGCTGCGGCAACGGTAAGGATGAAAAACACGAACACTTGACCGGATGCGTCCTGGAGATAATGCGAAAAAGCAACAAAATTCATGTTTACCGCCAGCAGCATCAGTTCGATTGCCATCAACAGGATGATCACGTTCTTTCTGTTGAGGAAGATACCGACAATGCTAATGGCGAACAGAATCGCACCGATAACAAGATAATGGGATAACGAAACCACTACGCCCCCTTTCATGACGGCGTAAAGACGCCGTAATATGTTACTTTTATTCTTTCTTCTCGGATGCCATCGACACCACGCGAATGCGGTCTTCACGCTTCACCGCTACCTGTTTCGCGACATCCATGGACTTGCTTCCGCCACGCTGCCGCAAGGTCAGCGCGATTGCAGCCACAATTGCAACCAGCAGGATAACCGCGGCAAGCTCAAAGGCATAAACGTATTCAGTGTAGATCAGGCGTCCCAGTTCCTTGGTATTACTGTAGTCGGCCGGTCGCACTGCCGGGGTGGGAAGCTCGTCGACACCGAACTGCTTGCCCGTCAGGACCATGGCCATCTCAATCGACATCAGCAAGCCGAGCAATAATCCGAAGGGGAACCACTTCCAGAACCCTTCCCGCAGTTGGGCAAGATTGATGTCGAGCATCATAACGACGAACAGGAACAGCACCATCACTGCCCCGACGTATACCAGCACCAGGGTAATGGCGAGAAATTCCGCCTCCAGCAGCAGCCATAATCCGGCGGAGGCAAAAAAAGCCAGCACCAGCAACAATGCCGAGTGCACCGGGTTGCGTGCGGTGATGACCCCCAAGGCCGAGGCCACCAGTACCGCGGAAAAAAAGTAGAAGATTATATCTGCAAAACTCATATGGTTACTTCTAGAAATCCGGGAGTCTGGAAGGGTCCACGTAAAATAAAAATGGGCTCATGAAAATGTCTTCCGCTTGTTTCTGCGAATAAGCATGAAGAGCGGCGACAGTCCAACGCTCCGCACAACGGAAGACAGTACAAGTCCGGGGTTTATGAAATATCCACTGCCAAATTGATGAGCTAAAGGGGTAATTCATCGGTAACCTGCATCGGCCGCCCGATCCTTTGCTATCTGTTCCTCGTACCGGTCTCCGACCGCCAGCAGCATCTGCTTGGTATAGATGAGGTCGCCACGCTTCTCCCCGTGGTATTCCAGGATGCGCGTCTCCACAATCGAGTCCACCGGACAGGATTCCTCGCAGAAGCCACAAAATATGCACTTTGTCAGATCGATGTCGTACCTCGTGGTACGGCGCGTTCCATCCTCGCGCTGCTCGGATTCGATAGTGATAGCCAACGCTGGACATACCGCTTCGCACAACTTGCAGGCTATGCAGCGCTCTTCTCCGTTAGGGTATCTGCGCAGGGCATGCAAGCCTCTGAAGCGAGGGGATTGTGGCGTCTTTTCTTCGGGAAAATACACCGTGATCTTTCGCGCGAACATGTTTCGCCCCGTCAGCATCATTCCTTTGATGAGTTCGAACAGCAGGAAAGTGCGGAAAAAATCCTTGATTCGGTTCATGCTTTCCTCCTGTGTCAGTGAAACCACAAGTTAAGCGGAAATGCGCTCCGAATCGACGCCGGAAGCTGCATCACCAGGCCAAGCACCAATATCCAGACGAGCGTGATCGGAATGAACACCTTCCAGCCAAGACGCATGATCTGGTCGTAGCGATAGCGCGGAAACGTGGCGCGAAACCAGAGAAAACAGAACAATAGAAATGATGCTTTCAGGACCAGCCAGATGAAGCCGGGTACCAGGGTAAACGGCGCAACGTTGACAGGAGGCAGCCAGCCACCCAGGAATATGATGCTTGCAAGCATGGCCACCAGAATCATGTTGGAATATTCCGCCAGGAAGAACACCGTAAACGCCATGCCCGAATACTCGACATGAAAGCCCGCCACGATTTCGGATTCACCCTCGGCGACATCGAACGGAGCACGATTGGTTTCTGCGACGCCGGAAATAAAGTAAACCAGGAACATGGGAAACAGCGGTATCAGATACCAGTTCAGCATGCTGGCGCCTTGCTGGCCCTTGACGATGTCACCCAGGTTCAGGCTCTGGGACATCATGAGCACGCACACGAGCGCAAAACCCATGGCCAGTTCGTAAGAAACCACTTGAGCCGCCGAACGCATTGCTCCCAGGAATGCATATTTGGAGTTGGAAGCCCACCCTGCAATGATGATGCCATAGACCCCCATCGAGGTCATGGCCAGAATATAAAGCAGGCCGGCGTTGATGTCCGCCAGGACCACATCCGGAGAAAAGGGAATGACTGCCCAGGCCGCCAGCGCGGGCGCGAACGTCAGTATCGGCGCAAGCACGAACAGGACTTTGTTCGCTCCACTCGGGACGATGATTTCTTTCATCACCGCCTTTACCGCATCGGCAATGGGTTGCGCCCAACCCCCCAGCCAGGGAATGCCAAAGAAGGTTACCCGGTTGGGACCCACGCGCAGTTGCATATAGCCAATGATTTTGCGTTCGGCGAATGTGAGATAGGCGACTGCCAGCATCAGTGGCAGCACGATGGCCACAATCAGCAGGACATTCTTCGCCAGCAGGAAAAGAGCGGGTCCCCACTCAGGACCGAAAAAATCCCCGAACAGTTGTTGCGCGTATTCCATCAGATAATCCGAGTATTGTCCGTCACGATTTTTCCACCGTGATTTCGTCAAACATTCCGCCCAGCACAGCAGTCGAAGGGTGGGCGGAGGCAACCCGGATGCAATTGGCGGGCAACTTGTCGTCCTGCGCTACAGGCAGTTGCACCTCACCTTCTCCCTGCTTCAACCGTATAATTTCATCGGCCCGTATGCCCAATTGCGCCATCAGGCTCCCAGACATCCATGCTAAAGGTGCAGCCGCATCGCGCGTGCGCTGTAACGACTCCGCCCGGCGCACGATGAGGTCGGCCTGATAAATTGGAACTTCACCGATGCGTTGCAGTCCTTCGCTTCCCTTACTTCCCTTAGCGGCTTCAATGGGACCCACAGCAAAACTACCCAGACTGTTATTCAACCAGGCCCTGACGTCGTTTCCGGCCGGAAGAACGTCCGCCCGTACCTGCTCCGGCGTTTCATAATCGAAACCATCGAGTTGCAGAATATTGCCCAGCACCCGCAATACCTTCCATGCGGGACGCGTTTCTCCGAGCGGCGCAACCACGCCGTTGAAGCTTTGCACACGCCCTTCCGTACTGATGAAAGTACCGGAGGTTTCGGTAAAGGGTGCAATCGGCAACAATACATCCGCATGGCCGCTCTGAATGGCGGCGTGACTCTTGTATGCACTCATCATTACAACCAGATCGGCCGCTGCCAGTGTTTTGACGGCCCGCTGGGGATTGTAGCTGTCCAGCTCCGGCTCCAGGTTCAACAGGACGTATGCCTTGCATCCGGTTCCGCTCGCCGGGTTTTCCATGCCAAGCATTTGCGAGGCATTGGCGCCCTGCCCCGCGGGCTGGCCTCCGGCAGCACCAGCGCTACCATAGGGAACCGCACCGGCAATATAAGCTCCGACGCTGTTGGCGGCCTCTCCCAGCACTCCGAAGCGCGCGTCCGAAATTTGCGCGATATGCTGAGCCAGTTTGCAGATATCCGCGTATTGGAGGTGATGTTGGGCGATATTTCCAAGGAAAATCGCAGCGGGCTTGTTGTCGTTGAGGCTGGCCGCCATGGCACGGGCAGTATCGCTCGTGCTGATCGTGCTCAAGGCGTTTTTAACGTCATCAGGAATTTCCACGCCCTTCAACTCGGCAACGGCTTTCAATACCTCTGCCAGCATGGATACCATTTTGCCGGGCGGAACAATAGCACGATTTCTTACCTTGGTCAGCAGATCATCGTCGATCGGATTGATCACATTCAATTGTGCGCCGTGCTTCACGGCCTGGCGGATACGATGCGCAAGGAGAGGATGGTCCTTTCGCAAGGTGCTGCCTATGACGAGCAATGACTTCAACTGCGAAATTTCGGCAATGGACATTCCCAACCAGGGAGCGCCCTGCATCTGCGAGTCTGCACGGAAATCGCTCTGGCGCACGCGATGATCCACGCTTGCGCTGCCTAATCCCCTTACAAGTTTCTGCAACAGGTAAAGTTCTTCAAGCGTGCTGTGAGCCGAACCTAGCGCCCCGATACTTTCCGCTCCATGCTTTTCTTTCACATCTTTGAGGCCATTAGCCACAAACTCCAGGGCAGTTTGCCAGTCGCATTCCTGCCACATACCCCCCTGCCTTATCATCGGCCTGGTAAGACGTTCCTCGGAGTTTAACCCCTCGTAGGAAAAGCGGTCTTTGTCCGATAACCAGCACTCGTTGATTTCCTCATTCTCGCGGGGCAGCACGCGCATCACGCGGTTCTGCTTTATCTGGATGATGAGGTTGGAGCCGAGACCGCAGTGCGGGCTTATGGATTTTCGGCGTGATAGTTCCCAGGTGCGTGCGGAATAGCGGAACGGCTTGCTGACAAGGGCGCCGACCGGGCACAGATCTATTACGTTACCGGATAACTCCGAATCCACGGTTTTACCTACAAAGGCGAGAATCTCCGAGTGCTCACCGCGCCCCACCATGCCTAATTCCATGATCCCCGCGATTTCCTGCCCGAAACGCACGCAACGCGTGCAATGGATACAACGGGTCATGTCGGTGGAAATCAGCGGGCCGAGATTCTTGTTGGCGACCACCCGCTTGGCTTCGGTATAGCGCGATGAGCTTGCTCCATAGCCCACGGCCAGATCCTGCAACTGGCACTCTCCGCCCTGATCACAAATCGGACAATCCAGCGGGTGATTGATGAGCAGGAATTCCATCACACCTTTCTGGGCTGTTACAGCCTGGCCCGAGTGGGTGAAAACTTTCATACCTTCCATCGCAGGGGTGGCGCACGCAGGCAGCGGCTTGGGCGCTTTCTCCACCTGCACAAGGCACATGCGGCAGTTGGCGGCAATGGAGAGCTTCTTGTGGTAGCAGAAATGAGGGATGTATATGCCCAGCTGATTGGCACCATCCATGACAGTGCCATTTTTGGGCACGGACACCGGTTTACCGTCGATTTCGAAATTGATCATTACGTGTGTGCTCCGGGGCAACAATCAGTCGCAAACAAGAAAAGACTCATGATTTCATCCGTGTTACACCAGGCATTTCTTGTGTTCGACGTGGTGCGCAAATTCGTCACGGAAATGCTGAATCATTGCACGCACCGGCATGGCAGCCGCGTCGCCCAATGCGCAGATCGTGCGTCCCTGAATGTTGTCAGCAAGATTATTAAGCAGATCCAGGTCTTCCATGCGACCTTTTCCTGTTTCGATCCGGTGGACGATGCGGTAGAGCCATCCCGTACCTTCACGACAGGGCGTGCACTGCCCGCAGGATTCTTCATAGTAGAAATAAGACAAGCGCTCCAGCGCCCTGACCATGCAGGTCGTGTCGTCCATGATAATGACCGCACCTGAACCGAGAAATGATCCCGCCTTGGCAATCGAGTCATAGTCCATATCGGTCTGCATCATGACGTCGCCTGGCAGTACGGGCATGGATGAACCACCCGGAATGCAGCCTTTCAGCTTCCGCCCGCCACGCATGCCGCCAGCCATCTCCAACAGGGTTGCGAATGGCGTACCCAGAGGTACTTCATAATTGCCGGGCTTGTTCACATGACCGGAAACAGAGAAAATCTTGGTTCCACCGTTGTTCGGCTTGCCCAGTTGCAGAAACTTGTCGCCCCCGTAACGGATAATCCACGGTACCGCCGCAAATGTCTCCGTGTTGTTGATGGTAGTCGGCTTGCCATAGAGACCGAAGCTTGC
>DATEEZ010000162.1:0-5590 GCA_035280905.1 Nitrosospira sp.
GGATCAACCGCTCGACCAGGTCGATTTCAGTGGACTGGCGTCGCGTTTGCGCCAGAACAGCGTGCAGGAGAAATTGACCACCCGCTGGATCAGCCATTGCTTGAAAGAGACGAGCCAGCCGGAACTTGAAGCTTCTGTGGAACCGGTCATTAAATAGGGAACATCGCCTTTCCAGAAAGCGGGAATTCTGGCCTTTTCCAAATCAGAACAATGTAGGTCGACTCTGCCGCACGATGAAAACGTTGTCGGGCAGAGTTCCCCCTACACTTCTGCACTTCCATAAATTGTTACAACCAGAAGTGTGCGAATCCGGAATCGGAATCTTTTCAAGCCCGCGCAGATCTCCGCTGTAGGAATGGTGGCCGAAAAGTCTAGAAAAGAATCTGTTTTCATTTGATGAAGCACTGCATCATGCCCAGGTTCATTTATAATTCGGAGTTTTTGTTGGAATAGGCCTCCGCGACAGGTGCAAGGGGCTTTTCACCTCGCCACCGAAAGTGGCGCATACAAGAAAGATAAAGGGAGATATTCATGCATATAGGAATACCGGCAGAGACCCGTGGGGGAGAGACCCGGGTTGCCGCCACGCCAGAGACGGTCAAGAAATTTACCGCCAAAGGTTTGCATGTCGTTCTGGTCCAGTCCGGCGCGGGTGCGGGCGCGAGCATACCGGACGAGGAATACCAGGCTGCCGGCGCAAGTATTGTGACCGATCCCGGCGAGCTGTATGGCCAGTCTCAGATCGTGCTCAAGGTGCGCGCGCCCGAGGCGGCTGAGCTCGCATTGATGCGCAAGGATGCCGTATTGATTGGACTGCTTTCTCCGCATCAGACCGAGGGCATCGAGACACTCGCCGTTCACGGCATTACCGCTTTTTCGATGGAAAAGCTGCCGCGTATCTCGCGTGCCCAGAGCATGGACGTGCTGTCGTCGCAGGCCAATATCGCCGGATACAAGGCAGTGCTCATGGCGGCCAACATCTATCAGAAATTTTTTCCCATGCTAATGACAGCGGCCGGCACGGTAAAGGCGGCGAGAGTATTGGTTCTGGGCGCAGGGGTAGCGGGATTACAGGCCATTGCCACCGCTAAACGGCTGGGAGCGGTAATCGAAGCGTTCGATGTGCGCCCGGCGGCAAAGGAGCAGGTGGAAAGCCTGGGCGCCAAGTTCGTCGAGGTTCCGCTCAGTGACGAGGAAAAGGCGCAGGCCGAAACTGCTGGCGGGTACGCACGTGAAATGTCGGAGGATTACAAACGCCGCCAGGGTGAGTTGGTGCACCAGCGTGCCTCAGCAGCCGACATCATCATTACGACGGCACTGATTCCCGGCCGCCCGGCGCCTGTGCTGATCCGGGAAGAAACGGTGCGCGCGATGAAACCGGGTTCTGTCATCGTCGACCTGGCTGTTGAAGCCGGCGGTAACTGTCCCTTGTCTGAACTGAACAAGGTCGTCGTGAAACATGGCGTGCATCTTGTCGGCATTGCCAATCTGCCCGGATTGGTAGCTGCCGATTCCAGCGCTCTGTATGCGCGCAACCTGATGAATTTCCTCAACCTGATGCTCGACGCAAAGACGGGCGAACTGAACATAAATCGTGAAGACGAAATCATCGCCGGAACCATGGTATGCGCCGGTGGGGAAGTTATCGGGAAAACCTGAAAGGACACGTACCCAGACTGAAAAGCAGTCCCTAAGTTTTTATCGCTGTTTTTCCTCCCCTGGCTCGGTCCTGGGAAAAAGTTAACAGATTAGAAGGAGCGATCATGATCGGCGAAATTGACCCAACCATTATTAATCTCACAGTATTCGTGCTGGCCGTGTTCGTGGGCTATCACGTGGTCTGGAATGTGACCCCGGCCCTGCACACACCATTGATGTCGGTGACCAATGCGATTTCCGGCATTATTCTCGTCGGCGCTATGCTCGCCGCCGGACCGGCGGAAACCGACTGGGGCGTATGGCTGGGGGCTGCCGCGGTAACGCTGGCTGCAATCAACGTATTCGGCGGATTTCTTGTTACCCAGCGAATGCTGGAAATGTTCAGAAAAAAAGATAAAAAAGGAAGCTAGTCAATGTCGGCAAATACGGTCGCTCTCGCGTATCTTATCGCCTCGGTTTTCTTCATCCTGGCGCTAAAAGGTTTAAGCTCGCCGCTCTCCGCCCGCCGCGGGAATCTGTTCGGTATCGTCGGGATGGTAATTGCGGTCATTACCACGCTTACCATTACCAAGAACTGGGCGTTGATCATTGTCTGTATCGCGCTGGGAGGCACGATCGGCGCTGTTGTGGCACGGCGTGTGCAGATGACCGCAATGCCGGAACTGGTCGCGTTCATGCACTCCCTCGTCGGCTTGGCGGCAGTATTCATCGCCATCGCGGCAGTCAATAACCCCGTTTCCTTCGGTCTGCCCGAGACATTGCCCATGGGTAGCAAGCTGGAACTGTTCCTCGGCACCTTCATCGGCGCCATGACCTGGTCGGGTTCGGTGATAGCCTTCCTCAAATTGTCAGGCCGAATGAGCGGTGCGCCGATCACCTTTGGCGGCCAGCATATGGTCAACCTGATCATGGCGATCGTCATGATCGGATTCGGCCTGTGGTTTTTCTTCAGCCCGACTACGAACTGGACAGCTTTCGCCATCATGACCGTGATTGCGTTCGTGCTCGGCTTTCTCATCATCATCCCGATTGGCGGCGCCGACATGCCCGTGGTTATTTCCATGCTCAACTCCTATTCGGGGTGGGCAGCTGCGGGCATCGGATTCTCGCTTGGCAATCCCATGCTGATCATCGCGGGATCACTGGTGGGTAGCTCGGGCGCAATCCTGTCCTACATCATGTGCAAGGCGATGAACCGGCCATTCCTCTCCGTCATACTGGGGGGATTCGGTAGCGAGGGAGGGGCCGTTGCGACAGGAGATGGAACGCAGAAAACCTACCGCAGCGGCAGCGCGGACGACGCCGCTTTCATCATGGGAAATGCGGACAGCGTCATTATCGTGCCGGGTTACGGACTGGCTGTAGCGCGAGCGCAGCACGCGGTGAAGGAACTGGCGGAAATGCTGCACGAGAAAGGCGTGAACGTGCGCTTCGCCATCCATCCAGTTGCAGGCCGCATGCCGGGACACATGAACGTGCTGCTGGCGGAAGCCGAGATACCCTATGAGCAGGTGCTGGAGATGGATGAGATCAACAGCGATTTTTCCAATACTGACGTGGTGCTTGTGCTTGGCGCAAACGACGTGGTGAATCCGGCGGCAAACGTGCCGGGCAGTCCGATCTACGGCATGCCCATTCTGGACGCGCATAAAGCGCGTACGGTAATGGTGGTCAAGCGCAGCATGGCTGCGGGTTACGCAGGCCTGGACAACGATCTCTTCTACATGGACAAGACCATGATGATATTCGGGGATGCCAAGAAGGTCGTCGAGGAAATGGTTAAGGCCATATAACGTCGAACATCGCCTGCAGCACATCGGATGATGCCGGATGTAATGAAGCAGTGAGCGCAATCAAGGGCTTTTCGGAAGAACTGTTCACTGCGGACGGTCATACATTCCCGATTTTCCGGAAAGGTGGAGGTTACGGCGTCATCCTCCTGCACGAATTGCCGGGCCTCACATTGGAGACTGTCGAGTTTGCGGAGTGGCTGGCAGATCGAGGATTTCACGTTGTCATGCCACTTCTGTTCGGCAGGCCGCTCCAGTCTGTGGCGCTTGGCCTGCTGAAAGCGCCTTTCGTATGCATACGAAAGGAATTCAACACCCTTGCCGCTGGCAAATCGAGCAGCATTACAGTACCGCTTAGGGCTTTATGCCGAAAAATACATGCCGAGTGCGGCGGTCCCGGGGTGGGCGCCGTCGGCATGTGTTATACGGGCGGATTCGTTTTGGCCATGATGCTTGAAGCAGCACTCCTCGCACCCGTAGCCGCACAGCCGAGTCTACCGCTCTGTCAGCCCGAAGGGCTCGATGTCGAACCCGAAGTGTTGGCCCTTGCATCCAGCCGCAGGGATACGATGTCGTTACTCGGACTCCGTTTTGAAGACGATTCGCATTGTCCCGCGAGCCGATTCAAGCGGCTGGAAGCCTCACTTCAACCTGCCCCAGGATCGACTGTTCCGCGCTTTCACTCTGTTACGGTGCCCGGAAAAGCGCATTCCACCCTCACGCTGGACTATCCTGCAGCCCTCAAGGCTGGAGTCGATACGCGGGAGGCTGTGCTTCAGCACTTGCGCAAACAATTGCTTCATTCCCCATAGTTCTACCCGTTGCAACGCCGCGTCGAATATTTTTTTCGAGTGATTTCACGTCGGTTGTATACTTGCGAGGATGATGGGAAACGCTTCCCGGCAGCTGCAGCCGTTTATGGGCTCCTCTGCAAGCCTTCCGAGGTTCAGTCGTACAATAAAAAAACGTTCTCCTCATTTCCCAGTTACCCCAGTTATATATGCTTATGCTGATCGGATTGCCCAAAGAAACGAAAGACCACGAAAACAGAGTCGGCATGACCCCGAGTACCGTAAAGGCACTCACGCGGCGCGGTCACAGCGTACTTGTGCAAAGCGGAGCAGGAGAGGGCAGTTTCCTTTCGGACGATGAATATCGCGCAGCAGGGGCTACGATTGTCCCGCGGGCGGAAGATGCGTGGGCAGCGCAACTCGTGGTCAAGGTCAAGGAGCCGACTCCTGCGGAATACGGTTATCTGCACCGGGACATGATCCTTTTCACTTATCTTCATCTGGCCTCGGACCGCCCGCTTGTCGAGGCTCTGCTCGAGAGCGGCGTTACGGCTGTGGCTTACGAAACGGTGCAAACTGTGGATGGGAAATTGCCACTGTTGGCGCCCATGAGCGAGGTGGCGGGACGCATGGCTACGCAGATTGGCGCGACTTACCTGCAAAAGACACAAGGGGGGCGAGGCGTATTGATGGGCGGTGTTCCTGGTGTCGCCGCGGCCAACGTCGCCATTCTCGGGGCAGGCATTGTGGGAATGAATGCTGCCCGGGTCGCTGCAGGATGCGGGGCTCGGGTCACCGTGCTGGATGTGAGTCACGACCGTCTGAAATACCTGGATGACATATATCGGGGGCAATTGCAGACGCGTTTCAGCGATGAATACAATATCGAAGAAGCAGTATACGACGCCGATCTTGTCATTGGCGCGGTTTTGATCCCAGGGGGACGGACCCCCTGGCTGGTAACGGCGGATATGTTGCCGAAAATGCGAAGAGGATCAGTCATCGTCGATGTGGCGGTGGATCAGGGGGGATGCATCGAAACAAGTCGGCCCACTACTCACAGCAATCCAACCTATGAGATCGACGGGGTGGTACATTATTGTGTCGCAAACATGCCCAGCGCCGTTCCTCGTACCAGCACCTTCGCGCTTAATATCCAAACGGCGATCTATACCGTACAGTTAGCGGATGAAGGCCTGGATGCGGTAAGAAAAAACCCGGCATTGAAATACGGGATGAACACGCATCGCGGATCGGTTACTTATCCCGCCATTGCACAGGAATTTGACATGCAATATGTTGATCCCTTGCAGGCACTGGGGAATGCCTGAACAAAGTTCTTAAGCTTGA
>DATEEZ010000163.1:0-34121 GCA_035280905.1 Nitrosospira sp.
CATTATCTTCCCGCAATTGCAAGCGGTATTCCGCTCTACTGGTGAACATGCGATAGGGTTCAGTGACACCCCGGGTAATGAGATCATCGACCAGAACGCCCAGATATGCTTCATCCCGGCGCGGACACCAAGGTTCTCTATTCTGCGTTTTTAGCGCAGCGTTGATTCCCGCAAGCAACCCCTGCGCCGCAGCCTCTTCATAACCCGTGGTGCCATTGATCTGTCCGGCAAAAAATAAGCCTTTGATCATCCTGGTTTCAAGCGAGCTTTTCAGGGCACGCGGATCAAAATAATCATATTCGATCGCATAACCGGGTCGGGTGATATGGGCGTTTTCCAATCCTTTGATGGAACGCACCAGTTTCACCTGCATGTCGAAGGGGAGGCTCGTGGAGATTCCGTTGGGGTATACCTCGTGAGTCGTGAGGCCCTCCGGTTCGAGAAAAATTTGGTGCGATTCTTTGGCGGAGAACCGCACGACCTTGTCCTCGATAGAAGGGCAATAACGAGGTCCAATACCCTCGATCGCGCCGGAGAACAGAGGGGAGCGATCCAGGCCACTGCGAATAATATCGTGCGTCTGACTGTTGGTATGCGTGATCCAGCAGGACAACTGCTTCGGGTGGGAAGCCGCGTTACCTATAAAGGAAAAAACGGGCACAGGAGTGTCGCCGGGTTGAGCGGCGACACTGGAATAATCAATGGTACGGCCATCCAGGCGCGGCGGAGTCCCTGTTTTTAACCGCCCGACGGGAAGCTTCATTTCGCGCAAGCGGGCGGCAAGACTTTTGGAGGGCGGATCCCCCGCTCGCCCGGCTTGAAAATTTGCCGAGCCTACGTGAGCCAACCCAGCCAGAAAGGTTCCGGCGGTAAGAATTACTGCGCGCGCGTGGAAGCGGATGCCAAGCTGTGTCACAACACCGGCTACACGCTCCCCTTCAAGCACTAGATCGTCCACCCCCTGTTGAAACAACCAGAGATTTGGCTGATTTTCCAACCGTTGCCGGATCGCTTGCCGGTAGAGTACCCGATCAGCTTGCGCCCGCGTTGCGCGTACTGCAGGTCCCTTGCGCGAGTTGAGTATGCGAAACTGTATGCCTGCCTCATCCGCCGCCGTCGCCATCACGCCTCCGAGTGCATCGATTTCCTTCACCAGGTGCCCCTTGCCAATGCCGCCTATGGAAGGATTGCACGACATTTGCCCCAGGGTTTCAATGTTGTGCGATAGCAATAGCGTTTTTTGTCCCATACGAGCAGCAGCGAGCGCTGCCTCGGTACCGGCATGTCCACCGCCTATAACTATTACATCGAATATTTCAGGAATAGTCATGGAAACAATCGGGGTAAAAATGGAATTTCGATTTGGAGTGCGCCATTCTACGGCAAAACGTGGAGTCATGTAAAAATCATGAAAAGGGCTTACGATGAAGCAGTCCCGGGTGTCTCTTTTGTTTCACGTGAAACAGTTCTGCCTTGTTGTTTCACGTGAAACAAAAGTTGTAGGAAGCATTTAAGCTAGGGGGAAGCGCCACTGGGAAAGTTCGGAAAGGCGCGGGAGCTAATCCTCATTATCGGGCCGAAACGAATGAGGAACGTGATAGGCCTCCAGTATTCGATCCCGATACACTTTTTCCACCAACTGCAGTAGGAAAGTAATCGTGTAACTGAAATTTCATGAAGGCACGGTGACGAGTTTAGGGGCCTCACCGCTTACCTTCAGTCAATCAAGCGGCACTGCACTGGAACAGACCATTGAGACGAGTATTCCTTGCCAGTTTCCGCCAGTAACTCGCTTATCCCGGCCGCACCAGTTGAGCATTTTCTGGCGGCAGAAGCCGGAATCGCCACGCAGGATGATGCGCACCTTGGGCCAGATACGCCGCAGCCACCACTGCCCGGGCTGCGTCGATCCTGAAGGGGCGCAGATACAACATCAGCAGTTGCCCCCACAGAACACATAAAATAGTAGAAAGCAGTCGCGGCCGTAGTGCTCCTGATAGCGGTGGAGGAAACGCCTCCTTAGCGTCCATGCACCAGATTGGTGGTGGCGCCGAAGTCGAGGAAGAGTTTGGGGGACGCGCGTGCGAGCAAAGCGATGACACGTTCTAGAATAACCACGTGCAACGCCCAGGCAATCCCGCGAGTAGTGCTGCCAGCCCTCCACCCGGCACAGTATCGCACTCGGCCCAGTTCGCCCTCACGCTCGGCTGCGGTTTGCAACAAGGTGTCGCAGCGCGATGCGTGGTGGTCGTTCAGATCTTCGTGACCCAGGCACAGTGCATAGACACGCTGCTCCAGGAGGGTCGCCGAAGAGTGCAGCACCAGAGGGGCGAGGGGGAGCACCACGCGCCGCGCCACTTCTTCACCCGGCTCACGCGCCACTCCACTTGCCGTAACAGCAGCACGCCCCCCTTGGCACTCAACTCTCCGTCGCAAAAATTCCTCCCAATCAAGACTTCTTCATCGGCTGAAGCTCAGTCGTTTCTGAGATACCGCCGGTCATCAGCAGAACTCCCTTGGAAGTGATCCAGACATTAGATTACAAGAGGGTTTACGTACCTACGACCTCAGTTTGCACTCCTATAAACAATCTCCGTGCTAGTCATATAGCCGCTCGCAAGCGCCATGTAAATTTGGGAGTCGAGGGTTTAACGATTCGTGTGTTTGCAACAGCAACCACACCCTGGGCAAATACCTCCAACCCATCTCCATATTGACATGCTTCTCCGATGGCGGCCATTCACAGCATCTCAGGTAAATCCCTTTCTCGCGTCACCCCAAGTCGCACCCCTACTCGAGTTCGATACCAACAATTTGAGGCTTGGTTCTTCTGCTGGTCCTCTCCACTCACTTTTTTAAGAGCTAATTCCCAAGGGCACCGCTGCCTGTACTTTTCTAAAATATGTACTACCATGAAATTAATCCATGGCCACGAAGCGTTCCATCGTTGGGGTTCGATAAAAAATCCGCGCTGCGACGCTGCCTTGAATGGGTACTACCTGCTACACAGGACTGATCAGCCTGAAGCTAATGAAGTTTAATGAAACAAAACCTGATGAGAAGGAGACAAAGATGAATCTACACTCGACTGGCAGGGCAAACTGGTTGTTCAGCGGTCTCGCGCTCGGTGCGCTCACTATGTTCCTCCTTGATCCCGATAAAGGAAGACGCCGGCGCGCATTGGCAAAAGACAAGATATACAGCGCTGGCGTTAGAACCCGCAAGCGTGTCGATGCAAAGTCACGCGACTTGGCCAACCGCGCGAAAGGACTACGCGCTGAGGCACGTCATATAGTGTCCGGCGACGATAACCGCGACGAGAACAGGTCGAGCGAGGGGCAGCCTGAAGCCTGACTCGGAGGGAATCCTGGGAGAAATTCTCGGGGGAGCCGGGTCCTGCTACTTGCCGATGCAGAAGCGGGAAAAAATTTCGGCGAGCAGGTCATCCGCGCTGAATTCGCCGGTAATCGACGATAAAGCCAGCTGGGCAAGCCGCAGCTCCTCAGCAAAAAGATCGACCTGATCCACCCTGTCTACCAAGGCACACGCAGCATCGAGATGTGCCTGGGCGGCTGTCAAGGCAGAAAGATGACGTTGGCGGGCCATAAAAGCCCCTTCTCCTGCTGATGATTGCCATCCAATCATCTCCAGCAGCCTTTGCCGCAGCAATTCGATACCTGCACCCGTTTTAGCGGAAACCCAGATATCTGTGGCGGTAGAGGCGATGGAATCCAGTTCCTGTTCGAGCAGGTCGGTTTTGTTATGGACGACAATGAGCCGCAAACCCGGGGGAAGCGAGGCGAGTATAGCGCGGTCTCCTGGCATTAGCCCCCGTCGGCTATCCACAAGCAGCAGTACGATACTTGCTTTATCGATCGCAGAACGCGTGCGCGCCATACCCATTTTTTCGATCGCATCCTCCGTCTCCCGCAAGCCGGCTGTATCCAGAAGGTGTAAGGGCACACCTTCAATCTCTATGGCTTGGCGGACAACGTCCCGTGTCGTGCCCGGGATTTCCGTAACGATAGCAACTTCTTCTCCGGCGAGACGATTCAGGAGACTCGATTTTCCAACATTCGGCTGCCCGACCAAAGCAATCCATATTCCCTCCCGCAGCAGGCTACCCTGCCGGGCAGAGCTAAACACCTGTTCAAGTTGGTGCCGGATGCGCTCCAACCTGACTTCCAGCTCCCTTCCCGAAATGAACTCAATTTCTTCTTCCGAAAAATCAAGCGAAGCCTCCACAAGCATTCTCAGGTCAGTAAGTGCTTGCACCAGAGCATGAATAGCGTGGGAAAATTCCCCTTGAAGGGAACGGATGGCGCAGCGGGCAGCTTCCTCGGTACTGGCGTCAATAAGGTCCGCCACGCTTTCAGCCTGCGCCAGGTCAAGCTTATTATTCAGGAATGCACGAAGGGTAAACTCCCCTGGATGCGCCAGTCGCGCGCCAGCGGAAAGACAACTCGCCAGCAAAAGATTCATGACTGCAGGGCCACCATGTCCTTGCAGCTCCAGAACCTCCTCGCCGGTATAGGACTGGGGAGCGGGAAAGTAGAGCGCTATTCCCTGATCGATAACGCGACCATTTTCGTCACGAAATCGGGTGAGGCTGGCGCGGCGGGGCTCCGGCACAAAGCCTGCGACCTTAAAAGCAAGTGATTGCAGGTTTTTGCCGGAAACACGCACCACCCCGATACCTCCCCGGCCTGGGGGAGTTGCAATTGCGGCAATCACATCAGAATGGCTCATCCTGAGTTCGATGCCAATCCCGTTTATGAAGACGGGGAGGGAGGGGAGTGGTGTCCGGCAATTCCCCTGATCACTAATTTGCTTTCTTCTGCTTGCCCGTATTCGTGACCGAACCTTCGATCATGCGCGTGATCTGCCACTGCTGCGCGATGGAAAGCACGTTGTTTACCAGGGAATACAGCACCAAGCCTGCGGGAAAGAAGAAAAAGAAAACGCTGAATGCCAGAGGCATAATCTGCATCACTCTCGCCTGGATGGGATCAGTCGCGGGGGGGCTGAGACGTTGTTGCAGGAACATCGAAATACCCATGATGACCGGCAGTACATAATAGGGGTCTGGCGCGGAAAGATCCTCTATCCACAAGGCAAAAGATGCATAGCGCAATTCCACGCTGGAGAGCAGTACCCAGTACAACGAGATGAATACCGGAATCTGCACCAGGATGGGCAAGCAGCCCCCCATCGGGTTGATTTTTTCCGTTTTATAAAAATCCATCATGGCCTGGTGCATGCGCTGCCGGTCATGCCCGTGCTGTTCCCGCAGGCGCTGGAGCTTGGGCGTCACTAAACGCAGCTTCGCCATCGAACGGTAACCTGCAGCAGACAGAGGAAAGAACGCAAGCTTGACTGACATGGTGAGGAGAATGATTGCCACTCCCCAGTTTCCAGTCCAGGAATGGAACAATGACAACAGCCAGAACAATGGCGCGCCAATTACCGTCAACCAGCCGTAATCCACAACGAGGTCGAGACCCGGTGCGATCGACGCGAGCTTGCTTTGCTCCTCTGGCCCAGCGTAGAACGGGACAGTGATGGTCGCGCTATTGCCCGGTTCTATCTGTCCCACCGGTACGATTACACCCGCCGTGTACTCGTTTTCTCCAAGACGTTTCGCATAATATTCGCGCGGCAGCTTGTCCTCGGGCAGCCAGGCGGTCAGGAAGTACTGCTGCAGCATGGCAATCCAGCCGTTATCCGCATTCTTGGGATAGCTGGCGTTACCCTTGTCCAGCGCGGAAAACTCAATTTTCTTGAATTTTTCCTCTTCCGTATAGAGCGCTGCCCCCGTATAAGTCGGGATCATGAAGAACGAACCCACAGGAGGCTGGCTGTCACGCAGCATCTGAAAGTAGGAAAACGGTTGAATGGCTGCGTTCCGTTGGTTGGTGACCTCGAAGCTTACGTCAATGAGATAGTTGCCCCGATGAAACGTATAGACTTTAGTCACCTGTACGCCCTCGGCCTCCGGCGCACTCAACCGTATCTGGATTTTATCCTGCCCGGCTGCCAACTCGTATTTGCCCGGTTCTGCCGTAAAACGCGTCTTGTGGGTCGGTAAACCTTCACCGATCAACCCGGATTGCGCTATGTAGACGTGCTCAGCATCGCTTTCCAATAATGCGAAAGGCTTGTTTTTATCTTCCTTGGCGGGTTGATGCAGCAACTCAAGGCGGCGAATATCCCCGCCCGCAGTGTCAATTTCCGCCAGCACCATGTCGGTCTTGACGATGATTTTGTCCCCGGATTCAAGCTTGCTCCCTGACCTGACAGGAGCGCCGTTTTCCGCGGTTGCGCCCCTTTGCGGTACTGATGAAGCAAGTTGATCTCCGGGCACCGGCGTCTCGACAGTACCGGCACCGGCCTGTTTTTCCGTGCCTTGCGTTGCCGTCGTTGGCGCTTGGGTTGCAGGATATTGTTCTTTCTGCCAGGCATCCCACAGGAATAACAGTGACGTGGCAAAAATCAGGAAGAGTACGAATCTTTGTGTATCCATCTTGCTCTGAGAGTTATTTTTTTACGACAGGTAAAAACCGTACCAGGAACATTCAACGGGACGGTTCCGCCGGAACCGGGTCATATCCGCCTCTGCTCCAGGGATTGCATCGCACTATCCTCCAAACGCTCAGAATGATTCCGCGCCCCGCACCATGTCGGGCAAGCGCTTCACAGGCGTAATGCGAACAAGACGGGCTGAACCGGCATGAGGGCCCAAGGAAAGGGCTCAGGCAGTATTGATAGAGCCTGATAAACGCAATAATTATTCGCGACATTGCTGCAGTTGAATCATGAGACTTCGTGCTTCGTCTGCCAACTGTACCGAGCTGCGATCACTGGCACGGCGACGCAGACGCATCACCACATCAAGGCCCGCCACGTCCCCCTGGCGTGCACGAAACACTTCCCGCAACACCCGTTTCACCCGGTTGCGATTTACGGCAAGCCGTTCAATTTTACCTGAGACTATTAATCCCAATCTGGAATGTAATAAACCGTTGGGTTTAGCGAAAATCTGAAGCAATTCACCGCCTGCAGAACACCTATACCGAATGACCGAGGAAAATTCTTCTGCCTTATGCAGGCGATGAGTTTTAGGAAAACGAATAGTGTAGTCCCGGGATTGTGCGTTACTGCACGCCGAGGCGGACACGTCCTTTGGCGCGCCGAGCCCGGATTACCGCCGCTCCACTCGCGGTTTTCATGCGGACCCGGAAACCATGGGTTCGCTTTCTGCGCGTCACGGATGGTTGGTAAGTGCGTTTCATTATTTCCCCTATGCCTGATAAATAAAACTCGACATTACAACTCTTTACGGCGGCCTATGTCAACCGATATTTTTTTCTCTCCCTGTGGATAAGCTGTGAGGAACGGTCTAGAATATCCCGCTCACCCCGCTCGCAACTTCCGTTTCTTCCCCAACGAGTCATTAATATCATGCTTGCACCGGATACCTTTTGGCTTGCCTGTCTCGAATATTTTGAAAATGAACTGAGCGCGCAGCAATTCAATACCTGGATCAAACCACTGCGCCTGCAACTGTCACACGACTCGCCTGAGCCTGCGCTCACGCTGATCGCACCCAACCGTTTTGTCCTTCAATGGGTAAAGGACAACTTTTTGACCAGCATCACCGAGATGGCGGAAAACTACTTCGCGCGCCCGGTTCAGGTTCAGTTGCAGCTGGAGCTCGGCGGCCAAGTTCCCGGCAGAGCATCCGCTTCAGCTGGCGGGAGTAACGGAATTAACTCCCATCCGATTACTGCGGCGTTTGATGCGCCAATAGGATCAGCGCAAAAGGCATCGAAAGATACGAAAGATACAAAGGATACTAAGGAAAAACAGGAAAAAAATCCAACCAGGCTGAATCCCTCTTTCACCTTCAACACTTTCGTCACAGGAAAGGCAAACCAACTGGCGCGTGCCGGGGCTATTCAGGTCGCGGAGCGTCCCGGTGTTGCCTATAACCCCTTCTTCATCTATGGGGGTGTCGGACTGGGGAAAACTCACCTGATTCAAGCGATCGGCAATTTCGTTGTGGAGCACAATCCAGCTGCCAAGGTTCGCTATATTCATTCGGAGCAATACGTTTCCGACGTAGTAAGGGCTTACCAACATAAGGCATTTGATGAATTCAAGCGCTACTATCATTCACTGGACCTGCTGCTGATCGACGATATCCAGTTTTTTGGCGGGAAGAATCGCACGCAGGAAGAATTTTTCTATGCATTCAACGCCCTTATCGAAGCGCATAAGCAAGTCATCATCACCTGCGACTCTTACCCAAAGGAAATTGCCGGCATGGAAGAACGGCTGATTTCGCGTTTCGGATGGGGTTTGACTGTAGCGGTGGAACCTCCTGAACTGGAAATGCGCGTCGCGATTCTCCTGAAGAAAGCATTGATGGAAGATATCATCCTGGATGAAAGCGTCGCTTTTTTCATCGCAAAACACATTCGCTCCAATGTGCGCGAGCTGGAAGGCGCATTGAAAAGAGTGGTTGCTTACTCACGCTTCACCGGTCACGCACTAACACTGGATTTGGCGCGGGAAGCATTGAAAGATCTGCTGGCGGTACAGAACCGTCAGATCTCCATTGAAAACATTCAAAAGACAGTGGCGGACTACTACAAGATCAAGGTCGCCGAAATGTACTCCAAAAAGCGCTCTCGCGTCGTTGCCCGTCCACGCCAAATGGCTATGGCCATCTCCAAGGAACTTACCCCTTTGAGCCTCCCCGATATCGGGGAAGCCTTCGGGGGTCGGGACCACACTACAGTACTGCATGGATATCGAAAGATTGCGGAATTGCGCGCTTCCGATCCTGCCGTCAATCGCGACTTCAATACTTTGCTGCACATACTCCGCGGCTAACTAAAAACTGAACAACAAACTGAGGTTAACAACAGGATGAATTGGGGATAACTCATCACTTTTGATCAGGCTTTAATTCTGCTCACAAACTATCCACAGCCGATACCTCATTGATACAGAAACAAAAAATAGCCTAATAAACTGATATCACGCGAATTTTTCTACTTTTACCGGATTTGGTCAGCTCTTATTAACTACTACTAGTTTTACAAATTAAAAATGAAACTCATAGAAGCCGACAGGGATACATTGCTAAAACCGTTGCAAACAGTCACTGGTATTGTCGAGCGACGTCACACCTTACCCATACTTTCCAACGTACTCATTGAACGCAAGCAGGAAAACATTTCGTTTATTGCCACCGATCTTGAAATCCAGATCACTACCTCCGCGACGGATGGTGGCAAGGCAAATGAGGAATACTCTGTAACGGTTGCTGCAAAAAAACTTCAGGATATATTGCGTGCGTTACCCGAAAAGGTGCAGGTGACGCTAGAGACAGGCGATAGCCGACTTCAGGCCAAAGCGGGAAAAAGCCGCTTCAATCTGCAGACACTTCCTGCTGAAGATTTTCCAAAATTTCCTGAAAGTAACGAACCGCAGGGAACAGTCAAGGTACAGCAGAAGGAATTGAAGCATCTTCTGTCGATGGTCCAATATGCCATGGCTCACCAGGACATTCGCTACTACCTGAACGGCTTGCTGTTATTGTTGGAAAACAATCAACTGAAGGTGGTTGCAACCGATGGCCATCGGTTGGCGTTCGCCCTGATGATGCTTGAGACACCGTTGGAAAGAAAGGAGGTCATTCTTCCTCGCAAGGTGGTGCTCGAATTATCCCGGCTATTGAATGAAACCGAGGAGCCGGTAACCATAGAAGTACTCCAGAACCAGGTGCGTTTTACCTTCTCCAATGTCGTTCTGGTATCCAAAGTGGTCGATGGAAAGTTTCCGGACTATAACCGTGTTATCCCCACGGGTTACCAGAAACAATTTGATATAAACCGGCTGTTGCTGCTACAGACGCTGCAACGCGCTGCGATCCTGTCCAATGAAAAATTTCGCGGAGTCCGTCTCATCCTCACCACCGACAATCTTCGGATCGTCTGCAATAACAGCGAACAGGAAGAAGCGCAGGAAGAGCTGGAACTTCAATACGACGGAGAAGGGCTCGACATTGGTTTCAACATTACCTATTTGCTTGACGTGCTGAACAATGCGGACAGTGAGACAGTAACGTGCGCATTTGGCGACGCCAACAGCAGTGCGTTGATCACCATTCCAGGGAATGACAGCTTCAAGTATGTGGTCATGCCCATGCGCATATGATGTAAATATCAGGTCATTTCACACGCTTCTGTAGCCGTGAAGCTGCAGAAGCGCCCGTCGGTGCGGTTATGGTATAATTCATTGATTACTGCACGGCATTTTCCGGCATTGTAGACTCAGCTACGACCTTTGTTGAGTTTCCTTGAGCCTTCCCCGAGTGGCTCCCTGAGCCTTAATCCCACATGTGGGCGAAAACCGGCTCCCCGTAGCATTTGCTCTAGATGTTTCCCGATAGCAGTCAGCAGGATTCGCAAAAAATTGCGAAACCCGTCAGTGCGGAAGCGATTGGATATTCCGTTTCAATAAATTGAAACAACTGAAGATACAGAAATGAACGAAAAAGAGCGTTCCCGGCAGCAAAAAAGCAAAAGCTCCACTGACTATGGCTCGGACAGCATAAAGATTCTGAAAGGGCTGGATGCGGTGCGCAAGCGCCCC
Organism: Nitrosospira sp.; assembly: GCA_035280905.1. Classification (GTDB taxonomy): domain Bacteria; phylum Pseudomonadota; class Gammaproteobacteria; order Burkholderiales; family Nitrosomonadaceae; genus Nitrosospira. The sequence continues at coordinate 10,666 of DATEEZ010000163.1, forward strand.
GGCATGTACATCGGCGATACCAGCGACGGCACCGGTCTGCACCACATGGTGTTCGAGGTATTGGATAATGCGATTGACGAAGCGCTGGCCAGCTATTGTGATGAGATTTCGGTCATCATCCACCCCGACAACTCAGTCACGGTGCAGGACAATGGGCGCGGCATTCCGACCGGTATAAAGCAGGATGACGAGCTCAAGCGTTCCGCTGCTGAAATTGTCATGACCGAACTTCACGCGGGTGGCAAATTCGATTCCAATTCGTACAAGGTATCAGGCGGCTTGCATGGCGTTGGTGTCTCGGTCGTGAACGCCCTGTCGGAATGGTTGCGCCTTACCATCCGCCGGGATGGTAAGATCCATCAAATCGAATTTCGCATGGGGGTACCGGTGGCGCCGCTGGTTGTCACCGGGAAGACCGAACGCCGTGGCACCGAAGTACATTTTCTGGCGAGCAAGGAAATATTCGGAGATATCGAATACCACTACGACATATTCGCTAAGCGTCTGCGGGAACTTTCCTTTCTCAACAACGGTGTCAAAATACATCTCATAGACCAGCGCAACGCCAAGGAAGAAACATTTGCCTTTGTGGGCGGGGTCAAGAGTTTTGTCGAGTATGTCAATCGCACCAAGTCGGTGCTTCACCCCAATATTTTCTACGCAGCGGGAGAAAAAGACCGCATCGCGGTGGAAGTCTCGATGCAGTGGAATGACAGCTATACCGAGCAAGTGCTGTGCTTTACAAACAATATTCCGCAAAAAGATGGCGGTACTCATCTCACGGGTCTGCGCGCTGCCATGACGCGCACGCTGAACAATTACATAGAAAAAAATGATCTGGCAAAAAAAGCAAAAATCGAAACCTCGGGCGATGACATGCGCGAGGGCCTGTCATGCATTTTGTCAGTAAAGCTGTTTGAACCCAAGTTTTCATCTCAAACCAAGGAAAAGCTCGTATCGTCGGAAGTGCGTCCGGTAGTGGAAGAAATCGTGTCGCTCAAATTGGCGGAATTCCTTATGGAACATCCGGTCGATGCAAAAATCATTTGCGGCAAGATCATCGAAGCGGCCAGAGCCCGTGAGGCGGCGCGCAAGGCACGGGAGTTGACCCGGCGCAAGGGTGCGTTGGATGGCATGGGGTTACCCGGCAAGCTGGCGGATTGCCAGGAGAAAGACCCGGCTCTGTCCGAGCTTTATCTGGTCGAGGGTGATTCAGCCGGCGGTTCCGCCAAGCAGGGACGCGACCGCAAATTCCAGGCCATCATGCCGTTGAAAGGAAAAATCCTCAATGTGGAAAAAGCCCGTTTTGACAAGCTGATTTCCTCGCAGGAAATTGCATCCCTTATCACCGCACTGGGCACCGGTATCGGCAAGGACGAGTATAACCCGGACAAATTGCGCTATCACCGCATCATCATCATGACTGATGCTGACGTGGATGGCTCGCATATCCGCACCTTGCTGCTCACTTTCTTTTACCGGCAAATGCCGGAACTGATCGAGCGCGGCCATATCTTCATTGCCCAGCCGCCGCTGTACAAGATAAAGCACGGCAAACAGGAACGCTACGTCAAGGATGATCACGAGCTCAAGCAATACCTGCTGGGCCTGGCATTGACGGATGCGGAACTGCATACGGGTGAAGGTGAATCACCACTGACCGGAGAGACGCTGGAAAACATCGCGAACGAATATCTCCTGGCGGAAGCCGTGATCGAGCGCATGAGTTCGTTAATCGATAGCGAAGTCATGCATGCGTTGTTACGCCATTCCGACGTCGATCTAAGTAATGAGGGGCTCGCGACCGAAAGCGCGGCTCGTCTGGCGGCACAGGTCAATGCAGCAAATATCACCATCGTACCGAAGTACGACGCCGCCACAGAAGAGTACCGGCTGAAAATCTCCCGCGTGCATCATGGCAACGTTCGCAACAGCTACATCGACCAGGATTTTCTGCAAAGCGGCGACTATGCGCAAATCAGGCAAACCGCCCAGGTGCTCGATGGTCTGATAGGGCCAGCAGCTTATGTGCAACGCGGCGAAAAGAAACAGGCAGTGAGCGACTTCAAGCAAGCACTCGACTGGCTACTGGAGGAAGTCAAAAAAGGCATCGGCACCCAGCGTTACAAAGGTCTGGGTGAGATGAATCCGGCTCAACTATGGGAAACGACCATGGACCCGAAGGTTCGCCTCCTGTTGCGCGCCCAAATCGAGGACAGCATCGCCGCGGATGAAATTTTCACCACCCTGATGGGTGATATCGTGGAACCGCGCCGCGCGTTTATCGAGAATAATGCGCTGGGCGTGAGGAATCTGGATGTTTAGCTGACGCCCCAATCGGATGAAGCCAATACGTGAAGATGTCGCAGGCTACTTCGCATCATGGGTGGCGTCTTGACGCAATCTGGCATCTCGAGATGGTAAACTGGCAATTTTTCAATAAAAATTATTCACAGGTTTTAAAACAACATGTTGTCTCCACACAATACTCTCGAAAGCGTCGACCCTGATCTCTGGCAGGCCATCAAAGGCGAGATGCAGCGGCAGGAAGAATATATCGAGCTGATCGCCTCGGAAAATTATGCGAGTCCTGCGGTAATGCAGGCGCAGGGATCGGTGCTGACCAACAAGTATGCAGAGGGTTATCCCGGCAAGCGCTATTACGGCGGCTGCGAGTATGTGGATGTCGTGGAACAACTGGCAATCGATCGGGTAAGGGCGCTGTTTGACGCGGAGTATGTCAATGTCCAGCCGCATTCCGGCTCACAGGCCAACGCCGCGGTCTATCTCACCACCTTGAAGCCGGGGGATACGCTTCTGGGGATGTCGCTTGCGCATGGCGGGCATCTGACACACGGTGCTTCGGTCAATCTCAGCGGCAAAATTTTCAATGCCGTTTCCTATGGCCTTCGTTCTGATACCGAAGAGCTTGACTATGATGAAGTAGCGCGCCTCGCGCACGAACATAAACCCAAGCTGATCGTGGCCGGCGCTTCGGCTTACTCGTTAGTGATAGACTGGAAGCGTTTTCGCAAGATTGCCGACGATATAGGGGCCTACCTGTTCGTGGATATGGCGCATTATGCAGGGCTGGTTGCGGCAGGATACTATCCCAATCCCGTCGGCATTGCCGATTTCGTTACGAGCACGACCCACAAGACACTGCGCGGCCCCCGGGGCGGGATCATCATGGCCAAGGCGGAACATGAGAAAGCGCTCAATTCCGCTATTTTCCCGCAAACCCAGGGAGGTCCGTTGATGCACGTGATTGCCGCCAAGGCAGTGGCATTCAAGGAGGCGGCCAGCCAGGAGTTCAAGGACTACCAGGAGCAGGTGATCGGCAACGCGCGCGTAATGGCGAAAGTGTTGCAGGAGCGCGGCCTGCGCATTGTCTCTGGGCGCACCGACTGCCACATGTTTCTGGTGGACCTGCGCCCCAAATATATTACCGGCAAGCAGGCCGCCGAATCGCTGGAGCTGGCGCATATCACCGTTAACAAGAATGCGATTCCCAACGACCCGCAGAAACCGTTCGTCACCAGCGGGATTCGTATCGGCTCTCCTGCCATCACCACCCGTGGGTTTACCGAAATTGAATCTGAGCAATTGGCGCATCTGATAGCCGATGTACTGGATGCGCCGACAGATTCATCAGTGCTTACAGAGGTTGCACGCCAGGCAAAAGCGCTATGTGCAAAATTTCCCGTTTATCAAGGTTGATCCCGCCATGGAGCGGCGCATACTGACGCCGCTTCCATGTCTCGTCATGTGGTCGACCAGGTCGACCTTCACCTGGATCAATTTGCTTTGGGTTCCAGGACTGAATTCAGCCGATTGGTTCCAGGTTGACACATGAAATGTCCCTTCTGCAACGCGCCTGACACGAGCGTGATCGACTCCAGGGTGAGCGAGGAAGGCGACAGGATACGCCGCCGCCGGCGCTGCCCCAACTGTGACAAACGCTTCACCACCTATGAAATAGTGGAATTGCGCTTGCCGCAGGTCGTGAAACAGGATGGCAACCGCGCTGAATTCGACCGCGAAAAATTGCGTACCGGCTTTACGCGGGCATTGCACAAGCGTCCGGTTTCGGCAGAGGATGTGGAGGCGGCAATGAATCGCGTCGTCCAGAAGCTGCTAAGCTTGGGTGAACGGGAGGTCGCGTCGCACAAGATCGGCGAGATGGTCATGGAAGAACTCTATAAACTGGACAAGGTGGCGTACATTCGCTTTGCTTCTGTTTATCGAAGTTTTCAGGGTGCTGCCGATTTCGATGATGCAATCCGGGAACTGCAAGGATCCGATAACAGGAAAGAACCGGACAAAGCCTGATTCATACGTTTTACCTTCTGTATTCCGTCTTCCCAAGCGACGCGGCTGCACTTGAACTGCAAACTGAATTTGCAGCTTCGCATTTGAACAATGGAGTTTCCAATGTTCTCGCCAACCGATTGCCGCTTCATGGCCCAGGCGCTGCGGCTCGCAGAAAAAGGGCTTTATAGTACAAGTCCGAACCCTCGGGTGGGCTGCGTGCTGGTGCGCGATGGACAGGTGGTGGGTACCGGCTGGCACGAGCGTGCAGGTGAGGCACATGCGGAAATAAATGCACTCGCTGTGGCCGGGCCGGCGGCACACGGCGCGACCGCTTATCTCACGCTTGAGCCATGTAGTCACCATGGTCGTACTCCACCCTGCGCTGATGCCTTGATCCAGGCGGGTGTCGCCAAAGTCATTGCAGCCATGCAGGACCCGAATCCGCTCGTGTCGGGCCGCGGTTGCGCCCTTCTGAAGGAAGCAGGGATAGAAGCGCAAACCGGCTTGATGGAAGCTGAAGCGAAAGCATTGAATATCGGATTTGTCTCGCGCATGACCCGTGGTCGTCCCTGGGTCAGGGTCAAGATCGCGGCAAGTCTTGACGGCAAAACGGCACTCAACAACGGGTCCAGTCAATGGATCACGAGTGAAGCGGCACGCCGTGATGGACACCGCTGGCGTGCCCGTTCCTGCGCGGTAATGACTGGCATTGGTACGGTGTTGGCAGATAACCCCCGGCTCACGGCGCGCCATGTCCATACATCCAGGCAACCCGTGTCGGTAGTGGTGGACAGGGGACTGGATATACCGCTGGATGCAGGATTGCTGCGTGGCGCAGGTGAGCTGATTTTTACCGCTGCCGCCAGCGAAGGCAAAATTGTCGCGTTACGTGACGTGGGTGCGCACGTCATCCTGTTGCCGGATAGTGCTGGCAACGTCGATCTGGCTGCAATGACGCAACGGCTCGCAGATCTCGAAATAAACGAAGTGCTGGTGGAGGCGGGTCGCGGCTTGAACGGCGGGCTTGTCCAGGCTGACCTGGTGGATGAGCTGGTCATTTATCTTGCCCCCTGTCTAATCGGGGATGCGGCGCGGGACATGCTCAAATTGCCAGAACTCTCGAATCTGGAAGACAAGCGCGCCCTCAAGATTCACGATGTACGCGCCGTGGGACAGGATATCCGCATTATTGCCCGTTTTGCTGGCAGGATGGCTACATAATCGGATCGATTCTTTTATTTCTTCCTGAACCTTCCACGTTAAGTAAGTACACGCTTACCCAGTACATGACCGAGCGAAAATGTCCGCTTATGTTTTCGCCGGGTACTTGGTGAGCTTGCGCTGCAACGTTCGCCGATGCATGTTGAGGACGCGCGCCGTTACAGAAACATTGCCCTTGTTCTCGTTGAGTACGCGCTGAATGTACTCCCACTCCAGTCGCCCCACGGACAGGGGGTGCGCGCTGATCTGCACGTCTGCGTCACCGGTCGTGCGCTCGAACGCGGCCATGATTTCATTGACGTCGACCGGCTTCGCGAGATAATGGGTGGCACCGAGTTTGATGGCCTCGACCGCTGTGGCGATGCTGGCGTAGCCGGTCAGCATGACAATACGTGTACCGGGATCGAGTACTTTCAGCTTTTCGACCAGGGATAATCCGGAAGGGCCGGGCAGTCTGAGATCGATAACGGCATACTCGGGCGTGCAGGCCTCTGCAAGTTCCAGCGCCTGGTCCACGCTATGTGCGCAGGTCACGTTGAATCCGCGTTTGGTCATTGCATTGGCAAGAACCGTACAAAAGGTCACGTCATCGTCCACAATCAGCAAGGCGGGACGATCATCCACTTCCGTCATGGGTAACGTTGTTGTCATATCGATGGCTGTATCAGAGGGAGTATAACCTGGGTGCAGGCCCCGCCTTCACGATTGGTCAGGCGCACCCTGCCGCCAAACCGCTCGATGTTTGCATTTGCCAGAAACAGGCCGATGCCGAAACCCTGCCCCTTTGCCTTGGTGGTGAAAAAGGGCTGGCCGGCACGCTGGACCGCCTCTCCGCTCAGCCCTTCTCCATAGTCGAGTATCTGCAGATGCAGTTCCTGATGACTCCAGGTGACTTCTATTTCGATGTGTTTGAGTGACGCGTCTGCCGCATTGTTCAACAGATTCAAGATGGACTGGCTCAGTAATTGCGTGTTCAGAATCTGAGGAGCCGGCTGCACGCCGCTGCCCCGATAGGTAAACTGGGCGGAGGGACGCATCAATTGCCATTTATCCAGAACTTGGCGCAAAAAAAGATCGACCGTCTGGCCACTGACATCTTCCGCGCGTGCCTGGCCCGCATCCGCCAGCAATTGCGTCAGGGTGCGCTTGCAGTTCGCGATCTGATCCCGCAGTATCCTGATATTGCTTTGAAATTCGGTGTTGTCGATATATTCGTCCTGTAATTCTCCCGTTACTATCGCCATGGTTGCCAGCGGCGTGCCTAGTTCATGCGCCGCGCCGGCGGCCAGCGTTCCGAGCGCAATGATCTGTTCATTACGCAATGCCTGTTCACGTGCCAAAGCCAGATCCTTGTCGCGTTCACGGATCGATATGCCCATCTTGACAACGAACCACGCGATCAATACCGTGCTCAGTACGAAAGCCAACCACATACCGGACACATGCATAATAAATTCGCTGCCATGTTCTTCATGGTCATGCGGCAGGGGCACATAATAAAACAGCAACAGCGTATAGCAGCTTATGGTGATGGCAGCCATCACCCAGGTATAAGCCCAGGGTAGCGCCGCTGCGGCAATAGTCAGAGGCAGAAGGTATAGCGAGATAAAGGGATTGGTCGAGCCGCCGCTGAGATAAAGCAGCGTACTTAAAGCAAGCACATCCGCCAGGAGTTGTGCAAAGAACTCCATGCTGGAAACGGGCCATTTGCGATGGAGACGTATCCAGGTCGCAAGGTTCACCACTCCCAGCAAAACCGCCACCGCAACCATTTCCGCCCAGGGCAATTCAAGCTCGAGCCCCCAGTAAGCCAACGCAAAAGTCAGGCACTGCGCCGCGATGACGATATTCCTGAGCAGGAATAAACGTTGCAGATTCTTGCGGAGGGGTGGCTGGCCGGGATTAGCAAGTATTTTCGTCGCTGATTTTCTCATACCGGATGGGGAGCAGCAGGAGCTTCTCTGGGCTTCTCTATATTATCCCCGAACATTAGCGTATATTGCCATGCGGGACCATGCGGCAAATTGCCGCAGGATTCTGTAAAAGGAGCAACATCATTATGTATATTTGAAAGCAGGAAAAGCTCGATGTTCACAGGAATTGTCGAAGCTGTCGGCGAGATCAAAACGACTACCTTGCTGGAAGATGGCTTAAGCTTGCGCATTGCGCCGGGCAAGCTGTCACTGGCAGACACCAAAGTCGGCGACAGCATAGCGGTAAATGGTGTATGCCTCACCGTTACCGCACTGGCAGACAATCTGTTATCTGTAGACGTCTCGCGCGAAACATTGCAGTGCACGCAAGGACTGGATAAACCGGGCGGAAAGGTTAATCTCGAAAAATCGCTGCGCTTGTCCGATAGACTGGGTGGCCACCTTGTCAGCGGCCATGTCGACGGAGTTGGAGAGGTGACAAAGTTTCAGTCCCTGGGCGAAAGCTGCCTGCTTGCGATCCGGTTGCCGGATTCGCTGCTGAAATATGTTGCTAAAAAAGGTTCAATTACGGTGAATGGCGTGAGTTTGACGATCAACCGGGTAGAGCGTAACGAATTGGAGATCAACCTCATCCCTCATACGCTGGCTGAAACCACGCTGAAAGAACTGAAAGCGGGCGCCCGGGTAAATGTGGAAGTGGATATGCTTGCGCGCTACGTTGAGCGCTTGCTGGCAATGGATAACAAGTGTAAGAGCGGGGATTCGACTTTGACATGATCATCAGTTCAGTTCAGGAAATCATTGCTGACATCAAGGCTGGCCGCATGGTCATTCTCGTCGACGAGGAAAACCGCGAAAACGAGGGGGACTTGGTTCTGGCCGCGGATTTCATTACACCGGCCGCGATCAATTTCATGGCCACGTACGGGCGCGGCCTGATCTGCCTGACACTGATGGAGGAACGCTGCCGCCAGCTCAACCTGCCTCTGATGGTGGCAACGAACCGATCTCCGCTCGGAACCAATTTCACGGTTTCCATTGAGGCTGCGAGCGGCGTGACCACCGGCATTTCCGCTGCCGACCGCGCGCGCACGGTACAGGTCGCCGTGAATCGGGATGCAAAGCCGGAAGACCTCGTCCAGCCGGGACACATTTTTCCGCTCATGGCGCAAAACGGCGGCGTGCTCGTGCGCGCCGGCCACACAGAAGCCGGTTGCGATCTTGCGCATCTGGCGGGACTCACCCCCGCCGCCGTCATCTGCGAAATCCTGAATGAAGACGGAAGCATGGCGCGTCTCCCCGACCTGGTCGAGTTTGCAGCAAAGCATCAACTCAAGATCGGTGCTATTGCCGACCTCATCCATTATCGCAGCCGTACGGAAAGCCTGGTAGAACGCGTTGTCGAACGTCCTATCCAGACAGCACACGGGAGATTCCAGCTCGTCGCGTATCTGGACAAAACCGCCAATACCGCCCACCTGGCCCTGGTAAAGGGAGCGATCGATCCAGACAACGAAACTTTGGTAAGGGTACATGAGCCGCTCTCGGCCATGGACCTTCTCGATCTGGAAGATGATACCCACTCCTGGAACCTGAACGAGGCTTTACACATCATTAGTGACACAGAACGTGGTGTTATCGTACTGCTTCACCGCAGGGAAAGCGGGTCGGAGCTGATGGAAAGGGTGCTGCCGGCAAAACCTCCGCACCGCCCCGTGGCCAAAGCCGACCTGCGCAATTATGGTATCGGCGCGCAGATACTCAGGGATCTCAACGTGAGGAAGATGCGTTTACTGGCTGTTCCCCGAAAAATGCCGAGCATGGCGGGTTTCGGGCTTGAAGTCACTGGATACCTTGAGCCGGAAGATAAAAGCCGGCTGCCGGAAGGCCGCCAAGCGGTTCATCGATAATTTTTTTGAACCTGCAACTTAACCCTGGAATACGCTAATGGTTAAGAAGCGGTGGGCTGATACATCGAACGTTTCTCCAACCTTTGCAATCAGATCTAGTTACAGGAGCGAACATGGCACGATACGAAAATATTCTTGAGCTCGAGCCCAATCTCGACGGTGAAGATCTCAGCATTGGCATCGTCATGAGCCGCTTTAATATCGATGTAAGCGAGGGATTGCTGGGCGCGTGCGTGGAGGAACTGATGAAACAGGGTGTCGACGCAGGGAATGTCGTCCTGGTTTCGGTCCCGGGAGCGCTTGAAATCCCTTTGGCGTTGCAAAAAATGGCTTTAACCGACCAGTTCGATGCGCTGATTGCTCTGGGCGCCGTCATACGCGGGGAGACGTACCATTTCGAAGTCGTTTCCGACCAATCCACCAACGGAGTGGCCACGGTGCAACTGGATACGGGCATTCCCATCGCGAACGGCATACTCACGACTGATACTGATGACCAGGCCCTTACGCGCATGAGTCAAAAAGGTGCTGAGGTGGCGCGGGTCGCGATAGAAATGGCTAATCTCCAAAGAACGCTCGATGAAATGGACCAATGAAGCACTGGAGCAATGGGTGGCAGGCAGGCAAAGCAGCAATCAGTGAATGTAGCGGATGAAAGAAGCAGAACGCGATGGAGAATCAGGTGGGAAGCGGGAAGTGAAACGAGCGGAGAGACATGGGGCGGGTCCTGCCCGAAAAACCCGCCGGCGCCTTGCGCGTGAACTTGCTTTGCAGGGATTGTATCAGTGGTGCGTAGCGGGCGGAAGCGCCGGTACCATCGAAGCGCAGCTCCGGGAAACCGAGGAGTTCCCGAAAACGGACGAAGAATACTTCTCGCGCCTGCTACACGGCGTGTTGACGGAAGCAACCGAGCTCGAGAAGGAAATTCAGCCCTGTCTCGATCGCCCCTTCAACGAACTCAGTCCCGTGGAGATTTCCATATTACTGCTGGGTACTTATGAGCTGGAGAGACATCCGGAAATACCGTATCGGGCAGTCATCAATGAAGCGGTGGAACTCGCCAAAGCCTATGGGGGCACGCACGGCCATAAATATGTCAACGGTGTACTCGATAAATTGGCGGTAAAGCTGAGAGCGGTCGAGATCAAGGCAAAACTTTGACTGGGGGTGTGCCAGAACTGATCGATCATTTCTGCTGCTTCCGGCGTGAAGTGGCGGGATGAATTGATCCTGTAGGCACAAGTAAAGTGCTGTCGGAATTTGACATCATTCGTTCTTTTTTCACCCGTTCCACTCCTGGTACGGTATTGGGCGTAGGGGACGATGCGGCGCTCATCAGGCCTGCACCGGGGATGGAGCTTGCAATTTCGACCGACATGCTGGTTTCCGGACACCATTTTTTCGAAGATGTGGACCCGTACAAGCTCGGCCATAAATCTCTGGCAGTGAATCTTTCCGATATGGCGGCAATGGGGGCCCGTCCCCGTTGGGCAACTCTTTCGCTGGCGCTGCCGGAATCAATAGTACAAAAGGATGAGTCATGGCTGCGAGCGTTCGCTGACGGCTTTTTTGCGCTTGCTCATGCCCACCATGTCGACCTGATCGGTGGCGATACCACCAACGGTCCCCTGAATATCTGCGTGACGATTATGGGTGAAGTGCCGGGAGGAAAAGCGTTGCGCCGCAGCGGTGCCAGGCCGGGTGATGATATCTGGGTTTCGGGTTACCTGGGCGATGCCGCTCTGGCGCTTGCTTACCGAAAAAAAAAGATTATGCTGAAACCGGACGAAGTGGAAGCCGCCGAAATGGAAGCTGCTATGGTTGCGCTTGAGATGCCCGTGCCCCGCGTGGGGCTGGGGCAGCGGCTGATCGGCCTTGCCCATAGCGCCATCGATATTTCCGACGGTCTGTTGGCGGACCTCGGACACATTCTGGAGTCTTCAAGAGTGGCGGCTGTTGTCAGAATCGATCAGATAAGGCGTTCGGCGACGATGGAGAAACATTTTTCTCACCCCCTGGCGATAGAATGCCTGCTTGCCGGGGGAGACGATTATGAGTTGTGCTTTACCGTGCCAAGTTCGGAGCGAACAAAGGTGGAACTGCTTTCGCGCGAGGAAGGCATTCCGTTAACACGTATTGGCAGCATCGAGGAAGGAGAAGGCTTGGCGGTGGTCGATTCGGCAGGCAGAACAGTCACTACGGAGGTCAGGGGCTATGACCACTTCCGAGTCTGACAACCGGAGTGATAATTCGCCTGACCGCCACCCTGTCGCGGTTCAAACCACACCCGCGCCTTCTATTGCCAAGGAGGATGAAACCAGAGGAGAAGCTCTTCCGCCTCCACCTTCTCCGTGGATCGAGCGGCCGGCGCCTGACAAGGCGTTTGTTCGCAGCAGCGCGGCACCTTTCATCGCCTTCGCCGGAGGGATCGGATTGAGTCCCGTCGCACCCGGCACAGCCGGTACCTTGGTCGCGTTCCCCCTGTTCTGGTTACTCGAATATATTTTTGATCCCCCCGGTTTTCTCCTGTTTCTTGTTGTCGCGTTTAGCGTGGGCGTCTGGGCTTGCGGGGCGACAGGCCGGGCATTGAAGAATCCCGACCACGGCGGTATGGTCTGGGATGAGGTCACTGCTTTCCTGCTGGTGCTGTTCTTTACACCCCAGGGCCTGATCTGGCAAGCATTCGCATTTCTGCTGTTTCGTTTGTTCGATATAATCAAACCGGCGCCTATCCGTTACTACGAAAAAAAACTGCGTGGCGGATTCGGCGTGATGTTCGACGACCTGCTGGCGGCTTTCTTCACGCTTTTGTGTCTGGCCTTCTGGAAAGCTTATGTGACTGGTTAGCCAACACGCTCTAGTGACTGCCGCAGGCAGGTATTTTTCCGGCAAGTATTGGGGGGAACGGGTTTTAAAAGGGGCAAAAGGGGCAACCGATATGGACGATATGATACTTCAGGATCTGGCGATGCAGGCTGGAACAGCGCTCGCCCAGCAGGAATTGATGCTTGCCACTGCGGAATCCTGCACGGGCGGGTGGTTGGGACAGGTCATTACGTCAGTCGCCGGGAGTTCAAGCTGGTATGAGCGTGGCTTCATTACCTATGCCACGGTTTCAAAACAGGAAATGCTGGGCGTGAGTAACGCCACGCTCGAGCAGCATGGTTCGGTATCGGAACAGACAGCCTCCGAAATGGCGGCAGGTGCGATTGCTCGCAGCCATGCCCAGGTGGCCGTGTCAGTAACCGGTATTGCCGGACCGGACGGCGGGACCGAGGAAAAACCGGTGGGAATGGTATGCTTTGCCTGGATAATGAAAGAGGGAATGGCGCTCACCGAAACCCGATATTTCAGCGGCAGCCGTGAGGAGATAAGGCGTCAGTCCGTAGCCGGAGCACTGCAAGGCCTGATCGATCTGTTGCACAGTATCCCGCCCGCTGTCGCATAACTCCTCTCGCTCAATGGTCACTCTCATGCGCGCCATTACGGGACATGAGCCGGTCGCTGTAAGCGATTGCAATGGCGGACAGCAGGAAAACCAGGTGGATTCCGGTCTGGGCCAGGATCGTTTTCTCGTCGTATGCCTTGGCATTGATGAATGTCTTCAGCAGATGAATGGAAGAGATACCGATAATAGCAGTGGCGAGCTTGACTTTCAGTACCGTCGCATTGACATGCGATAGCCACTCCGGCTGATCGGGGTGTCCTTCCAGGTTCATGCGGGAGACAAAAGTCTCATAACCTCCGATGATCACCATGATGAGCAGATTGGAGATCATCACCACATCGATCAGACCCAGCACAACCAGCATGATCGTTGTTTCCCCGATCTTCGTAGGGGGAGCGGCGCCCTCGATCGCGACTGCATTCAGGGTATGCTCCAGCGCATCCTTGTTGCCCATCACCGCTCCGATCAGGTCGAGTAATTCCACCCAGAAGTGATAAACGTAGACGCATTGCGCAAGAATCAGCCCGAGGTACAGGGGCAATTGCAGCCAGCGTGTGGTAAATATGAAATATGCCAGCGGTTGAATCCTTCTTGACCTCCCAGAGTAGACGGTTGGCGATGTATCGTTGGTATCGTTAGAGTCTTCGTTTATTTTCATTCAATTCTGCGGATTTTGCGGTGAAAAATATCCGCTATTTTACACGCCGCCTGTTTTGTTGCGCACATCGTTCATGTGGTTTCGACAGTCCGTCAACATATCATGATTTGCCGATGCCCATCCCGAATAAGAGAAGAATACGAACATGACAGCGATTTATCCCCTCGCGCTGGTGGCTCTTGCGTCTGCCGTGTTTTTGCCACTCTTGCCACACGCCAGCGCGAAAACCCCCGAGCAGGTTTTTACGGAGGAAAGGAGTCATGTGGTGTCAGTCGATATGTTGAATGCACAGGGTGAGCTCGTCGCTCAGGGCAGTGGCGTGGCACTCGGGGCGGACCAGGTAGTCACTACCTGCGATGTCACCAGCCAGGGAGAAAGCGCACGAGTGCGCTGGTCAAGAAGGGTATTCAAGGCTACACAGGCGCCGCCGCAGATGCATCTCAATCTTTGCCGCCTGCGCGTTGTTGATATGCACTCCCCGTCGCTTGCTTTAGGCAGCGCGGAAAAGCTCAGGGTGGGACAGCCGGTAAATGCAATCGGTTTGCCCCACGCAAAGCTCGGCGGCAGGTTGAAAGGAAACAGAAGCGAGGAAAAAAGGAATGGGCACGACAGGATCTGTCCGACGTGCGATGGGAACAAAGCCACTGGATTGCAGGAAGAACATCGACGTGAACCGATCCTGAGCGAAGGGGCGGTGGCCGCCATGCGTCCCTACGGAGGGTCTCAGTACGTGAGAATCTCGGCACCCCTCCTGCCGGGTTTCAGCGGAGGCGGATTATTCGACGAGCAAGGTCGGCTGATCGGAATTCTCTCGCCGCAGCGTGTAGAAGGCGAATCGCTTGCTTTCGTACTGCCGTCGGATTGGCTGCGAAGTCCTCCGGAAATGGCACAAGCAAGGTCAACGGACCCGAGGCACGGTCTTGCCTGGCTCAATCAAACGCTGGCGCTGGAAAAGAAGGCCGACTGGCGCAGGTTGTTGAAACTCTCGCAGCAGGAGGCCAGGCGCGACTCGTCAAATGCAGTTGCCTGGTTTAACGTGGGTATTGCTTCCTGCAACCTCAAGCAATATTCCCAGGCGGTCAACGCATACCGGGAAGCCATCCGTCACTATGCCGGCTATGCTGATGCTTGGCACAAACTCGGGGTAGCTTACGCGAATCTCAAAGACTACGATAATGCAATCCAGGCCTATGAAGATGCTCTTCGCATAGATCCCGACAATGGCGAGGCCTGGTACGACCTGGGGAATACTTACTATGACCTTAAAAAATATCCCCATGCCATTCATGCCTATCGACAAGCGCTCCGGATTGATCCGAAAAATTTCAGGGCGTGGTACAAGCTGGGATTGACCTACGACGAGTTGAAACTATATGGCGAAGCAGTCGAGGCTTATCGGAAAACAGTAGTACTCCAGCCGGAGAATGCAGATGCCTGGTACAACCTTGGGGTGGACTACGCCATTCTGGACGAGCGCGACAAGATACGAGAAATCTATAAGACTCTGCGCAAACTGGACCCGTCCAGGGCCGAACGGTATTTCAACACTTATATCTTGCCATGAACGTCCCCCATGAACGTCCATTACAGCGAAGAATGTTTCCGGCACAGATAAAACAAAATACCGCTGAACACGTTGTCATTTTCCCCTGCTTTCCCACGGGGGTCACGTATGCGATAATTGATCCATCTTGAAAGGAAAAAATTTCATGGACGAAAACAGAAGCAAGGCATTGGCGGCGGCGCTTTCCCAGATCGAAAAGCAGTTCGGCAAAGGCTCGATCATGCGGTTGGGCGCAAGCGACGTCGGCAAGGACGTGCAGGTCATCTCCACCGGTTCGCTGGGCCTGGATATTGCACTGGGAGTGGGCGGTCTGCCGCGCGGGCGCATCGTGGAAATCTACGGACCGGAATCCTCGGGCAAGACGACACTCACCCTGCAAGTGATTGCAGAGATGCAAAAAATGGGCGGCACGGCGGCATTCATCGATGCGGAACACGCACTGGATTCGCAATACGCGCAAAAACTCGGGGTCAATGTTCAGGACTTACTGATCTCGCAACCGGATAACGGTGAGCAGGCGTTGGAAATAGCCGACATGCTGGTGCGCTCCGGCTCGATCGATGTGGTGGTTGTGGATTCCGTCGCGGCCCTTACCCCGCGGGCGGAAATCGAAGGTGAGATGGGCGAGCCGCAAATGGGCCTTCACGCCCGGCTGATGTCGCAGGCGTTGCGCAAGCTCACCGGCAACATCAAGCGCACCAATACCATGGTGATTTTCATCAATCAGATACGCATGAAAATCGGCGTCATGTTTGGCAGCCCTGAAACCACGACCGGAGGCAATGCGCTGAAATTCTACGCATCCGTGCGTCTCGACATCCGCCGCACCGGTTCCATCAAGAAGGGCGAAGAGGTGATTGGCAGCGAGACCCGGGTGAAGGTGGTCAAGAACAAGGTGGCGCCCCCCTTCAGGCAGGCGGAATTCGATATTCTCTACGGAGAAGGCATTTCGCGCGAGGGTGAAATTGTCGAGCTGGGCGTGCAGCACAAGCTGATTGACAAATCCGGCGCCTGGTATGCCTACAAGGGGGACAAGATAGGCCAGGGCAAGGATAACGCGCGCGAGTTTCTGAAAGAGCATCGCGACATTGCCATGGAGATCGAGTCGAAAATCCGGGCGGCCGTCGGGGTTTCCAATCCTGCCGAGCCTGCCCCCGTGGAATGAGCGCGGCAAGCGGCGGAACGGGGGAATCATGGGCAGCGTAGCTTTTTAGATCCAGAAAGTAGATCCAAGTAAATCCAGAAAGTGGCTGCCACGACGCGTGCGCCCAGTCTCAAAACCCGTGCGTTGGGTTACCTAGCCCGGCGTGAGCATTCGCGGCTGGAATTGGAAAAAAAGCTTGCGCCCCATGCCGAAACTCCGGAAGAACTTTCCTCTGTGCTGGATGGACTCGAGCAGCGCGGATTTCTGTCGGCAACTCGCCTGGTCGAGCAGATAGTGCACACGCGCAAAGGCAGATTTGGCAGTTTGCGAATCGCGCAGGAGTTGCGCGAAAAAGGTATTGAAGAGAATTTAATCATCGCAGCCCTGCCTGATCTCAGGGAAGGCGAGCAGCATAGAGCGCACGAAGTATGGCGGAAAAAGTTTGGCGTAATGCCTGCCGATGCAAGAGACTTCGGCCGGCAAACACGGTTTCTGTTAGGACGCGGGTTCAGGCCGGAAGTGGTGCGGCGGGTGCTGCAACACCCCGATAAGGAAGAAGGTTGAAAAATCGCTTGCCTCACTTGTCTCGGCGCTGGATTCAATTTCTACAGGCCGTGTTCCTCCTGACCGCCTTCGGGATTTTGCTCGGCGGTTGTGATCGCCTTCGCGCTACACCTGTCAACGAAGTTAATACCTCCCCTGCAAATTTTGATGGGAAGGAGGTGGTGCTTCATGGGATGGTAAAGGAGTTGACGCGAATCCCGCTGATCAATATGAAGGCTTATGTATTGAAAGACGAAAGCGGGGAGATCGCTATCCTCACTGATCACGATTTGCCGAAAAGCGGCCAAGAACTGAGCGTTAAAGTGAAGGTCCAAAATCTTGCGATCATAAACGGCGAACCCTTGGGAACGACGATAACGGAAATAGAGAGACATGAATGGGCCGTCAAGGACTGGATAAGCCAGGCGGCAAGCAATCTGTCCCGTCTTGTTAAATGAAGCGAGATGAAAAGCAGCGAAATACGCCAAAAATTTCTTGAATTCTTCGAGGCGCACGGTCATACAATCGTCGCATCCAGCTCCCTCGTGCCAGGCACTGATCCGACGCTGTTGTTCACCAATGCTGGCATGGTGCAGTTCAAGGACGTATTTCTCGGCCAGGACAAGCGCCCCTATGTGCGCGCAGCAAGTGCGCAGCGCTGCGTGCGGGCGGGCGGCAAGCACAACGACTTGGAGAATGTGGGCTATACCGCGCGGCATCACACATTCTTCGAGATGCTTGGCAACTTCAGCTTTGGAGACTACTTCAAGCGCAACGCCATCAGGTTCGCCTGGGAGTTTCTCACCGGTGTCCTGAAAATTCCCCAGGAGAGATTATGGGTTACGGTCTACGCCGAGGATGACGAGGCCGCCGATATCTGGCTGAACGAGGTGGGCATCGATTCTTCGCGTTTTACCCGCATCGCCACTCAGGACAACTTCTGGCAGATGGGTGACACCGGACCCTGCGGCCCCTGTTCCGAGATTTTTTACGACCATGGCCCGGAAATCCATGGCGGGCCGCCTGGAACACCGCATGCAGACGGCGACCGCTATGTGGAAATCTGGAATCTGGTATTCATGCAATACAACCGCGACAGCGCGGGGACCTTGCACCCGCTGCCGCGCCCGTCGGTTGATACCGGCATGGGCCTGGAGCGCATCTCCGCGGTAATGCAACAGGTTCACAGCAACTATGAAATCGACCTGTTTCAGGAATTGATCAAGGCTGCGGCGCGGGCGACCAGCACATCCGATTTGTCCAGCAGTTCGCTCAATGTCATTGCCGACCATATCCGCGCCTGTTCTTTTCTCATTGCCGATGGCGTGATTCCGGGCAATGAAGGTCGCGGCTATGTCCTGCGGCGCATTATTCGCCGCGCCATTCGCCATGGGTACAAGCTCGGGCAAAAACAGCCTTTCTTCCATCTGCTGGTGGAAGACTTGGCAAGAGTCATGGGGCAGGCCTATCCGGAACTGGTGGAGGCAAAGACGCGGGTGGCAGCGGTACTGAAGCAGGAAGAAGAACGCTTTGCCGAAACGCTGGAAAACGGCATGCAGGTGCTGGAAGCTGCGCTACGGCGCGGCGACAGGATGCTGGATGGCGAGACCCTGTTTCGCCTCTACGATACCTTCGGCTTTCCGTTGGATCTTACCGCCGATATTGCGCGCGAACGTGGGATTGCGATAGACCAGGCCGGGTTTGACCAGGCAATGGAGCGACAGCGCGAGCGCGCACGCACCACGAGCAAGTTCGTCATGCAGGAAGGTATAGCCTATAGTGGCCCCTCAACAGCGTTCCATGGGTATGAAAGCCTGCAACATGAAGGACAGGTTCTTGCTATCTATAAGGAGGGCAGCCGGGTCGAGTTTATCGAGGCGGGCGATGAGGCGGTGATCGTGCTTGATAAAACACCTTTTTATGCCGAGTCTGGCGGCCAGGTAGGGGACAGCGGTGAATTGCTCGCTGCCAACGGCACCTTTGCCGTTGCCGACACCCAGAAAATCCAGGCGGATGTGTTCGGTCATAAGGGATTGCTGCGCAGCGGGCGGCTCGCAACCGGCGATGTCGTGCTGGCGGAAGTCGATCGCGTCGCGCGGGCGCGAACGGAGCGCAATCATTCGGTTACTCACCTTATGCACAAAGCGCTGCGCGAAGTATTGGGTCACCATGTCCAGCAAAAAGGCTCGCTGGTGGATGCCAGCAAAACGCGCTTTGATTTTGCGCACAACCAGCCTGTGACGGACGCGGAAATCCGCAAGGTGGAAATGCTGGTGAATGCGGAAATTCTCGTCAATGCTGCGACCGAGTCGCGCATGATGGCAATCGAGGATGCAAAGAAATCAGGCGCCATGATGTTGTTCGGCGAGAAATATGGCGACGAAGTGCGTGTACTGGATATCGGTACTTCGCGCGAGTTGTGCGGTGGCACCCATGTCAAGCGTACGGGCGACATCGGCCTCTTCAAGATCGTGGCCGAATCAGGGGTGGCCGCCGGAGTTCGGCGTGTGGAAGCGGTGACCGGGGAACGCGCCCTGGCTTACATCCAGGAACAGGAACAGCAATTGCAGCGCGTCGCCGAGGCGGTGAAAGCGCAACCGCAGGACGCTGCTGCCCGCATTACCCAGATTCTCGATAACGTAAAACATCTGGAAAGAGAGCTGGGGCGCATGAAATCGAAACTGGCCAGTTCACAAGGCGACGACTTTGCTGACCGGGTTCGCGAGATAAAAGGCGTAAAAGTACTGGCGGTGTGTCTTGAAGAGGCAGACCCGAAAACCCTGCGTGAAGCAGCGGACAAGTTCAAGAATAAATTCAAATCCTGCGTCACAGTGCTCGCTGCCGTTGAAGATGGCAAAGTCAAGCTGATCGCAGGCGTAACCAGCGATCTGACAGCAAGGCTCAAGGCGGGCGAACTCGTTAATTTTGTAGCTCAGCAGGTGGGCGGCAAAGGGGGAGGGCGCGCCGATCTGGCGCAGGCAGGCGGAACCGAGCCCGATAACCTGCCCGCGGCCCTGGAAAGTGTCCCCGGCTGGGTCGAGCAGCATCTATAAGCAAGCCGTCTCTAATAATCCCAATAAATATCGATCAGGAATGACTAGTAAACACGCACGCCTTCTCATCCTCGGTTCCGGCCCTGCTGGTTATACCGCCGCGGTCTATGCCGCCCGCGCCAACCTTAAGCCCATGCTCATTACCGGTCTGGCACAGGGAGGCCAGCTCATGACCACAACGGATGTGGACAATTGGCCTGCCGATGCCATGGGCGTGCAAGGCCCGGAGCTGATGGAACGTTTTCAGAAGCATGCGGAACGTTTCGATACCGAAATCATTTTCGATCACATTCATACGGCCCAGCTTACGGAAAAACCTTTTACGCTGATTGGTGATCAGGGCACCTACACTTGCGATGCAATGATAATTGCGACCGGCGCTTCTGCGCGCTATCTGGGAATCCCTTCCGAGGAAGCGTACATGGGCAGGGGGGTTTCCGCCTGCGCCACTTGTGACGGCTTTTTCTACAAAGGGCAGGACGTCGCCGTGATAGGAGGCGGCAACACAGCGGTAGAAGAGGCGCTTTATCTTTCCAATATTGCCCGCAACGTGACTGTCGTTCACCGGCGCGATAAATTCCGTTCGGAAAAAATCCTGATAGACAAGCTGATGGACAAGGTAAAAAACGGCAACATCAAGCTGGAGCTCCACTACGTGCTCGATGAAGTGCT
Source organism: Nitrosospira sp. (assembly GCA_035280905.1). Taxonomy (GTDB): domain Bacteria; phylum Pseudomonadota; class Gammaproteobacteria; order Burkholderiales; family Nitrosomonadaceae; genus Nitrosospira. Next base: position 31,127 of record DATEEZ010000163.1, read on the forward strand.
TGGCGACGATGGTGGTGTCACGGGAATGCGCATAAAGAACGTTCTGGATGGTTCGACCAAAATGATCGACTTGCAGGGGGTGTTCATCGCGATTGGCCACAAGCCGAACACCGATATTTTCCAGGGCCAGCTAAAAATGGAAAACGGCTACATCATGACGCACGCGGGAACACATGGCAATGCCACCGCTACCAGCATTCCCGGTGTTTTTGCGGCCGGCGACGTACAGGACCATATCTACCGGCAGGCGGTAACCAGTGCGGGATCCGGCTGCATGGCTGCGCTGGATGCTGAAAAGTACCTGGATGTTTTGACGTGAGACTGCGAGCGGCAATCAGAAGCAGGACTTCTGCATAATCTGCCACCTCGCGCGCGCTTTGGAGCCCTCGGGTGCGATCGACATTCGGGTTTCATGGCGTCGAGGGAATTGCTCAGGGACCGAGATGAGGCGGCGGGAAAGAAAACCTGGCATTCACACCACCAGAGGAGCGAAAACTGGTGAGGGCGATAAGCAAGAGGAAACCGTCGCATCCATCGGGGACAATGATGCTACCCTGTTTCGTGACGCCATGCGCGACGTCGCACCCCTCGCCCCAACCGATAAGGTCATCCTTTCGGCCAGCCATCCGCCACCCATACCCCTTCCGTTTCAACCTGCCCGAACTACTCCACATGACGCGCTATCGGACGATGTTCATTCGACGATGGAGCCAGGCGATGAATGGGCTTTTTTGCGCCCCGGTGTGTCCCGCCAGACCTTGCGACGGTTGCGGCGGGGCTATTGGAAAATAGAGGCGCAACTTGACCTGCACGGGCTTACGCGGGAGGAAGCAAGGCTCGCGCTAGTGGCGTTCATCGACGCAAGCGGCCACAGCGGCAAGCGCTGCGTGCGAGTGATACACGGCAAGGGGTTCCGATCGCAGAATCGCGAGCCCGTCCTGAAAACCCGGATTGGAGGCTGGCTCTCGCAACGAGAGGATGTGCTGGCTTTCTGCCAGGCAAGGCCGGTGGATGGCGGCAGCGGCGCCGTGCTCGTGCTGCTCAGGACACCCTCGGGCAGCCAGACAGCAACCCGTGAAACCACCAGGGGTGCTGCTTAGAGTGGCTGGAGTGCTTAGTGCTTAAAGGGTAGGCTTGTTCTCATGCATGTAAGTCTTCTCATGTATTTCCTGACAACGCACACAGCGTTGCGCAGTGGGATAAGCCATCAGCCGCTCAAACCCTATTTCTCCCCCACATTCGATACAATCGCCGTAATCCAGGTCCGCCAGGCGTTTTAGCGCCGCTTCCACCTCGCGCATTTCGTTCACCTGCCGATCCACGAGGTTGGCATCCAAGTCCACAAGCATATCCGCTACCGAAGCATCACCCGGATCAGCAACACTGCCTGCCAGATCGGCATAGTGCTGGTTACCCGAACTCTCCAGTTCGTCCCGGACCTCTTCCCGCAGTTCCAGATAGCGCTGTTGCAGAACTTCCTTCAACTGCGCCAATTGCTCTTCAGTAAATTGTGCCATGATAAATTCCTTTATGATCGAGATTGGGCGACTAACAAACTCTCAGGAAAGAGGAAAGCAGATATCCCTGTCAAGCGAATCCACGGTGCAAATGTTTGCACGCGAGATAGGGGAAGCCAGTCGTCCAGGTTCGAACGAAGGAGCAAATCCTCTCCTCACGTCTTTTCCGCACAAGCGGGAAATTACGATTTTTCTACTAAATTTCCCGGCTGAAAATTCAGGAACCTTGCAGCCTTTTTAAATCCTCGATCACCTCCGCAGAATTGCGTGAAGGGCTGGCGGATAAATAGATTTTCGCGATCCGGCCTTGGGGATCGATCAGAAAAGTATTGCGTTTAGCTAGATTACCAGGACTGCCATCACCCCTTAGCGAATGGTAGCGTGCCGCTGTCTCACCTGTGCTATCCGCAAGGAGCGGGAACGGAAGATTATATTTTCCTGCGAAATGCGCATGGCTGGTGGAATCATCCACACTTACACCCACTACCTGCGCTCCCAGTTCCGCCAACGCGTGAATATCATCGCGAAATCTGCAGGCCTGTTCAGTGCACCCGGGCGTGTCATCCTTCACATAGAAATACAAGGCCAGCCACTTTCCTCGAAAATCCCCCAGAGTGTGGACTTTGCCGTTCTGGTCGGGCAGATTGAAATCCGGCGCAGACTGCCCCACTTTCAGTGTAGCGGATGGCTCTGCATTTGCCACCTGATTCGAAAAAACCAAGGCCAGCGCCATGAGCGCTGCAATCATTTTCCCTGTTTTCATAATACACCTCCTATTTATCAGGGGGCGAGCCATTGTTCTTCCTGTTCATCAGCCCGCATTGAATTTTCTTACCGGCAGCGCCCACATCCGCAACAGCACTGCCACTACCGCCGCCAGTCCTCCTGCGAAGAAGAACGCCGTGGCCGCACTCTGAAACTGCCAGAGCGATCCGAACAGCAGCCCCGCGGGAATCGCCGCGAGTCCCACCACCAGATGATACCAGCCAAACGCAGTCCCACGTTCGCGCGGCAGCGCATAGTCGCTGATGATCGCACGCTCCGCTCCCTCGCTCATGCCGGCGCATAAACCGTAAAAAATGCTTACCGCCCATAATCCGCTACTCCCCTGCACCAGGCCCAGCATCAGGAACGTGAGCGAAAAAGCAGACCAGCCTATCAGCATCAGCACCCCACGCCCCAGACTGTCCGCCAGTTGTCCGCCCCAGGTGGAGGTCACGGCTTTACAGAGATTCAACGCCGACCATAACAGCAATAATTCCACGGTTCCGACTCCCAACTGATGTCCCAACAGCAGGATGAAGGTTTCCGACACGCGGGCAAACGTAAACAGCATCAGCACCAGAAGATAGCGCCGCATCGGCAGGGATAGCACGGACCAACGCAAGGGTGGAAGTTCAGCAGGAGAGGCTGGGCGGTGATTTGCCCCATCCTCCTTATCCTCCTTTTTATCCTGCTACCGCAAGCCCCTTGCGCCG
>DATEEZ010000164.1:0-7287 GCA_035280905.1 Nitrosospira sp.
GGATCTCTTTAGGCCTTTACTACCGCAATGATATGAACTTGTGCGGAGTGGCATGAGATGGCAGCTTCGAGCAGATTTGTCTATTGAATTCCGCATAAATCCTTACCATAAATGTAATGTACCCGGCACTCTCATTTAACTCCCGTTTAGGAGGAGCGTCATGCCATACCATACATTGAAAGACCTCCCGGATAACGTTACCAATGTACTGCCGAAGCATGCTCAGGAAATATACAGAGCCGCTTTCAATAATGCCTGGGATGAGTATAAGGACCCGGATGAGCGCAGGGGCCACGCTTCACGCGAAGAAACGGCGCACAAAGTGGCATGGGCAGCCGTAAAAAAGGAATACGAGAAAGTTGATGACGAATGGCGCAAGAAAAAGTCGTGATCTTCCGGGGAATTGGAATGGACTTGTCAATTTCAGGGAATCTCTGAACAGGGACGAATCGCATTCGTCCCTGTCAAGAAAACGCATTTTTCGCGGTTACTTCAGATCATTGTTTTACACAGATACCACTGCAATCCGCCCCGCCGCGTGTCGGATCGCAATTGTCTGAAGGGTCATCCACACACTTCTTGCCCTCAGGGCAGGGGAAGCCGGCTATGCCGCCGCACATCTGCTTCGGTTCCTTCTCCCCATACGCGGAGCTTCCTTTCGGCGGATAATCGACGCGCTTGCCTGCTCCTCGCTTCGCGGATTCCGCTGCGCCTATGCTGACCATTTCGCGAACCTGGCGCGGCTCGACCGCTTCCACGTCGATGGATTCGACTTCTCCATCAGTATGCCGAGCGGTATAAACGCCGACAACATCCAGGGGCACCGGGCTTTTCACGACCAGGAATCCTTCAAGAAAGGCGAAATCCACACACACGCCATCGATCGGACAAAAGTAGCCGGCGATATCAAAGCAATTTACTCCCACTGCTCCATCCGGCTGGATGACGGCCTCCTTGAAAGGGGTCACATCGAACGGTCCTGGCTCGGAGCCAAACTGTGTGGCAAGCGCTACCTTGGCGGCAATGCTGATTTTTTTGTCGCTTGGATTATGAATATTGACGGTGGTGCGATAAGTGCCGCGTGCCAATGTCCCATCCTGGTGTGGCAGCAGCAATGAACACGCGACCTTGGCCGAATACTGATACTCGGTCTTGATTGTCTTGGAAGGCTTCACCGGCTCCGCCTGGGAAACGGGAATAGCAAGCAAGCCGCCTATTCCTATCAAAATGGACAAGACTCTGATCGCTCGCAGCTGTTTCATGATTGCAACCTCCTTTTCCTTGAAATCGGTACAAATGAATCGCCGCGAATCCCGCGAAATGAGGCGTCATGAAGAGCCACGAAGCGTTCGGCGTACCTTTACTCCGATAATGCGGTAACGGGATTCTGAGATTTATTCATAGCAGTATTTGCTTTACAGTCAAGCTTGTTTCCGAAATTTCAAAATACTGGTAGGTATAAACAGCAAGAACGGAAACGGCAACGGTTTTTAATCTGTGCGGCTATCTTGGCAATTCATGGTGGGTTTAATGAGGAAGCGCGGCCGGGCCCGATTTTCTGGCTAGGATGCTTGCTTCCCGAACTATCGATTGCGTCGATGGGGACGAACAAGTTTGCTTATTTCTGGGAGTGTGCATCAGTGCGGCTCGTGCTCATTCTCCGCTACTAATGATGCGGCACAATTTGCTGCGGAATAAGAGAAGAAGCAGGTGGCTTACGCGCGGGGGAAGTAATAGCGCGTGACACCACACTTATTGTTGCTCAGCGCAAGCGTTTACCCTGGTGGGAGCCAAGAACCAATTTTTTGAGAAGTGCGTCCGCGCATTTTTGCACCGATTCCAGGGTGCGGTAGAGCTCGAGGAGATTAGGGGTAATATTCTCGCCGCAGTCGGGACACGAAAGTTTCGGCTCATACTTTAGCCGCAAGATTGTCTCTTCGTACTCGGTGGAGCAGTGAGAACAAGAGATTGTGATTAACTCTGAATCCATATCGGGCAGCACATCGCAACTCCAGTTATCATATCTATGATCGTGACCTCTTCCCCCATTAGCAACCTCGGTAAGGAACCACGGAAAGACCGCCGGCGCTTGCCCTGGGAGCACGGGCATTTCTCGGCGGTAATCGGTAATCTTTTTTGAGCCGCGTCCATGAATATTTCCCGGTTTTCTTTTTTACTCTGGCTGTACAAATGTCGGTTGTGTGCTCTATCGCACCGACACGATGGGGTGCCGATATCAACCTTGTTTCAACCGAACCAAACTGGATAAGATGGTCGGTGAGAAAGTTAATCTGACAAAGTTATTGCATTGGGCAACAATATGACCGTGACGCCCAATTAGCGCTGGATCTCCAACTCCGACTCGCCCAATTGGCGGCCCGGTTCTTGACCAGCCAATAATATGACAAGTTAAAACACTTTTCATGTAGCAGGAGAAGTTCTATCTAAGGAACCCGATCATGAATTTGTTTGGTAGTTTGAAAAAAACAATATCGCTGTTCGTTTTGGGGCTGACCGTTATTTTTGCTCTTTTGTTTTATAAAGAGGATCAGTTAAAAGAATTATTAACAGAGAAGCCGGACTATCTTTCAGTACAGTATTTAGAGCTTCTGTTAAATATAAACCCTGATGACAAAAACTTGCGCATCGGGCTCGCTCGGCACTATATGAACCTCGGCCACCTGGATGAGGCCCGTACTGTGCTGGAGCCGTTGCTAAAAGAACCGCCGGTAGAGTCAGGTGTCAGGCTATTGGTATTAGAAATTGGCTTCAAGGATTATTTATCCACAGCGGAAAACGACCCAGGTCGGAAAGCAAAGTTAGCCAGCCTGCGTAACAGTATTGTTGAGATCAGTAAGGAGGGGAGGCTTCCAGTCACTTTGTTGCCTAAAGTTATTAAACTCAGCCTGGAACTCGAGCAACCTGCTGTCGTTGCAGACCTCTATTATCGCTGGTCAGCCGTTATCCCTGATTCTTCTGAACGTCTGGAGAAATTAAAAGAATCAGCGAGGTGGTATATCGCATCAGAAATGCCCCGCAAGGCAGCCGAAATATATAACAAATGCCACGAGATGTCGAAGGACGTATCCCAGGCTCGGCAGTTTGCAATTCTAACCCTTCAAACATTGCGGGAGACGGGCGACAGTAAGCTCGCTCTCGAATATTTCCGTAACTATCAGCAGAAATTTCCACAAGATCCTGAACTGGTAGATGAGGCTATCAGTATTCACCTGGCTGACAACGATCCGAGGCGCGCATATGAAATTGGCATGTTGCGGCTAGCGCTGGATGCTAACGATCCTGTGCAAATTGAAAAGCAGATCGATCGTGCTCTTGCGGTTGGGGAAATCCGGCCGGCTTTGGTTTTAGCTCAGCGGGTGGTTGAGATTGTTCCAGCCGATGAAAGCGCTCATGAAAGGGTGGGACGTATTGCAGAATGGGCTTTGATGCCAGAGGTCGCATTGAAGGAATGGTTATGGCTGGCAAGAAACAGAAAAGATGATGCGGCCATCATGAATGCGGTCCGGCTTTCAGTAGGGCTAAAAGCTTACGATGCTGCTTTGGAACTGCTGACACAGCTATCAAACACACGGAAATTAACCGGCGAGGAAATGAATACCTTGTTATCTGCCTATGAGGAGGCGGGAAGCCTGGCTGATCATGTCAATTTTCTGAAATCCTATTTAAATCGGTATCCCGAGGATTCACAGGGATGGGAAGCGTTGGCTAAAACACAGGAAAGTGCCGAACAATTAACTGATGCCGTGACGACGTGGCAACTTATCGGAGCACGTTTCAATCGCCTGCCAGAGGCGATGGCTCATCAAGCCCGGTTGATGCGGAAAAACGGCCAAGGGGAGAAGGCCCTTTCTATACTGTTGGCAAATAAAAATAATGTGACCTCAAAGGAGACGTATTTCTGGGAGGTTTTAGGCGATCTTTCGTGGGACCTGAAACGACCGGAGCATGGGTTGTCGGCTTATAGAATTCTGTGGAAATCAGAAGATCCCAATGCGCTTGTTCCGGAACGGTTGATTCAGTTGACGCGAGATATGGGCAGGCCAGAAGAGTCCATCGCGATCGGTGAAGAAGCTTATGATCGTCTCAACCAACCTCGCTGGTTGCTGCTTGCTATGGATGTTGCTAATCAGGCAGGTTTGTCAGATGAACTAAAGCGGCTTTTTAAAGTGGCAACGAGCAACGAGTCGCAGTTTCTGGATTCAGAGATGTACTGGCTCATGCGCGCGGAGTTGAATACCCGGGAGAGCAAACCTGACATAGCTTTAAAGCAGTATCAGCAAGCTTTAAAAGTTAGTCCGGCATCGACTACCGCAAAGGAAGGAGTTTTGTGGAATCTCATTGGCCGAGGTGATAAGCGGTTACTCCGCTCATATATTAAAACCTGGCAATCCGATGCCTCAAAAAACCGATCGTTATGGGGCGTTTATGGAATGGCATTGGTCAAGGTTGGCCAGAACCAGGAAGCCTTGCCCTGGTTTGAGCGCAAGGCGCGGATCAGTCCTGACGACTATCTCTGGCTGCTTAGCTATGCAGATGTCATGAACAAGGCGGGGCATGGGGATGCAGCCTGGCGCCTGCGTAAATACGTCCTGTTTAACTTGAGATCACGTCTCAAGGAAATTGGTAATGCGGTTTCAGCTCCAAAGATTAAGGAGTGGTTACGTCCGGAATATCTGGCTTTGATGCGCGACATGGAAGGCGTGAATGCGGATGTATCTATATTAAAAAAATTTCTTGCCAAAGGATACGACAACGCTGGGGTTCAAGAATTGCTCGTCGCTGCATACCTGTCTCAGGAGAATTATCCGGCTGCTCGATACTGGTTATTGCAAGAGCATGTTGCAAGACAGGAAACGCCAGCGTGGCAGCGCCTTGCTTTAGCCCTGGGGGAAAATGATCTCGCTGCTGCTGAACAAATTCTTGAGTAGCATCGACACCGGCATCCGAGGTGAGCAATATTGTTTCCATCTCCTCGTAGAGGTCTTCATCGATCCTCCCACCGCCGAAGAGACCCGAAAGGCGCTTGCCGAAATTATCGCGCGTGCGGGACAGGCCTTGCCTGACTCTTGCTCCCCAATTCGAATTCATAGGCTCGCTTGTCGCGGAACCATTTTTGGATTTGAAGAAACTTGCCATTCTGGTAGGCTGTCAATATTCGAGACTTCGATGTAAATCGAACGCAAATTTTATTCCGAATTTTATTCTGTTTATTCGGATTCAGGTATTAATTAAAAAAAAGATGATTTATTCCTGTTTTCGCTTTTTCCCGGCTTGCCTATGGACGGCTCTCATAATCCCCATCTTGCTGTTCTCACCCGGCGCTCTTGCCAGCACGCATGAATTCACTCTCGGCAACGGCCTCAGGCTCATCGTCAAGGAAGATCATCGTTCTCCGGTCGTCATCTCACAAATCTGGTACAAGGCCGGGAGCATTGACGAGGTAAACGGCAGGACTGGGGTCGCCCACGTGCTTGAGCACATGATGTTCAAGGGGACGAAGAAAGTACCTGGCGGCGAGTTTTCCCGCCTTATCGCAGCGGCGGGGGGGCGTGAAAACGCTTTCACGGGGCAGGATTATACCGGCTATTTTCAGCAATTGCATAAATCCCGACTGCCGCTGGCGATGGAACTCGAATCGGACCGGATGCGCAACCTAGTGCTGGCAGAAGAAGAATTCTCCAAGGAAATCAAGGTCGTGATGGAAGAACGGCGAGTACGCACCGATGAAAGCGAAAATGACAGGCTTTCGGACTTCAACAGAATGGAGACGTTCAGGCGTCTGGAGAGAAATGAGGAGGCGTTGTCATTTACCTATAGACTTCTTGATTCACATAAGGGAGACCCTGCGCTGCAATCTTACCTCTTCAGTGTCAGGGATGATCTGATCGTAAAATCAAGCAAGCAAGTAACAGGAGGCGTTGACTTCAAAACGCTTGGACGTATAAATTTTATCGAAAGCCGAGCGCGTTTTAATATGCCTAGTTCGCGTGGCGTGCTGGCAGCGGAAGTGAAGCACACTTATCTGGATTCTTCAAATCCGGCCATTGTCCTGCCTGCACATAATGAAGTAGACATAATGGCGGAATTTAAGCATCCTCTGTGGCAAGGGGCGTACCAGGTGAATGTCGGCGGCAACTTGAGAGAAGTGGATTCCATTGCTTATGGGGCAGCCAGGGTTAACCAGGATGTAACAAGCAGATTAAAAACCAGCTTGCGTATAGGAGTGAATGAACTAAGCCACGAAACAGGGGCGTTACGAGCGCTAGGAAAAAAAGATACGCTTTTACTCGGGGTGACTACTCAATTAACACCGCAAACATTCCTCCATGTAGATATCGATGGCCATCGTTATTCTACTAGGGAAGGAAATAACCTGGGTAAAGGCTATAAGGTGCAAACGATTCTGGGCCATTCTTTGCTTAGAGGTATTCAGGATTGGCAGGTCAGGCTCCAGGGATCATTTGAAAACAATGATCTTGCAAAGACAACTCCTCCCGACTTGATCGGGGTAATAAGCCCTTCCCTTCCAGGGGTGGAGGTCTTGATACCTCGAAAATTCGCTCTTGCCGGTGTAGGCAGCTCTTTTCGTTATGGGCCATTTGATCAGGGGGTACTTCGACGCCCCTTCGTTCTTGGGGATGCGTGGACAGGGTGGGTGTGGCCTGCCAATGATTTAGGGTATAACGCCCGGTTGTCCGCCGGAATTTCATTATTAGGTCCGGATATACTTAGCGCTAGTGTTTTTTATAGTAATGTCCAGGCCGGTAGGACCAGCCAGGCTTATGCGGGGGCAGGTCTACAATACTCCATTCGCTTTTGAATCTGCTTCTGAATCCCGGGTAAGCTGGAATAGATGAATAATTGCCCCCCGAGTCTTACAGGGGGCAATTAAATGAACAGGAAATGATTATTGGGACTGACACTGGGAGTAAGTCCAGGAGCCGATGCTCACTGTGTCAGCCCGCGGTTTACCCCATACGCGACCGGGGTCGTGGTTATGTTAATGCGGCGGATAAATTGACCGCCGTATAGTTCCCCGCCCGAGATACCCGTTACAACAAGATTGGGTACGGCTTTGTTTGCCGACAGGGTGACCTGATTGGTCGTGCGATTCCACACCGCTTTAATCGCCGCAGCTTTGGCTTTGAGACCTTCTTCAGTATTGTCCCCGAGCAGATAATAAGGGTAATTCCTGACCGGTAGTTTGAAAAGCCGCTCGTATTCGGTGAAGACGGCGTTCAACCAGTCAAACTGGAGCGTATTGCC
>DATEEZ010000165.1:0-6159 GCA_035280905.1 Nitrosospira sp.
ATCAGGAATAATCCAGTCCCATCGCTTCCCTGACCTCGCGCATGGCGTCCTGCGCCAGCTTATCCGCTCGCTCGCAACCGTCCGCAATAATGTTTCGCATCAGTGAGGGATCTTCTTCGTACAGGCGGGCACGTTCGTGCATCGGCTTCTGCTCGACCAGTATCGCATCAATGACAGGCTGTTTGCAGTCCAGGCAGCCGATACCGGCAGTGGTACAGCCCTCATAAGCCCAACCCTTCGTATCTTCGTCCGAGTATACGAGATGGAATTGCCATACCGGGCACTTCTCCGGAGTTCCGGGATCGACCCGCCGTATGCGGGCGGGATCAGTCGGCATCGTACGTATCTTTCTGGTGACGCTCGCCGGATCTTCGCGCAGCGTGATGGTGTTGTTGTAGGACTTAGACATTTTCTGGCCATCCAGGCCGGGCATTTTCGGCGCCGTCGTCAGCATCGCTTCAGGCTCGGAAAGAATCATCTTTCCCCCACCTTCCAGATAGCCAAACAAGCGTTCCTGGTCACCCAGGCTCAAGTTTTGTTGTTCGTCCAGCAATGATTTCGCCGCTGCAAGCGCTTCCTCGTCTCCCTGTTCCTGGTAGCGGTTTTTCAAGTCCCGATAGAGGCGGGCTTTTCGGGAACCCAGTTTTTTGATCGCCGCTTCCGCCTTTTCCTGGAACCCGGGCTCCTTTCCGTAGACATGATTAAAGCGTCGGGCAATTTCCCGGGTGAACTCGATATGTGGCGTCTGGTCTTCTCCCACCGGCACCCGTGTAGCCCGGTAAATAAGAATGTCTGCGCTTTGCAGCAAGGGATATCCAAGAAAGCCGTATGTATTCAATTCTTTTTCAACCAACTTTTCCTGCTGATCCTTGTAGGACGGGACGCGTTCCAGCCAGCCCAGCGGGGTGATCATGGAAAGCAGCACGTGCAATTCTGCGTGCGCAGGAACACGTGACTGTATGAATAATGTCGCCTGTGCCGGATCCACACCGGCTGCAAGCCAGTCGATTACCATGTCCCACACATGCTCTTCGATGACTTCCGGGGTATCGTAATGGGTTGTGAGAGCATGCCAATCCGCGACAAAGAACAGGCATTCAAACTGGTGTTGCAGTTCTATCCAGTTTTTGAGCACGCCATGATAGTGCCCCAGATGCAGTCCTCCCGTCGGTCGCATTCCCGACAAAACGCGATCAGCGAACATAGATCATTGCCTCGGTAACTCCAACCAAATCCTTTAGCAGAGAAGCAGTTCAATAAGCATCGAAACCAAAAAACAACGCCATCAAGTGGATCGTGATTGCAATCAGCGGTCCGATAACGGCCCCGAGTACACCGGTCGCCAGCAGAAACAAAAGGATCATGAAGCCGTAAGGCTCGATCTTCGAAAAATTATAGGCGAGGCGGGGTGGCAGCAGGCTTACCGCAACTCGGCCTCCATCCAGCGGCGGAAGAGGCAGCAGGTTCAGTACCATCAGTACCACATTGATTTTAATTCCGGCTTCGCCCATCAATATCAGCGGTTCGGCCAGTCCGTCCTGTGGCAGCCCAAGGGCAAACTTGATGACGAACCCCCAAAGTATCGCCATGAAGAGGTTGGCGCCCGGACCAGCGAGGGCCACCCACATCATATCCTGCTTCGGATTGCGCAATGCGGAGAAGTTGACCGGCACCGGCTTAGCCCAGCCGAACAGGATCCCCCCGAGCAGCATTGTCACGATCGGCAGAACGATGGTCCCTAAGGGATCGATATGGCGGATGGGATTGAGGCTGACGCGCCCCTGCGTATAGGCGGTGAGGTCGCCGAAATGCTTGGCTACATACCCGTGCGCAGCCTCATGCAACGTGATGGCAAAAATGACTGGTAGCGCATAAATGGCAATGCTCTGGATAATATTATCCATTCGCCATTCCAAAAGGTGCAAGGCTGCCCTTGCCTTGGCGCACTATCATTGGTGTATCTCCGGTCAGATCGACCACAGTGCTCATCTCCAGGCCACAGGTGCCGTTATCCACTATCAGTTCCACCTGATGCTCGAGACGCGCGCGGATTTCCAAAGGATCATTGAGTGGAAGCTCGTCCCCTGGCAGTATCAGGGTAGAACTCAACAGCGGTTCATTCAGTTCTGCCAGCAGTGATTGGACGACAGCATGATTCGGAATTCTCACACCGATCGTGTTACGCTTGGGATGCAGCAGACGCCGGGGCACTTCCCGGGTAGCGTGAAAGATAAACGTGTAACAACCGGGAGTGCAGGCTTTGAGCAACCTGTACTCCGCATTATCGAATCTGGCGTAGCGTGAGATTTCCGTAAAGTCCCGGCACATGAGGGTGAAATGGTGATGTTCATCCACTCCGCGTAGCGCCCGAATTCGGCTCATGACGTTTTTGTCGCCCAGCTGCCCGCCGAGGGCGTAGCAGGAGTCAGTCGGGTATACGATGACGCCTCCCGCCCGCACAATAGCCGAGGCCTGCCGTATCAGCCGCGGCTGAGGGTTATCAGGGTGAATGGAAAAGAATTGAGCCACGTAGCAAACAACAATTTCAATTTTTAGGAATGCCCCGTTCGAAACGCAAGCGCGATCTTCGCCTTACATCAATCCGGGCCAATCATGCCAGACGGGCGCACAGTTGACAGGTAAAGGAGGTATTCCACCGAGGTCGAAATAGCTCTCGCCCGGCCCATGAAAATCCGAACCACGCGATGCCAGAAATCCCAGCCGCCGACTATGGTTGGCAAAAAGCAGGGATTGCTCAGGTGTATGGCTTCCGGTAATCACTTCTATAGCCTCGCCACCCAGGGTCCGGAACTCCAATAGCAGTTCTTCCAGTGCGTCTTTGCCTAATTTATAACGGCCTGGATGGGCGATCACAGCCCTGCCGCCACTGCTGCGGATCCAGTTTACCGCATCAACCAGCGAGGCCCATTGATGGGGAGCATAGCCTGGTTTGCCTTTTACAAGATATTTCTTGAATACCGCCCGCACATCCTTCGCGTAGCCCTGCTCAACGAGAAAACGCGCAAAGTGCATGCGGCCAATCAGCCTTCCACTGCCCGTGTTCCTGCAAGCACCCTCGAAACTACCATGAATGCCGAATTTGTCGAGTTGCGAAGCAATATTGCGTGCGCGTGCCGTCCTGCCCTCGCGGATGGTGCGCAGGCCCTCGACCAGTTGGGGGTGTGCGGGATCGATTCCCAATCCCACAATATGCACGGTCTGTCCGCGCCAGCTGACGGAGATTTCCACGCCATTGATAAACAAAAGGCTGTTTTTATCTGCGGCCTTGCGCGCTTCCTCCAGGCCGCCGACGTCATCGTGATCGGTCAGCGCCAGCACTTCCACACCACGCGCAACCGCATGCTCCACCAACTGGGTAGGAGTGAGCAAACCATCGGAAACCGTGGAATGGGAGTGCAGATCGATATTGAGCATGAAGAGGTGGTTCGCACGAAGCGAGAGAACGCATCATAGCAAATAAGAGGCAGTATGAAAAATTTACCACGGAAAAGAAACGAAAATTTGCTATCCGGCCGATATCGCAAGCACCCCATGCCGCTGCCTTCTCGCTGCCTTGCTCAGGGGTGCTCTAAACCGGAAGAGTATTTTCGGGTAAAGTATGGAAAAGACCTCTTCCATTCAAGTTGAAAAAATGAATTTCCTGCCGATTTTTCTCGATATATACGATCGCAACTGTGTAGTGGCAGGCGGGGGAGAGGTTGCCGCGCGCAAGGTTGCCATGCTGCTGCGCGCGGGTGCGCGTGTGACAGTCATCGCGCCGCAACTCTGTTCCGAGTTGCAGGAGCAACTGGATGAACAATCACAGGAGGGAAAGCTTACCTACCGAGCCGAAGCTTTCCATGACGATCATCTGGCAGATGCCGTTCTCGCTATCGCGGCCACGGATGATTTCGCCGTCAATCAAAGGGTTTCAGAAGCAGCCAATCGGCTGCGTATTCCTGTCAACGTTGTCGATAATCCCACCCTTTGCTCCTTCATCATGCCGTCAATCGTGGATCGTACGCCTGTTGTTGTCGCGGTTTCTAGCGGCGGCACATCACCTGTTCTGACAAGATTGCTGCGAGCGCGTTTGGAAACCATGATACCGGCGGCTTACGGCCGCCTGGCTGCTTACGCCGGGGAGTTCCGCGGCAAGGTAAAACATCGTTTCTCGCAGCCGGCGAAGCGCCGCCGGTTCTGGGAGCGGGTATTGCAGGGGCCATTTGCGGAAATGGTGCTCGCGGGCAAGGATCAGGCGGCAAAGGTTTGGCTGGAGCGCGAACTCGAAAATGAGACCGAAGAACCGCTTAGGGGAGAGGTGTATCTGGTAGGCGCAGGGCCTGGTGACCCCGAACTGCTGACCTTTAGAGCCATGCGGCTCATGCAGCAGGCAGACGTGGTCGTGTACGATCGGCTGGTGTCACCGGAAATCCTGGACATGGTGCGGCGGGACGCTCCTCGCGTTTATGCCGGCAAGGAACGCAACCGGCACACCATGCCGCAGGAATCGATCAATGACTTGCTGGTGCGCTTGGCAAGGGAAGGAAAACGCGTATTACGGCTGAAAGGCGGCGACCCGTTTATTTTTGGTCGCGGCGGCGAGGAAATCGAAACGCTCTCAGGGCATGGAATTCCTTTTGAGGTGGTACCCGGCATTACCGCTGCAAATGGGGCTGCGTCCTATGCCGGCATTCCGCTTACACATAGGGATTACGCCCAGTCCTGCATTTTCGTCACGGGACATCTCAAGGATGGGAGCGTGGACCTGGACTGGCCCATGCTGGCCCGCCCGAAGCAGACCATCGTTGTTTACATGGGACTGCTCGGGTTGTCCGTGCTATGCAGACAACTGGTCACACACGGTCTGCCTGCCGGCACTCCCGCAGCAATTGTGCAGCAGGGCACCACTCAGAAGCAACGCGTGCTCGCCGGCACTCTTGAAACGCTTCCCGACCTCACCGCTGCCGCGCATCTCGTCCCTCCCACTCTTGTTATCGTGGGTGAGGTTGTGAAGCTGCACCAAAAACTTGCATGGTTCCAGCCCGGAGGGGAATCTGTCCGGTGATGCAAAGTGAAATTATTGCGGGCGGGTATTCTGCAAGGAGCATCCCAATATCAGGTTAGACTTCGCCTGGCGTCGATCGCTAGGCAGAGCTCGGGCTACTGGTTTGTATTCCGTAGGTCGAGCTCTGCCTACCAATGATGTTTGGCGGTACAGCCAAAGCTAGTATTCGAGGAGCCTTGGCTTACTTATTCGGCTGGGGCGTGATGCGCAAATAGGGGCGTGGAGCGGTATAGCCTTTTGGAAACTTCTGCTTGATCACTTCCTCATCCTGAATGGTCAGCGGGATAATTACATCGCCGCCGTCATTCCAGTTGGCGGGGGTAGCGACGGTATAGTTATCGGTGAGTTGCAGCGCATCGATAACCCGCAGCACTTCGTCGAAATTGCGCCCTGTGCTCATAGGGTAAGTGAGGATAAGCCGCACCTTCTTCTTCGGATCGATCACAAAAAGCGAGCGCACCGTCATTGTCTCCGACTGGTTCGGATGAATCATGTCGTACAGCGCTGCGACCTTCCTGTCCTCGTCCGCGATGATGGGAAAGGCGACAGTGCAGTTTTGTGTTTCCTCAATATCCTTGATCCAACCGGTGTGCTTCCCTACAGGATCGACTGACAACCCGATAGCCTTTACGTTACGTTTGTCGAATTCAGACTTGAGTTTGGCCGTCATTCCTAACTCGGTTGTGCAGACCGGCGTGTAATCTGCGGGATGCGAAAACAATACTGCCCACGAATCGCCTATCCATTCATGAAATTTGATCCTGCCAATGGAGGATTCCTGCTCGAAATCGGGTGCGGTATCGCCTAAGCGTAAAGTCATGGCATTCTCCGTGAGTTAAAACATCGATGGAAAATTTCGTAAGAAATTGACTCAATATAGCCTGCCTGCTGCAATCACTCAACAACTATTATTTTCGCCTATCAGGTCTTGAGATGGATATTTTCGCCTTGAAAGGAAGAGATCAGAACTCCTGCCACGAATCATCCTCCTTCCTGGCAACAATCGGAAAACCCCAAGAATACGGAGGCTCATATTTCTGCAGAATTTCGTAATAAACGCGCACCGATTCTGCCAATACCACCGCTTGACCTCC
>DATEEZ010000166.1:0-9110 GCA_035280905.1 Nitrosospira sp.
TGGGCTAAGGGCAGCGGTGAGGGGGTGTAGCAACAGATAGCAACTGCTACATATTTACTATGTTGTGTAGCAGAAAAAACCGCTGAACCTACTTAACTTATTGGTTTAATGGAGGCGGGGGTCGGAATCGAACCGGCGTCCACGGCTTTGCAGGCCGCTGCATAACCACTCTGCCACCCCGCCTTGCCGAAACTATGGGACTTGTTTGCGTCGCGTGCAGCAATGCAACGGCAAAAACTAAAAAGGGAAAACGGACTTCAGCAAAGGCATACTAAATCTGCAAAATGATGCCTCGTGCAACAGATCCATTTTCCCAGTAACTGGAGCGGGAAACGAGGCTCGAACTCGCGACCCCAACCTTGGCAAGGTTGTGCTCTACCACTGAGCTATTCCCGCAAAAAAACAAACTGGCATTATAAGGATGCCAGCCTCTTTGTCAAGAAAGCCGTTCAAGAAGCAGAAGGGGACATGTTGGTGTTGGAGTTCCTTTCCGGATCTGCTGCGCTGGTTATCGTCTCTGGGGAACTCTCTTTATTTTGTGTAAAAAGCTGTTTCTGGATTTCTCAATTTCAATCCAATGTTTGCTTGCGAACAGAGCAGCTGCTTTTCTTGAATTAGGATGGGAGCTATTCTCTGCTTTTAACTTTAACAAATTGAGATAAGAAACCCTCATGATGCTTCGGAGTTTCCCCGTAGCTCATCAGGGAGATTTTAAAAGGTATTTGATAATTCGGAGGCATAGCATGGTTGCAGATAGAGAGCGAGGAAAAAGCGGCGACAAGCGCGGCTTTGCTTCAATGGATGCAAACAAGCAGCGTGAAATCGCCAGCAAAGGCGGCAAGGCGGCACATCTGAAAGGTACCGCACATGAGTTCGATTCGGAGGAAGCACGTGAGGCGGGCAGGAAAGGGGGCAGGGCGGCTCATCTGAAGGGCACTGCACACGAGTTTGATTCGGAAGAAGCGCGCGAGGCGGGCAGAAAGGGTGGCAAGGCTGCACACGAGAAGGGCACTGCGCACGAGTTTGATTCCCGGGAGGCGCGCGAAGCAGGGCGCAAAGGCGGGGAATCACGTGGAAAAGGTGGTTCACATGCTGAGCATGATAAGGAATCCTCATACTCGTCGTCGAGCGGCAAATCCGGGCAGCACGACAAGGGTGACAGCTCAAATCACACTGGCCGGTAACGCCTTCTGCACCATTGCCTGAACGGGATCGGCGTTTCCGTATCCGCCTTGAACACCGGTCACCCTTCGGCAAGCTGTTCTGACCAGCGTTTACCCTTCGACTTGCTCAGGGCGAAGGGTTCGGACGAGCGGAAAACGAAGGCTAAAGCTTGGAGATCAGTGATTGGGCGTCGAAAGGCGCCCTCACTTTGATATCGTTATCGAAGTAACAGTAGATATCGCGAGGTATACGCGGAGGCTGATGCCGTGAGATGAGATGCGCGTCGTCGGGTTGTAAACCTTCGCGCCATAAGCGAATTCTCTGCGCCCAGCGTGTCAATGCCTCATCGGTATATCCGCTGGCATAAATTTCCTGATCCCCATGCAGGCGGAGATAGAGAAAGTCTGCTGTTACGTCTTCACGGTACGGCCATTTTCTTGCGGTATCCGCAATGACCAGCGCGATATTGTGAGCGCCCAGGAGTTCTACGAAGGTTTCATCAAGGAAGCTGTCGTGGCGTATTTCGACGGCATACCGTAAGGGACGCTTTGCGTCGATTGCCAGGCGTGCCCGGCCCGTCATGCGTTTATCCCGGCGGCGGGCAAGGTGCAGGGCTTGTTCGGTATCTTGCGGTAAAAGACTGAAAAAGCCTCTCATCCTGTCCTCATCGTAGCGAAAATTGGGTGGAAATTGCCACAGGATGGGGCCGAGTTTTTCCCGGAGGTTGAATATACCCGAAGCGAAGAAATTGGCGAGTGGAATGTCGATGTTGCTCAGGCGCCGGATATGCGTAATGTAGCGCGATCCTTTAACGCTGAAAACAAACTCTGGAGGCGTATCGTCGTACCAATGCTGAAAGCTGTCCGGCGTCTGCAGGGAGTAAAAAGTTCCGTTTATCTCGATGGTCGGCAATATCCTGGCGGCATACTCAAGCTCGCTGTGCTGGGGAAGTCCGGGAGGATAAAATACGCCGCGCCAGGGCGGATAACGCCAGCCGGAAATGCCTATACGCGTCTCACTCACCCCCTCTCAGCTCCGTCCACGCGGTAGTTCTTCCCCTTCGCTCGTGTATGCGGGGGGGACATAAAAATTGAGTGTTCGGAGCAGGTCTTCTCCCGTATTGCGGATTTCATGCTCGTCACCACGCTCGATGAGCAAAAGAGAACCCTCAGCCAGCCGATAGCGTTTGTCGTTTACGGTTGCTATGCCCATTCCCGATACGACATACAGCCATTGGTCAGCACCGCGGTGACGATTATGTGGGCCTCCTTCTGTCTGGCCTGGAAGTAATACCATCTCCGCCGCCTGGCAATTGGGGTTACCAAGAACAATGCGAAATCCGATTTCGAACTGCAGATTTTTCCGTTTCATCCACTTCTCCCTATCTCATCCGTACAGAAAATTTTGACAGCGGAAAAACACCGCCGTTTCGGGAAAAGGGAAAAGCAGAGGATTAAACGGGACGGCCAACCAAGCCGAATCGTTTTCTTACCCGAGCGTCAGAAAAGGTTTTGCCAGCTTGAGATCGTCCACGAAGCGCTCGTACTCTTCGTCCTTGTTTTCCTCCGGTATACGTAGCAGGAACGAAGGGTGGACCGTAATCAGCAATGATATGCCTGCTGCGTATTCGAGTAATTTTCCCCGGTTGACTTTGATCGGAATGGTGCGGCCCAGCAGCGAACGGGCCGCCGTGGCCCCCAGGGCGACGATCAGGCGGGGCGCTATCAGTTCAATTTCGCGTTGGAGCCAGGCATGACATGCCGCGATTTCTGCGTCGACCGGTTTCTTGTGCATACGTCGCTTGCCACGCAGTTCAAATTTGAAGTGCTTGACTGCATTGGTAACATAGACTTTTTCTCGCGATACACCGACTGCTGTCAGCGCATGCGACAGAATCGATCCCGCCGGTCCGACGAATGGATGGCCTGTGATATCTTCACGATCTCCAGGTTGCTCGCCAACGAGCATGATCGATGTGTGCGGGGAGCCTTCTCCGAAGACAGTCTGAGTGGCGTGTTCCCAGAGGTGACAGGCGCGGCAATTCGTGGCTGCTTTACGCAGGGAATCGACGGTGTTTCCAGCGTGTTCAGCAGGATGTGAAGTGTCCGGTTGAGGAGTTTTCATCTGCTGAAGGATGGATGAGATCAGGGGTGGGAGGTGTAATCTGAACCTTCAGTACTGAGTTCTTCGTTTTTATCTGCACCCGGAACAATCTTGGGGGCTTCATCGGCGATGAGTTCAAACCAGAACACGCTGCCGACATCAACAGTGCTTTCCACACCGATTACCCCGCCCATCAGTTCGACCAGTTGTTTCGTCACTACCAGGCCAATGCCCGTGCCTTCCACAGACCCCGCTTCCTGGCCGAGCCGGTTGAATTGCTGAAAAAGCTGTGTCAGTTTTTCCGGTGGCAATCCGGTCCCCGTATCGCGCACACTCACTCGAAGACGTCCCGGCTCGGGCATACAGCAACTCACTTCGACCGTGCCACCCTCGCGGTTGTATTTGATTGCATTGGAAAGAAGGTTGATCAGAACCTGCTTTACCCGCGTTCGGTCTGCTTGAACGAAGAAGCGCATGTCCGATGATGGGGGAAAGATCAGGTGTATGTTTCGTTCCTGCGCCTGAGGTTCAACCATGGTCCGGGACTCGATCATAACCTCTCCGATACACATCGGTTCCTGCGCAACGACCAGCTTGCCGGATTCGATTGCGGCGAGATCAAGGATTTTATTTATGAGTTCAAGCAGATACCATCCCGCAGAATTGATCTCCTTGAGCATGGTCATTTGCGTGAAGGTCGGCGGCGGAGAACTCGACTCCATCAATTGAGCAAAACCAAGCATGACATTAAGCGGCGAGCGTAATTCGTGGCTCATGCTGGAAAGAAAATCTGATTTTGCCAGGTTGGCTTTTTCCGCCTCTGTCTTGGCTTTGATCAACTCTTCTTCGATCAGTTTGCGTTGGGCAATATCGCGGCGCAGCTCTTCGTTCACGTGCGCCAGCTCGTCGGTGCGCTTGGCGACCAGCTCTTCGAGACGATAACGGTGCTGCTTCAACTCATCTTCTGCCTGTTTGCTTTCAGTAATATCAACCAGGATACCTTGAAGAAACAGCGAGCGCCCGGACTCATCCCGCACGACGCTTGCCTCGTCGCGGAACCACAAAGCCCTTCCATCCTGAGTAAGCAAACGGTATTCACAACGCAGAGGCGCGCCTGTTTCGCGGCTCTTTGCCCGTTCCTCGAGCGCGTGCGCCCTGTCTTCCGGGTGAATCTGGGCAAGCAGGATTGCAGGATCGTTCAACCATTGTTCCGCTGAAAAACCGAGCGTATTGATGCGCGAGCTGATGTAGAGGAAACGGTTGCTTCCATCCAGTGCAGCAATGTAAACGATCGCTGGGATGGTTTCGACCAGGGAACGATATTTGGCTTCCGCTTGGGCGAGTTTCTCTTCCGCCTGCTTTTTTTCCAGTCGCATCCGACGGTCGCTCAGTACGCGCTGGATAATGGCGGGCAATAATTCAAGGTATTGATGCTCCAGGTCCTTGATCAGGTAATCCTTCGCCCCGCGCTTCATTGCTTCTACTGCAATGGCGGCGTTGTCCGTCCCAGTCAGCATCATGACGGGAATGGAAACGTCCCCGCTGTCGTCGGTCAACGCCGCCAGAAACTCCAGACCATTCACATCCGGCAAGTGGTAATCGAGCAGGACGCAATCCGGCTTTTGCTCATGAGCCAGTTGCAATCCTTCCTGGCCAGATTCGGCTTCGGAAAGCACGAATTCGTAGTCCGGATCCCGGGCAAGGGCACGTCGGCAGGCCATACGATCCACGGCATCGTCTTCGACGAGTAGAACGCGAATCAGAGGTTTGGTCATAAGTGGATGAGCTTTCGTAAGGATCAGGGAGTTGATCGAGTCTTCATCATGGCATCTCGCTGATGGTCCAGTAAGCATCGATGGAACGCATGACTTCGACGAATTGCCGGTAATCCACCGGCTTGGCCATGTAACCAGCCACGCCAAGGTCGAAGCTGTTTACCTTGTCCTGCTGTTCCTCTGATGTAGTCAGGACCACTACGGGAATACGTTTCAGCTTGTCGTCATTTTTAACCGTCTTCAGGAATTCGATACCGTTCATGATGGGCATGTTCAAGTCAAGCAAAATGATGCACGGCTTTTCGCTTGCCGGATCCTTGAGATAATGAACGGCTTCCTCACCATTTTCCCGGTGGACGAGCGGGTTCGTTACATGAATCTCTTTTAGGGCACGAACGACCGTCATTTTATCTACTTGATCATCTTCCACCAGGAGAATGGGTCTATTGGTTATTTTCACGCTGCTATTCCTTTGGTTGAGTTTGCGACTGCTGCTTTTTTAGGGAGAGTAAAGAAAAAGGTTGTACCCTCACCGGGCGTGGACTCCACCCAGATATTGCCACCATACATTTCTACGATCTTTTTTACCAGAGCAAGCCCAACACCGGTGCTTTCTACCCGATCTCTCGGCGCAAGCGTCTGGAAAAGCTGAAAGATTTTTTCAAAATGGCGCGATTCTATGCCCGGGCCATTATCACTGACGCTGAACCTCCAATATTCGCCCTCCGCCTTACAGCGAATACGAATCTCGCACTGAGGCTTATCCATGTATTTGATTGCATTTGAAAGCAGATTCTGAAATATCTGTTGGATGCGCGTTGGCTCTATCACTATGCTTGGCAACGTATTTTCGACGGTAATAGTAACATTTGGCGAAGGGGCAATGAAGTCTATTACGTCGCGCAGGATTTCATCGACCTTCAACTCCACCGGCATTTCTCTGACGCGCCCCACGCGTGAATATTGCAGGATACCGTCGATGAGGTTTCCCATACGGTGGACTCTGCTGACAAGGAGACGCATATGCTCCCTGCCTTCATCATCGAACTTATCAAGATAGTCAGTAGAGAGCCAATCCGCAAGCGCACCGATTGCCCGCAACGGTGCTTTCAAATCGTGCGATACCACATACGCGAAACTTTTCAACTCTTCATTGGCGCTTTCCAGGTCGGCCATCAGGATCGCTTTCTGTTCCTCTGCCTGTTTGCGTTCACTGATGTCACGCAGAATGACGACAAACATCCGGTGCTCCTGGCCATGCATCTCAGTCACAGAAATATCCAGGGGAAACGTTGCACCGTTTTTGCGCAATCCTGTAACCTCATTCGTTTTTCCGGGCGCTTGCAGTTTTGTATTTTCCAGGTAATTTTTAAAATAATCCGTCAGTTGATCGTGTTCAGGCCGGGGGAACAGGAATCCGATATTTCGTCCGATCAACTCATTTTCGGAGTAACCGAAGATCTGTTCCATTGCCGGGTTCCCGGTTTTGATCACGCCCTCTTCGTCAACGGAGACTACACCCACAATCAGGTTATTTATTAAGGCACGTGTATTTGCTTCGCTGGCGCGGACCTTGCCGATTGTGTCCACCAGGCTGTCGCGCATTTCCCGCACGGCCTCCATCAGTTGGCCGATTTCGTCATTTGACGGATGAACCTCGATTTCCTGCCTCAGGTTTCCTGCTGCCACGTCGCGAGATATTCGCACCACATTCTCGAGAGGCTGAAAAATCGCGCGAATGAACATCAGGCTGAACAGCACCGCCAGCACCAGGGCGACGACTATCGAAGCGATGAGAATGGCACGGATTGTCTCGTACCGGCTTTGTTCGTGGTCATATTCTCTCTTCGCTTCATCGACCTGCAGCAAAACAAGCGCGTCTATGCTTTCGCCTACCGGCAGGTACATCGGGCGGATCTTTTCCACAAGTATCCTGTTTGCTTCGCCGATTTTATTGGCGCGCAACGCTGCTGTTGCGGGCAAGAGGCCCTCGGTCACATATTTGCGATGATCTACGTCAAATTTGGCCGCCAGCTTTTTTTCCACCGGGGTGAGGCGAGTGGCAGTGTACTCTTCCCAGGTTTTGCTGATTTCCGCAATATTCTTCTCAACCGCGGTAGTCTTGTTCCTGATGATCTCGGCCGTGGGCATTACCAGGGCAGATGTGATGGCGAGCCGGGTTTGCAGCAAAAGCGATTCAATATACCCAACCTGGCTTAGTGGAATAGCCCTGTCATGATAGACGGTCCGTAACCCGTCTATCGCATTATGCATTCCAAACAAACCGATCATTCCCATTCCGAGCAAAAAGGCGACCAGGTAGGAAAGGGTAAAGATCAAGCGCGATTTGATCGTCAGGTTTTTAATTGTCAGGTTTTTGAGCATGTGACCTGCAAGGATTGGAAAAGGTAATATCCGAAGTTTTCTATTGCACGGGAAGTTATAAATATACCTCTATGAACCTCAACTGAAAAATATCTTTTTAATCCAGCAGGGCCTGGTTCGCAATCTGCAGGGAAAGAAGTAAAACATGGATTGACGACACTGAGCGGGGAGCAGGAAATTTATGATTTTTCAATGTGGATCAGCAGATGTTGCAAGCGCCCTGCACGCCTCCACTGGTACTAGTGCGACCAAACGGCCTATTGAAACACAAGTCCCCGTATGTACTATATTTAGATAGCGGTCCGGATCGCTAATCCAGTCCGCTGGTTCTCGTTTTTCCGGTTAATCTGCTTAGGTTGCAATGTCTGGAGTCCATCTTAAAGGAGGATAAATATCATGAAACTGAGCGCCTTAATTGCAGGATCCCTGTTTGTCGCGGCAGTGTCGGCTCCGGCCGTCGCGCAGCAGTCAATTTTTACCGCCGAGCTCCTTGGATCAAACGAACGGCCAGATCCCAATAACTCTCCCGGTACAGGGACGGCTACCGTTACAGTTGATTTGGATCAGAGCACGATGCGTGTTCAGGAGACTTTCAGTGGCCTCTTGGCACCTACAACAGTTTCCCACATCCATTGCTGCGCCGGTCCAGACGGCAGCGCCCCCCCCGCTACCACCGTGCCCTCTTTTCCAGGTTTTCCAGTGGGGGTGACCGCCGGTACCTACGATCAAACCTTTAATATGCTGGATGCGTCAAGCTATAACCCGGCATTCATTTCGGCTAATGGTGGGACCGCCGCGAGTGCATTCGACGCGTTTGTAGATGGATTGAATAACGGAACCGCCTACGCCAACATCCATACAGAGATGTTCCAAGCGGGGGAGATTCGTGGCACGCTAGTGCCCGAACCGGAAACGTACGCGATGCTGCTGGCCGGTTTAGCCATGGTTAGCATGATGTCGCGCCGCCGTCGTCTCCTTTGGCGCGAAGACAGCGGCATCAGGATAAGTTAAGCACTGCTGTCGAGTAACCTGATTTTGAGGGCTGTAAAACAGACTTTTCTTTGTTTTCAAGGGAGGCTTGCTGATCATCAAGAACTGCCCTGGATGGTGCCCGGAGCCGGAATCAAACGGCATGGGCGCCGCTGTCCTCGTTCATAAGGTTCGCGGGGTCTCGGTTGTTGCCCCCAACTTCAACTCATTCGGCCGCTCTTCGACCAAATAGGATTTTTATTTCTCGCTGCTCAAAAGCAACTGAATAAAAGCAACTGAGTTTTCGTTCTCTTTTGCTTTGAATTGCTTCATGCCTCTCGCTGATCTGGCTGACCGCCACTCAGTCAAATAGAAATAGCATACGGATCAGTGGATCAAGTAAGTTTGTAGGAGGTGCACGCTGGTACAGATGTTCCGTCCAGCGTGCAATCTTACGCAGCTTGAATGTTTGATGCTTGCTTGCCCTTTGGACCCTGCGTAACCTCAAACGTTACTTTTTGGCCTTCCTTGAGGGTTTTGAATCCCCCCATGTTGATTGCGGAGAAGTGAGCGAATAAATCTTCACTGCCATCACCAGGGGTAATAAAACCAAAACCTTTTGCGTCATTGAACCATTTTACTGTACCAGTTGACATTTTTACTTCCTATATAAAAGAAAAGCCGGGCCGGAACCCGGGAAACATACCAGTTAAA
>DATEEZ010000167.1:0-3320 GCA_035280905.1 Nitrosospira sp.
AAGTCGGGCATGGAAACGCGTTCGGGATTGAGAAAGCGCTCGAACAGCAGATCATAGCGAAGCGGGTCCAGATCGGTAATGCCGAGGGAATAAGCAACCAGCGAACCCGCACCGGAACCTCGCCCCGGCCCCACCGGCACACCATTCTGCTTGGCCCAATTGATAAAATCCGCCACGATCAGAAAATATCCGGCAAAGCCCATTTGCACGATGGTGTCGGCCTCGAAATCCAGCCGGGCGCGATACTTCGGCATCTCCGCAGCGCGTCGATCGGGATCAGAAAATAGTGCTCGCATGCGCTTTTCCAGACCGGCGCTGGCCTGGTTGCGCAGATACAGTTCCAGGCTTTCGTTATTCGGCGTCGGAAACTGGGGAAGGCGATTGATTCCCAATTCCAGAGTAAGATTGCACCGTTTGGCAACTTCTACGGTATTGGCAAGCGCCGAAGGTATATCGGCAAATAAGGCGCACATTTCCGCCTGGGTTTTGAAATATTGTTCCTCGGTGCAATGCTTTGCTCTGCGGCGATCGCCCAGCACGTAGCCCTGCGAAATGCAGACCCGCGCCTCGTGCGCGCGGTAGTCTTCCGGATTCAGGTATTGCACGGGGTGTGTTGCTGTCACCGGGATTCGCAAGGTCGCCGCCAAAGCAAGAGAACGTTGTACCAGCGCTTCGGTGTTGGCGTGCCCTGCCCGTTGCACTTCGATATAAAAGCGATCCGGGAAGAGTTCGGCCCACTCTTGTGCAAGGGTACGGGCCTGGTCGAGGTCACTGTGTATAAGCGCCAGACCTATATCGCCCAGATTGGCGCCTGAAAGAGCAATCAGGCCTTCTGTTCCAAGGTCGCTCTCGCTTAACCAGGATTTCCTGATTTCTGCCCGCCCCCGATACTGATTTTGCCGATAGGCGCGCGATAGCAGCCGGCATAGTACCAGGTAGCCGGGATAGGATTGGCATAGCAGCAGCATTCGAGAGGACTTGTCCCGATCGGTCTCGTTACTGATCCACACATCGCAACCGACAATCGGCTTTATCCCTTTATTGCGCGCCTCCTGATAAAACTTGATGAGACCGAACAGGTTCGAGAGATCGGTGAGCGCAAGGGCTGGCATTCCGTCGGCAATGGCTTTGGCCACTGCCTCGTCTATGCGAACGATGCCGTCTACTACGGAATACTCACTGTGCAACCGTAGATGAACAAAGCTTGTTGGAGCAGACACTGGAGGACTAATGCGATGTACAGGTTAGGTTGTTGCAGCAAGCCGACTCACGGTAAGTCGGCTCAAACTTCATCTGGCAATTTTACACCACTTGGCCGCGTTAAGGCCCCTGCCAGAGAATGCCAGTTTCAGGACTGAATCACATTCCCTGCCCCGTGTGCTGCCAGCACGGCAATGTTTCTAAAATGGGGAAGTCTGCAAGGTGCGACGAAAGTCGGTCAGGAAACCTGGGTTGCCGGCATTGCCTCGCCGGTTTGCAGCACGATCCGGCTCCCTTGCTCGCCAAAAAAACTGACGATTCTTTCCGGCAACCAGGTGAGCCTGCCGGGAAACGGGGAATCCAGAAAGCCTACATGCCCTCCCTCGTCCGGAAATTCCAGCACGACCATGGAAGAAACGTCTGCATGACTGGGCAAGGCATGCGGCGGCATGAACGGATCGTTGATTGCATTCACGATGAGCGTAGGCACCTCAATGTACTTGAGCCATGGCTTGCTGCTAGATCGCCTCCAATAGTCCTCCGCATTGCGAAAACCATGGAGCGGGGCGGTTACGACATTGTCGAATTCGTACAGCGTGGTACAAGCGGCGACCGCGGCCGGATCGAACAAACCCGGAAAGAGGTCAAGTTTTCCGAGCGCCTTGCGCTTGAGCGTATCGAGAAAATGCCGCGTGTAGAGCAGATTGAAGCCGGAAGCGAGAGCATTCCCCGCGGCAGCAAGATCGAGGGGCACGGAAACGGCTACAACTCCATCGACCAACTGGCACGCGTGCCTGCCCTGCTCACCCAGCCATTTCAGCAGCGCATTGCCTCCCAGCGATACCCCGACCACATAAACCGGTGACTGTTTGCCGGACTTCCGGTTTCTGGCATTGATACGTTGCAGTATCTCATGAATCTCTGAGGAATCTCCCGCGTGATAGGCTCGTGGCAGCCGATTTGGCGAGCCGGAGCAGCCGCGAAAATGTACCACTGCGGCTCTCCAGCCTATCTCGCGAAACAGTGCCATGGTGCTCACGACATAGTGGCTGTTTGAGCTTCCTTCCAGGCCGTGGAACAGCACTATCAAGGGCGCGTCCATCGCACCTTCCAGCCAATCGATGTCGATGAAATCCCCATCGTCCAACTCCCAGCGCTCGCGCCGGTATGGAATTGAAGGACGGGTAAGAAAATAGGGGTAGATGGTTTGAGCATGGCCCCCTCGCAACCATATAGGGGCGACATAAGGTCTTGCTGACAGAATGGATGTGGAGGAAAGGAATGTTTTCACCCTAGTCTTATAATCCTTGCCATGTTCGAGAGGGCCGGACAGCGGCTTTTGACAGTTCTAAATATAGCAATAAAAAAGCGGGCGGTCTACCTGAAGATTTTCCTTGTGCTCTTGATTGCTGTCGGCATCCATTGCAGACATGAGTTGCAGCTCCAAGAATCGGTTGAAGACGACCAGTATCGCGCACTATGACAGCAGTACTATAATACATGTACCCGATGCACCTCCGTTTTGCAGTTGCCCTTTTGAAGTTGCCGGTGGCGCCAGGAAGAGAAGCAATCGTTCTTCCGTCGGCGAGGAAAGAAACATTCGCCGGTTGATCTTCATCCCCGCAGTCTCGTCTCACTGAACGACAAGTCATGAACTTGAATCTTTAAGGAGCAGCATGAGAAACCTGTTTTTGATATTGTTTTGCATGGCTTTTTCCAGCGCCGTTGCTGCATCTGAAGAGGATTACAAGCTGTGTACGATAGGCGGCTATTTTTCAGGCACAAACGACAAGTTTCTGAGCGGACTGGCTGCCCATATTGCGGGAAAGAAACATATATTTGGTGACCCCATTTGCGACGCGGCGTGGGCGAACGGCTTCAGAGTCGGCGAGAAGCTAACCAAGACGGGAAAGATCAAGGATCCTTCGGAGCGGGAAATTATCCAGCAGGCGACTGCATTCAGTTCGAAGATATACGAGACAATCACCTCGCGCGTTAAATTTTAGCGACATCCGTTCCAGTTTCCATTTCCGCCATTTCTGCAAAAATCCAAGCAGAAATACAGGCGTGACGTCCCACCACAAATTCAAGCTCAGCGCAAGAATTTTTTTTCAGCCAGG
>DATEEZ010000168.1:0-5010 GCA_035280905.1 Nitrosospira sp.
GTTGCACATCCTGTTTTTTCAACGTCTACGGCTACCGCCGAACATACCCCCCAGAATGCCACGGAAGATTTCACGGCCGGCACGTGAACCGATCGACCGCGCCGCGCTTCGTGCGGCAGTGTCGAGAATGCCGGGCTTATATCCGCCGCGCGGACCGGTTTTGCCAAGCAGCATATCACCCAGCACATCCATCATACTCTCTTCGGATTCGACCTTTTTTGCCCTGCCACGAGCGGGAGCTTCTTCATTCCCGGCATCCTGGGTATTCTGAGCCCGGCTTCTGAGTATTTCGTACGCGGATTCACGGTCCACCCGTTGCTCGTAATGACCGAAAATCACCGAGGATTTGACGATACCGGTACGTTCCGCATCGGTGATCGGTCCTATCCTCGAGGCAGGCGGCAAGATAAACGCCCGCTCAACCATGGTGGGACGGCCTTTCTCGTCCAGCAATGAAACGAGCGCCTCACCCACCGAGAGTTCACTGATCACCTTTTCGGTATCCAGACCGGGATTCACACGCATGGTCTGCGCAGCGGACCGGACCGCCTTCTGATCGCGCGGCGTAAACGCGCGCAAGGCATGCTGCACGCGATTGCCAAGCTGGCCCAGAACAGTTTCAGGAACGTCGAGAGGATTTTGTGTTACAAAATACACGCCCACCCCCTTGGATCGTATCAACCTCACGACCTGTTCTATTTTCTCCAGGAGAGGACGGGGCGCCTCATTGAATAACAGATGGGCTTCATCAAAGAAAAATATCAATTTCGGTTTCTCCGGATCGCCTATTTCAGGAAGATGCTCGAACAACTCTGACAGTATCCACAGTAAAAAGGTGGAATACAATTTGGGAGCGTTCAGCAATTTGTCGGCTGCAAGAATGTTTATCATCCCCCGCCCCCTGCTGTCCACCTGCATCAGATCATGAATATCGAGCATCGGCTCGCCGAACAGGATATCGCCGCCCTGCTGCTCAATCTCCAGAAGCGAACGCTGGATTGCACCGATCGAGGCGGCGGAAATGTTACCGTACTGCACCGTGAAGTCCTTCGCGTTGTCGCCGACAAACTGCAGCAGTGCGCGCAGATCCTTGGTATCGAGCAGCAGAAGCCCGTTATCATCCGCAATCTTGAATACCAACGTCAGCACGCCCTGCTGCGTTTCGTTCAGATTGAATAACCGGCCCAGCAGCAGCGGACCCATGTCGGATATGGTGGTTCGTACGGGATGCCCGGCTTTTCCGTAAATATCCCAGAATGTAACCGCATATGCAGTCCATTCAGGCTCATGAAGGCGGAGTTGCGCAAGCCGTTCCTTCATTTTGGCTGAAGCGGTTCCGGGAAAGGAAAGTCCCGCCAGATCACCCTTTATGTCCGCCATGAATACGGGCACGCCGATTGATGAGAAACGCTCTGCCAGTACCTGGAGCGTTACGGTTTTACCTGTGCCGGTCGCGCCTGTGATCAGGCCATGCCGATTGGCGAAGCCAGGCAATAAACCAAGGGGATGGTCGGATTGCGCGATCAGCAACGGTTGTGCCATAGTGTCCTCATAAATGCGGCTACGAGCTCTCTCTGTATATCGACTTTATGTGAACTGTATCAGTTTTTCCTTGCTTGCTCATCCCGCCCAGCTGGCGATCTCCAGCAACAGCAGCAGAACGAGCCATAGCACCAGGGTACGCCAGATGAGACCAACGGTGCCCTGCAGAAAATCCATGTCGGCTTCTTCCCCCACACCCACCTCGGGGCGGTGGTATGCGCCGAGCTCTTCTCGCAATGGATCTCCCAGGCGCACGCCAAGCGCCCCGGCGCCACTGGCAAGAATGATTCCCTGATTCTGATCTGCCCACGATGCCGCCTGCGCGCGCCAGCAATAAACCGCATCCTCAAAGTTACCCGCAATGGCAAAGCTCAGTGCTGTTACCCTCGCTGGCAGCCAATCAATGACCTGAAACGCCTTTACCGCAAAAACACCAAAGCCATCCGGGCGATCCCCCCAGGCGTCATTCAATAATTCTGCGAGACGGTACAGCATGGCGCCGAGCGGCCCAGGCAGCAAGGCGAACCAAACGATGACACCAAGCATGCTACGATGAGCATGGATCAACCCCATCTCGATGGCAATCCGCGAAGTATCCTCACTGCTGCGTCCATCCACCTCCATGCCGTAGTATTCCTTCAAGAGGTCGTGTGCAAGCGGCAAGTCTTCGTTCCTGAGCGCCTCCTTTATTTCTGTCAGGGAATAGCTGAACTGGCGAAAGCTGGCGCTGAAATAAAGTATTGCCACATTCCACGCCCACCCCAGCAGCGGACTGAGCCCGTATAATAAATAATAAATCAGGAGGGAGAGTATCAGGAAAGGTCCTACCGCGGCTATCCAGGCAATGGTGCCGTGCTGCGGGATACCGGTGTTGAAATGGCGCTCCAGCGAATCGGCATAGGAGAGGAAAAAGGAAACAATGCGTTTACGCGCGCTGCCGTGGCGCCACTGATCCAGCAGAAGAGCGAAAATCAATGAAAGAAAAGTCATTGCGAGAAAATCATGCTGTTTTCCTTCAAAGCAGTTTCAGGGATAAACATTATTCAACTCAATGCGGACTTGAGAACCTTGCCCATCTCGGCTGGGTTTCGCGCGACTTTAATCCCGCATTCCTCCAATACTGCAAGCTTTTCCTGAGCAGTTCCCCTGCCGCCCGAAATAACGGCGCCGGCATGACCCATGCGCCTGCCCGGGGGTGCTGTCAAACCTGCGATATATCCTACCACGGGTTTACGCATATTCTCCTTGACCCAGCGGGCACAATCCTCCTCATCGGTACCGCCGATTTCACCCACCATTAAAACAGCATCGGTTTCATTATCTTCGTTGAACAGCTTCATCACATCAAGATGCTTCAAGCCGTTCACTGGATCGCCGCCGATGCCGATACATGTGGATTGGCCCAGTCCCTGCTCCATCAGTTGCGCTACCGCTTCGTAGGTGAGCGTCCCGGAACGTGACACTACCCCGACGCGTCCCTTTCCATGAATGTAACCCGGCATGATGCCGATCTTGATTTCGTCGGGCGTAATGACGCCTGGACAGTTCGGTCCTACCAGTCGCGTTTTTCGTCCTTCCATCCTGTGGCAGGTGCGTATCATATCGCGCACGGGGATACCTTCTGTGATACAGATTACCAGGTCCAGTTCCGCATCCACCGCTTCATCGATTGCCGCTGCGGCAAACGGTGGCGGTACATAGATTACGGAAACGGTCGCCCCTGTTGCCTGCTTTGCTTCCTCTACCGTGGCGAAAATCGGAATGCCGTCAAAGTCCTCGCCCCCTTTTTTCGGATTGACTCCGGCAACAAAACATTCTTTTCCATGAGCGTAATCGCGACACATCCGTGTGTGGAACTGCCCCGTCTTGCCGGTAATCCCCTGCGTCATGACACGAGTGTTACGGTCGATCAGGATCGACATACTGATTTCCCTCGTTTGCCGATTCTGTTCACGACCCAGTGGCCGGCTTGGCGGTCGATGCGGCTGATGCAGCTGCGGTAACAGCCTTTTCCGCGGCATCCGCCATATTCCCGGCTGAAATGATGGCAAGACCTGATTCGACCAGGATTTTTTTTCCAATATCCGCATTCGTGCCTTCGAGACGGACCACCAGGGGAACATTCAGCCTCACTTCACGCGCTGCTGCCACTACCCCCTCCGCAATGACGTCACATTTCATGATGCCACCAAATATATTGATCAGTATGGCTTGCAGTCTCGGATTGCGCAGCATCAGCTTGAATGCTTCCATGACTTTTTCAGCGGTTGCTCCTCCCCCCACGTCGAGAAAATTAGCCGGGTTTCCTCCGTAGAGCTTGATGATATCCATGGTAGCCATCGCAAGACCGGCGCCATTTACCAGGCAGCCTATATTGCCATCGAGCGAAATGTAGGAAAGACCATATCTGGACGCCTCGATCTCTGCCGCATCTTCCTCATCAAGATCACGCAAGTCGGCAATATCCGGGTGCCGGAACAGTGCGTTATCGTCAAAATTCATCTTCGCATCGAGCGCGACAATGCGGTTTTCCCCACTAAGTATCAGCGGATTGATTTCGACGAGCGATGCATCCGTGCTGTCGTAAGCGCGGTATAAATTCTGCAACAGCGCAACCGTTTCCGCCACTGTCGCACCGGAAAAACCCATCCTGTTCGTGATGTCTTCCGCTTCCGCAGCGGTCAACCCCGCCCCCGGATCGATGTACACTTTGTGGATCTTTTCCGGATGATCGGCAGCGACCTGCTCGATGTCCATCCCACCTTCGGCACTCGCCATCAGGCAGACACGCCGGCGACCACGATCCACCACCAGCCCGATGTAAAACTCCTTCCTGATATCAAGGCCCTGTTCGATCAGCAGACGCCGCACAACCTGGCCTTGCGCACCAGTCTGCGGTGTGACGAGCGTCATGCCGAGTATTTTTCCGGCAAATTGTTTCACCTCTTCGAGCGATTTGGCAATCTTCACCCCACCACCCTTCCCGCGTCCACCCGCATGGATTTGTGCCTTGACCACCCATGCGTTTCCACCCAGCTTTTTAGCGGCTGCTACTGCTTCATCCACGCTGAAGCAGGGGTGCCCGCCAGGTATGGGGGTGCCAAACTTATGCAGGATATGTTTAGCCTGGTATTCATGGATTTTCATGATACCTCCAGCGACGTGAATAGGAAGTATAGCTCAATAGCTGCGCGGCGTTACGAGGAGAGGAACAGAGGTCGGGACACCTTGCACTTACCCGTCCAAGAGCGAACGGCCTAACCCCATCCGGATTACGGATCAGCAATTGCCAATTGCCAACAATTGGCGCCTGGAACCGCAATCTACACACCCGCCACTTCACAGAGAATCACAGTGACATTGTCTTTTCCCCCGGCTTCCAAAGCTGCTGAGATCAGCCTCTCCACTTTTTGCTCAAGGGATTGCGCAGAAACAAGCACAATTTCGATGTCCGAATCATCCACCATG
>DATEEZ010000169.1:0-7487 GCA_035280905.1 Nitrosospira sp.
CGATAGAGTTCAGCCTGTCCGTTCAGGGTTCTCGCCACAAGGGAATGGTTTGGTCCAAAGTGCTTTTCTCGGATTGCCGCAGCGCGCTTATAGAGCGGCTCCGCCTGCGTAAATTTTTTGTGGTCGCGATAGAGCTCTGCAAGATTGTTAAGGCTTGTGGCAGTATCGGGATGATTAGGACCATATTCTTTTTCTGCCAGTGCAAGCGATTTCTTGACGGCCGCCACCGCCTTGTCGTACTCGCCCTTCTTGTACAGCGATATCGCCTCTTCGCTGAATATCCGCCACTTTGTCTCCTGGGCATAAGCAACGTGCACTGTGCCTGACAGGAGAGATAAAAAGAAAGCAATTGAGAGTGTTTTCATGGTTTCCTCTTCAAAGGCGGGGTATCAATAAGGGCAGAGCATTAGGTTAGGGTTAAGGATGGGAAAGAGCAAATGTTAAACCGATATCGTCTTTAAAATTCAAACATTTTTTCACGACTTTTTTAAACGACGGGGGGAAGAGCGTTTCACCACCCATTGGGACAGACTGTCCCACACCGCAACAAAAAGCCCGCCGAAGCGGGCATGGCTGACAAGGTTACATTGTCGATCGTTGAGCCAGCCGGGATACCCTCCGCTGCCAAATCGAACTGGAGCAGAGAGCGCTTGATGTTTAACTGGTCATCGGCTCCGGTAAAGAGACCTGGACCCATACTATTGGCATTTCCGGTATCAGCATTGCCTGATGTTCCGAAGATAGGGGCATCTTTAAAGGCATTGATACTGACGGTATCCGCATGAACCGAAGCAGCACTTACCATCAGGCCCAGCATAATCATTCCGCTACACAGGAAGCGCAGCTTATCCCCTCTTCGGCAACTACTTGAGTTTGTGGTGACAGTAGGGGATCGAGTCGAGGTTAAGGTAATTTCGAGGAACATGGATACCTCCAAACGGTAGTTTAGGAAGGACGCATGCAATTTTACTGAGTGGTGGATTGCTGTTGTTAAATATAGCCCTCATCCCGAAAACTTCAAGAAAAATACGGGGAAACAATAATCGCTTGTTAGGGTTCTGAGGTAGCTGGGTCGCAGGAAGTCTTTCAGCGACCTATCGTAAGCTTGGTTCAGATAGGGCAGGAAATGCGAATAGCTGAGCCGGGCTCGATTTTTATAACCCCTGCATATCTACTTTGCCCGCCGCTTGACAGCATAACCATACTGGACAGGGGTCGGTAATCGGTCCTACCACGCCCGTGTGAATTTGTGCTTCATCCCGGATCTGTCGGGCAAACGGAACCTGGTAGCCTCTGGCAACCGGAATTCTCGCATCCGATCGATTTGTCCAGCGGCTCCTTAGGCACCCCATACCCTTGCCTTGCTCAAAATTTGACCCATTTTTTGATATATACTAACTATAGCTACCAGAAACAGGAGAAGTGCCCAACTTGCCACCGTACTTCACTTACTATAGGATCGACTGATTCACCATTGCCCAAATTGGCGGAACCGGTAACAAATCATTACGCTTCATGCCGAGCAGCGCAACCGCCAAGGATCGCATCAAGGATTGGCAGAAGGAGAAACGCTCTATGACAGGTCCAATTGATTCTACCGAACTGAAAAAACTCTACCATCATCGGTGGCAACCCAACCTAAAAATTCCTGTGTTTTACGGAATTTGGATTGGATTAGGAGCGATTGCTTGGAACTCCCCTCATTTAGCCATCACTTGGTTCTGTTACCTTGCCATGGGCTACGTGCAAATGGGCATTATGACTTTTATGCATGATTGCACCCACAGCGTCCTATTTAAGAAAAAATGGAAAAACTGGGCATTTGGCGTTTTCGCCATAACGCCTATGCTTATTTCATTTATTTCCTTCAAGGAAGATCACCTCCTGCATCATCGCCATAATCGCTCTCCAAAAGATCCAGATGCATTCACCATGGGTAAACGTGGAATCGGCGACTATATCCTTTTTTACGCGTATGCCGTGTTTGGGGTTTTTCTCACCGCGATTCAGTTTATTTTTATTTTCCCATTACAAAAATTCAGGGGTAAGAAGGCGCTGATTCATTGGAGCGAAATCACATTTCACGTAATTGTTGTGGTGACTGTTTTCAACTGGGCTTCCAGACAAGGAATTGCATCTGAAGTTTTTGAGATCTGGTTTTGGCCGCTCATATTCTTCGGATTTTTTAATAGCGTTCGTTTTGTCGCAGAACATTATGGAACCCCCTGGAATTCCGGACAGCTTGCGGGAACCCGCACTATTATTAGCAACCAGATACATTCCTGGTTCTGGAACAATATTAATTACCACATCGGACACCATGTGTATCCCGCAGTGCCTTGGTATAATCTTCAAGCATTACATGCGCAGATGCTGCCTGAAATCGCACGTCAGAATGCAATTGTCGATAAAAGTTATTTTGCCGTCTTTTTTTATGCCATGGTAAGAGGGCCGGAAAGCATCGCGCAAAATTTAGAACTCAATGCTGCACGAGGCTCGGAATTGGGTCAATTGGCGGGATGCGATAACGTGATCCGAGTAGGGGGTGAGTACGGGCGCTAGGCAAAATTGGTCTACCGCCAAGCTTCTTAAAATAATCGAGCGTTGTTTTGTCAGTACGCCACTTTGACTGTTAATCGCTGGGTGACGTTCCTTACTTCTTACGCGAGAAATAGCTGAAGATGGCTAGCGGTTAATATATTCAAGAATCAATAGGGTCAGAGTCCGTCCGTCATTTCCTGAATGACGGACGATGAGGCAGAAACGGATCAAAATTCGGCGCCAAAACGTTGCCGAAGAAGGAGTCTGACAAGAATTCTTGGTCAAAAAAATGGCGGCGTACCGAAAAACCCAGAATCGCTATTTGTTCAGCGGTTCCCTAACAACCGGCAATACTTCTTCAATCAGAAGACGATTGAACTTGGCCGACTCCTCGAATAGTGGGTTATGCGCGGAGTGCTCAAACCACACCAGCCGCTTACAGGGCGCCTCGATTTTTTCAAAATATCGTTCGGCCAGGACCGCAGGGACATGCATGTCATAACGGCCAAGCAGGAAGAATATAGGCACCTTGAATGAGCGGTAGTGTTCGCTCAGATTGAGCCTGGAGATTTCATCCTCTAGCTGAACGAGAGAAAAGCGATTGCCCTGCCCAAACCTGATAAGATCGATCAGATTCGCCTCATCAGTATTGAGTGCCGTCCATATCAGCTTACCTGTCGACAGATTGGTATGGAATATGCCGCCGAATCGCTCCACCCATTTCCCGGTTGTCAATCTTTCATCGACAGAAGCGTAGGGCGGTGGCCCAATTGCCTTCAACTCCGAAATGGCCTGGGCATTTCCTCTTTTTTTCGCTTCCGACAGCGCAAAGTCGTAGGATAAGCTGCGGCCTTCCGGCACGTCAGCCACCTGGGCAATACCCACATAAGCAGAGACTTTTTCGGGATGCTGCGAAGCATAGATTATCCCAGGCACTGTACCCCACGAGTGGCCGACCAATACCACCTTTTCCTTGTTGAACCGGTGCCTTACCTGTTCCACGACCTCGTCCAGATCGCGTACAAACTGAGAGATGGACATGGATTCAGGAGGGATATCCGGGTGGTACGAGCGGCCTGTCCCTCGCTGCTCCCAATACACCGCCGTGAAATGCTGTTCAAGCGGGGAATTATAGTGGCGAAAGAGCGCGGACTCGCTGGCGCCCGGTCCGCCGTGCAAGAGAATCAGAGCGGGATTGGAGGTAGATATTCCACGAAACCAGATGCTTTGAGGAATACCGCCGATAGTAATCGTTTCCATGCTGGCGATACTGCCGGGAATGACATTTCCAGTTGCGTCCTAGAATGGCATGGTATGAATGCAGCCGCTGCATAGGAAGAGCAGCACTGCGATAGCAATATGGCGAAGAAAAGCGGAGGCCAGCACTGATGTCTCTGCTCAGAATATTGTTCTATCGATATGATGTCGTATATTGTTAGTTTAAAAACGACCAGTGCACGGCCGTGGTGAAACCTGCCCGAAAAAGCAGATGGCAAACCCCGCCAGATTCAGACGAAAAAACAAGAGGGAGGATAATCATGCCAAAAGTATACAACTCCATTGTTGTCGGTGCCCCGATAGAGGAGGTCTGGTCCAGGATTCGGAACTTCCACGATTTCTCCTGGGCGCCTTCACTGGTCAAGTCGTGCGAAAAGGTGGGCGAGGGCGATGGGTATTCGGTGGGTGCAAGGCGGCTACTAAACAGGGAGTTCCTGGATACGTTGATCGCCTATAGCGAGATTGAGCGTCGGATGATGTATTCCATGGACGAAGGACCTTCCCCGGTTTCATCAAGAGAGATTCACGGTTACGTGGGAAATCTGCATCTGCTCCCGGTGACGACTGATGACACGGCCTTCGTGGAATGGTCCGGGTCATGGGAATCGGCGAACACAGAAGCAGTGGAATACATGAACAGGGTGTACCGTTCGCTTCTCGCTGATCTTGCGGCGGAGTTTTCGTGAGCGACCTCAGCCACGATAGAACGAGCAGGCCAAGGTGGGTGGAGTTGCACTTTTCCTCACATATCAGGAGGCGCACAATCCGAAAAACCTCGCCGCACAGGTGGAAGTAGTCACTGCAGCCAAATTACGCATACCACCGCAAGAACGCCGCGGCAGCCAGCGCCGTTACGCCTAGAAGGCTGAGCAGCCTCCATGCATTACGGCGCTGTTTGGGTGTCCATGCGGCCGACTGACGTAAATACTTCGCCGCAATGTAGACTCCACCTGCAGCACAGAGAATCTTGATCAGTAATGCAGTAAAGGCGACGCCGTGCAGATCCGGGAATACCTGGTAATAGTAGTAACTGACTACACCAAACCCTGCACCGCTCATCGCCTGAACTGCCCAACTCAACCCGACTATCCAGGCAAACTTACGTAGCACAGGGCTGGCCTGCCCCGAGATGTACCACCCAAGGACTGGAAATCCCACCACGGCAGCGGCGCCGAAATTATGCACCAGCTGCACTAAGGCATAGTTGAGATTTTCAAACACCTATGCTTCTACGCTGACGTTGACGCACTTTTGCGGACCAATGGGTGTATGCGCCTTGTTTACCACCTTGACACATATTTCATGTTTTCCCGCTGCAAGCGTTCCCAGAGATTGGCTTCCTTTCAGATTACGGAGCGTCAATATTTCCTTCTCATCGATATAGAGATGGGTGTGGTCGCCCTTGTCTCCCAGCGAGATGTCATAGACAAGCTCGATATCAGTCTTCGGGCTGAATTTGGCACCTTCAGTAGGTGAAGAAATTGCAACGGTTCCTTCGGCGGCAAGTGCCAGCGGGATGGAGCAGGTGAAAGCAAGTGAAGCTGCAAGGGCGTGGAATTTGCGCATTATCATTCTCCTTGAAATATTGGTATCGATATTTGTGTAGGACTTGAAGAAGCAATTGAGCCAACTCATGTCACTCAACGGCTGCAAAACCCGGCATAGCCAGCTTTCCGGATTCTACCGTCCGAAATTATACAACAGCTTTGTTTTATCTCTAGCTCGTGGGGAGGTGGAACAAAAGCTGCTGGCAGCTTTCTCAAGGGCCGAGGGCAAACCGAGCGACTCTGATTGCTGTAGGCCGGTTTTCCTCTCCACAGAATGCCGCTCATCCGTCCAAACTGGAAGAAAAGGGGCGATGTTTTTCGATATTGTCGCGCTATAGTTTGATATGATAGCGCGTTTGTTTAAACCGAATGGATCAGTTGAAGATGAAGTTTAATCAGAATAAAAGAACCATTTCCTGGGCGCGCCTGATGCCGCTTGCACTGGCGTTGAGCGTCGCCGCATGCGGTAATGGGAGCGGGCCGGCAGCAAGCGGCGGTAGTAGCAGCAGCGGTGGAGGGAAAACCGGTCCGGCGACCGGCAGGTTGCTGGATACGGCGGTGAGCGGTGTAGCCTATACTGCATCTTCCGGTGCAGCCGCCAATACGGATGAAAACGGAATCTTCAAATTTAATTACGGTGATACGATCGAATTCAAACTGGGCAGTCGGGTTCTGGGGAAGGTGAAGGGAGCAGATATCATAACTCCCATGGAGCTGGCCGGAGAGAGCCCGAATAAGCTGCAAAACTTGCTCATTCTGCTGCAATCACTCGATATCGACGGCAATCCCGATAATGGTATATCCATTCCCCCGAATGCCGCGGCTGCTGTCACAGACTCCATCAACCTGGATAGCGATCCTGCTGCGTTTGCAGCTTCTGCCGATCTTCTGAAGGTCAGAGAGGCCGGTGGCGTAAGCGGCGCGGTGAAGACACCCGAGCAGGCCAAAGCTCATTTCCTTTCACAAGGTATTCCCATGCTGAGTTCCAATATCTGGATCAAGCATGACGATACGTCCGCCTCTGTAATCCGCATTTCCACCAGCGGAGGAGGCGAGTACCTGAACGGTGAAGCCACGCCCGATGACTCCTGCGATGCCAATCGCGTTTGTGGCGGTAAACTGGTCAGCAAGGCGGGGGTGGAGTACGGCGTGGCGGGCGTATCAGAATTTGACACCAGAGGATTCACATTCGTGAGCAAGCCGGCGATCGATACCAATCTTCAGGCCGGTTTATCTAATCCCCGGCCGACAGTGCGGGTACGCACGGACGGTTCCGACCTGATTACCTCGGATATCGTGACGGTTCAAAGAGAGAAGAAGCAAGCAAGCCTCTTTGGGGAGCTTTTCCATATCGCGGGAACGCTGGAGATCAGTTCGGACAAGGAGCCGATCAAGACGGAGGTCAAGGAAAGCCGCTATTCAGCCATGGAAAATGAACCGAAAGGCATCGTTGGGGCGTGGGCAGCAGATCGGACGAATATCAAGACTCCGACTTACTTTTTCTTTTCCAATGGAAAGTTCATGATGGTTGATCCGATTGGCAATCCGGAGCATGCTGAAAATTGCGGCCCTGGTGTCGAATTCGCTTCGTATACATACGATGCCGGGAGCAAGGCTTTAAGCATCAAGGGGTTTACCTATGACACCAACGGGTGTGCCGGCTTTTCGGAAACCGGCGCGAACTCCTTTAACCTGAATGCCGACGGCAACACGGCTACGTTGGAGAAACAGGATAAAAGCAAGATTTCCTTATACCGCATATCTAAATAGCGAGGCTCGATAGGGGGTCGGTTTCCCGGATAATAGTCAGTTCTCGCAAACAGGAGATCGATCAACATACGACAACATACGACGCAGCGCCTCCCTCGTTACCCTTTAGCTGTAAGACGTGCTTTACCTGCTGTTCACAGGTAAAAAGTGAGACGCCTCAGTCGCGTTTTCAAACCGTTTTGATACCATGTCGTGCCGCATCGCGCAGAAGACGGACACGATCATGGTTTCTTTTAACACCTTCGTATTGCCTGTCGAGCAGCGCTCGCAGGTCGAGTGGCATTTCTTCTCTGAGCGCGTTGTCATAGGCCATCACGGCAGCGGCTTCCCCTCGCTCGCATTCTTCAAGCA
>DATEEZ010000170.1:0-3888 GCA_035280905.1 Nitrosospira sp.
GATTTGAGCGTATCGGCCATGTTGTAGCGCTCCAGTTTTTCTTCCTGATTGAAGAACAATACCGAGGCATTGGCACCGCCATTAACATCCGTCATGCGCAGGGTGGTACCGCGCCGCAGAATGCCAGACCAGTGGCAACCCCCGGGAATATGTTGTTCCCACAAATGTGCATCCGGTTGGTTCATGTCTTTCTCCTCATCACGATAGTTTTTTCAGATGTATCCAGTTCAATTGCAGGTTAATGCGGTGTTTTCGCTTCCCTCTGCATGCTTTGTGAAGTGGATTTTTTACGCATCTTATTTATGAGTATATACAGCGCCGTAATGCCGAGAATGCTGCCCAGCACCAGCGGTACCGCCCAAAGCTGCCACCACGATGCGTCGGGAGCCGCAGCATAGGGGCGCGGCCAGGCAATATTGACAAGTTCAAATACAGACCAGATAAAAGCGACTGTGTTGATCAGCAACCCCCAGACGCCAAGCTTGAGTTCTCCCAATGCCGGATTCCAGCGCCCGGTGAGCCGGGTGAATAACCCGACGCCCGTTGTCATAGAAAACATGGCGTAAAGCCCGCCCGTGCCGAAGGCAATCACGGTGGCGACCGCGCCATCGTTCAACCCGAACAGCAATCCCAGTCCCGCCAGCGATACAGTACAGATAACGGCGTTGCGTGGCGTCTTGTCCGGCGCCAACTGGCTGAGAACAGTGGGCATATTGCCTTCGCGCGCCATGGAATACACGATACGGGAGGTATATTTCACCACTGAAGCGCCGCAGGCCAGAAATGCGACCATGACGATGGCTAGAAACGGCTTCTCCGCCCACTCGCCAAAACTGCCGGTAATCACAGGCGTAATTGGATCGGAAGTGGCGCTGGCAGTAATCAGCGCCTCGCGATCGAACGCGAGCGTCAGGGC
The DNA here is from genome assembly GCA_035280905.1 of Nitrosospira sp. Taxonomy (GTDB): domain Bacteria; phylum Pseudomonadota; class Gammaproteobacteria; order Burkholderiales; family Nitrosomonadaceae; genus Nitrosospira. The sequence goes on from DATEEZ010000170.1 coordinate 917, forward strand.
AGCGGAGTTGAAGAGCACCACCGATCCAACCATACACAAAGAGAAGAAAACGGCACGCGGCACCATCCGCTTGGGTTCGTGCGTTTCCTCCGCAATGGTGGAGCAGGCATCAAAACCGATGAATGCCCAGCCGGCAATCGCCAGCGCTGCTAAAAACGCGGAAATCTGGTCTGGGGCCGTGCCCGTGCCAAGATGCTGGAACAATTCGGAAAAAGAATGCTGCCGGAAGAACAGAAACAGCAGCAGCGCCACGCCCAGGGAGCCGACAACTTCTGCATAGACTCCCATTGTGATGACCAGCTTGAAGATATTGATGTGAACCAGGTTGATAATGGTGCACAGGAGGAGGAATACTGCGCCCCATATTACGAATGCAGGGCCGGTTTCGCTCTCGGCTCCAAAAAACAGGGCAAGCCAGACGCCACCCGTATAGGCGGTAGTGGTGAGCATGGCGATAGTGGAACTGACGTAGATGACGCCGGCAAATTGCCCGGTGACCACGCCTCCGAGTTGACGCGACCATTTGTATGCACCGCCCGCAATCGGGAATTGTGAAGACAATTCTGCGTAAACCGTGGCCACGAGCAACTGCATGACGAGGCAGGTAGCCAGCGCGCCGAACCATCCGCCTCCTGTGACAGTGGTCTGGACGCTGATGATCGCGTAAAGCCCCACTACAGGGGAAACAACGGCGAACCCGAGCGTAAAGCTGTTCCATACGCTCATGCTGCGATGAAGCTTATCGCTGGTGACCGGAGTGGCAGCAGGACGAGAAAATGTATTCGGGGTTTCTTCTATGGACATGATATCCCTTTCGAGACACGCGAAATGATTTCACCCGGCTGACTGCCAGTCGGCCTCTTCATGCTGTCAGAAGCGATGAGCAAGGAGACGCCCAGCGGTGGTGGACTGGGGTCGCAGGTGTCGCAGCTATTTGTATCGCGGCTATTTATCTGGCGAAAAAATGCTACGAGCTTCGTCGTGCCGGGCCACAACCCGGAGTCCAGTCCGAACCCACAATGGTGTGCTTTGCACGCCATTGGATAACGGCTTCCACCGGCATGACGTATATACTGCTTGCCACGCAGTTCTATCGTAACTGGGCTGGCAACTGCGAAAGCGGGGAAAAATACGAAGGGAGAGTACATGACAAGTCTCCTTTTGCGGCGGTTAAACTCCGGGAATCAATGTAATAACTACATGATCTCCCGGGCTTTTATCCCTCCGTGGAGCCTCGTCATGACGAAGCCGGAAACTCTCGGACCAGACACTTCGAAAAAAGAAGCCGGAACCCTAGTTTCGCGCTACAACTTTACTGGAAAATAGTTTTGCACATCCCATTCAGAAATACAACAAAAAATTATAAAAATTTTCTTTCGATTTGAGTCGCCGGATTTGAGCTTCCATTTTATTTCGATATTTTTCAGAAGCCCTGCTCTCTCCAAAGATCAGGGCCTTGGCCTTGGGGATGAATCACAAATAGTGTCATGATACCTTTCTGCATGCCACGACAACTCCATCCCGTGTTGGATTTATGAAAGCGTCAAATTCGGGATCGCCAAAAATCAACCGGTTGTGCTCGAGAATGGCCTCGGTCCATCCGGGAACAATATCAACATAACGTTCCACCGCCACCCGTCCATGCCAAAGCACATTGTCTGCAACATATAGCCCACCCGGACGAATCCTGTCTTTTGCCATGCGCCAGATTTCCGGATAATCGCCCTTGTCCGCATCGTTGTAGCAGATATCGAATAATCCTTCGGTCTGCCCGAATATCTCCTGTGCGATGCCGGTGCGAAAATCGATCCTCTCCAGCAGATCGGCAGACTTGAGATACTGCTCGGCCTTTTCCTTGTTCTGAGGATCGCCGTCAGTACAGATCACCTTTCCGTCCGGCCCGGCTGCTTTTGCGAACCAGTAAGCCGAGTAGCCGTAGCCGCTGCCGAACTCGAAAATATGTTTAGCATCGATCGTTTTCGCAAGTGTCTCCAGAAAAACGCCGACGAGGCGGCCGACGATGGGAAAATTATTTTTGGCAGCAAGCGCCTCCATTTCGGTCAGCACCGGGTGATCAGTCCGACCCACGAGGCTGCGCATATACTTTTCGATTGCCGGATTGACCGGGTCTAATTGGGAGGGATTTACAATAGTTGGAGATTGCATAGCCACCGCTCCTCAAAAAAATAAGAAATTATGTGCTCGTCGTATGCCGTTATTTCGACTCTACGCCCAATACGATGAAGGGTCAAAGGTGAACGGCCCTTGTCATTAATCCTGATGAGAGGGAATGCCCATAAAAGCAGCATGTGAACCGATGCTGCTCCGGTAATATCATGACATTTGATGATAGAATCAGGGCATCTATCCGATCGGCCCGATCAAAACTTCCGACGATGAACCGGCAGGCGCGGGTCAGGAAGACATCAGTAGTTGGCAAGTGGCAGTGTGGTAAGGGGCAATGACCGAACTTGAAACGAGGTTGAAATGAATAGCAGACCGCACATCATATTGACATCCCAGGACCTGGACAGGCTGGAAACCTTGCTCGAGTCGCTTCCAGCCAACGCGGTTCCTGGCAGTGCGGAGTTGCAAGCCGAGCTCGAACGCGCCGAAATCGTCGAGCCCGAGCAAATACCGCCCACGGTGGTAACCATGAACTCCACAGTACGATTCAGCATCGATTCCTCAGGCCAGGACTTTCGTCTGACGCTGGTCTATCCAAAAGATGTTGACGGGTCCGGTGATAAAATTTCCGTGCTCGCGCCGGTTGGCAGTGCCCTGCTGGGACTTTCCACCGGCGACGAGATAGAGTGGCCCCGTCCCGGCGGAGGCACTATCAAGGTACGAATAGAGGAAATCATCTATCAGCCAGAGCGCGAAGGGAAGTTTTACAGGTAGGTCCGCAGTACCTAAATCTCAGTCTATCCATCGAAAGCCGTTGATTCGCTACGATGCTGCGCCAAGGCCTG
>DATEEZ010000171.1:0-4902 GCA_035280905.1 Nitrosospira sp.
ACTCAAATAGTTGCCTCATGCCGGTCTTGCCTTGCTATAGATGCTCTCAGTAGTGATTTGCTCAAGCCGCAACGCAAAAATATTGCCTCTACGAAGGGCTGTAAGGTGGATCAAGTCCATCTCGTTGCTATAAAGTCCCCGACTATCTGTTTAACTGCAACAAATATACCGCCACCGCCGCTTGAGGTTCGATTCCTGCTTGTCAGCTCCGGCGGTTCCTCGATGCTGCTCGAAATTTCAGAGTCTGCTGCGTTGAATCGTAGTCCTTTATCTTTATTATCAAAATCTCTCTCAAGACGAATTTAATACTTCTGGGTTATGTGAACTAGCGAACAGACTGTACTTTTGTTACCGGTAATATTAGTTCCTTAGTTTTTTGCTGCTCTCACCCTTGCTTGCTCTCTCGCAGATAGTAGACCGTCATAGTCGTTCGTCTCAGAGATTAGCGTTCGTCTCAGAGATTGGTCTGGGCGGTAGAAGGTAGGGGTTAGAATCGTTAGCGGTAAAGGGCAGCATTTCGGGGAAAACTTACGTTTGTAGCGAATTTAAATTAAGACCTTTACTTGTTACTTATCCATATATTGGTAGAGGTCGGAAATACTTTGGTAACAGTAATGGGTCATTATTTTGAATATTCCGGCAAAGGGGAAGTCCGGGATGGAGTTTGCTACTTTTAGCAGATCTGAGCAAACTTATAGGATAGTGTCGAGGCAGAGCACATTGCGTCAACATCGAAAAACAAAGGGAGAAGTTGCGACACTGTTGTACTACCATTAAGGAACGAACAACTACGCAATGTAAAGAAAGCATCCACTAATATAGTCCACACTCGTTTTATCTCTAATATCTAATATCTAATATCGAAGCCGAAACCAAAGCTACTTAACCCATCCAATAAACCAATTATTCACAAAAATGGGTTTTTTTCCCTCGCTTTCCACCGATCATCTTCAGCGTTACTTTCGCATCATTCAGGAAGGGGTAGCGGTTCGTCGCCATTTTGATCTATTAAAATGGTTGCAGGGGGAGGTACAGCATTATTTGCCCCATGAAATCCTGCTTGCGGCCTGGGGCGACTTCAGCTCGAACAATGTCCGATACGACATCATTTCTCCGCTACCCGGGCTCAGAACGGCGCAATTGCAGCTGGAACGGTTTTCTCCGTTGCTGCGGGTATCGCACGACCGTTGGATTGAGATGGGACGGGTTCCTTATGCATCCAGGGTTTGCGAGGCGCAACTCAGCGCATCGGAGATTCTTCAAGGGGATGGCACGGCGCACTGCTCATTCGGAAGAGCTTTGCGGAATATGCGCTCGTCGCTATTCCACGGTATCAGCGATGAGCGCGGACAGCATGACTGCCTTTATGTCGTTTTCAGCTCGAAGGATGAGCTTGACGATTCAACATTGATCGCAATGGAAATCCTGCTGCCCTACCTTGATACGGCTTTGCGCCGCGTAACGCCCTTGCCGCAGCGTTCCTGCCGGCCCTCCCTCCTCGCAGATGTGCCGGAGTATGATGTCCCGGGGCTGAGCGAGCGAGAAGCCGAAATAATGACCTGGGTAAGAAAGGGCAAAACAAATGCCGAGATCGGTAGCATCTTGTGCATCAGTTCTTACACCGTTAAAAACCACTTGCACCAGATATTCCGGAAACTCGACGTCTACAACCGGGTGCAAGCCATTTCCAAAATTGAGCAGCGCGCGGGTCATGGCTGAGGCAAATCCGACATTTTCCGCTTCCACCGTTACGGCGCGTCAGATGAAAGGCCCGCTCGCTAACAATATGCTGAGTGCGGTCGAGGCAGTTCTTGACCCCGCGGTACTGACACTTTCGTTGTGGCTGATAAGCGTCAGTTTTGAAGGCGAATTGCTCCCACCTTATTTGATCCTGTCGGTGATCGTATTCTCAATCTCCTTCCCGGGCGCGTCACATCTCCGGTCATCCGTCAAGGTGCTTATCTTCGACGTGTTCTACACCTGGTTCTGGATGGCTTTGCTACTGTTTTTTCTCGGTTTTGCAACCGGTTATATCGGACAATTCTCCGATCAGGTACTCATCACCTGGCTGTGGGCTGCGCCCTTAAGTCAAATCGGCGTTCACCTGCTATTCCGCATCGTAGCGCCCTATCTCCTCATGCTCCAGGGGCCGCCACAGCGCGCCATCATTGTCGGCATGAACGAGCAGGGGGTGGCGCTCGCCAGCCGCATCCATGAGACGCGTTATTCCAATATGGAGCTGTCCGGTTTTTTCGATGACCGGAACGAAAGTCGGCTTCCCCACGCGCGGCATAACCCCTTGCTCGGAAGACTTCGAGAACTCCCCGAGTTTGTCAAGGAACACCGCATTCAGTTCATTTATCTATCGTTGCCGATGGCCTCCCAGCCACGCATTCTGCATGTTCTCGACGAACTGAAGGATACGACGGCCTCAATCTATTTCGTACCCGACATGTTTGTCACTGATCTTATCCAGGCGCGTAGCGGGACAGTTTGCGGCACCCCGGTTATCGCCGTCTGTGAATCGCCTTTTACGGGCTCCAACGGGATGGTAAAGCGGGCAAGCGACATTATCCTCTCCCTGCTTATACTGCTACTCATATCACCTATTCTGCTGTTTATCGCGATTGCCATCCGGTTGGACTCGCCAGGTCCCATTATTTTCAAACAGCGACGCTACGGCCTGGACGGAGAGGAAATCCTGGTTTACAAGTTTCGATCTATGAGCGTCTGTGAAGATGGCGATACCATCCAGCAGGCGAAAAGGGATGATAACCGCGTAACCCGCGTCGGAGCCTTCCTACGCAGGAATTCGCTGGACGAATTGCCTCAGTTCGTTAATGTTCTGCAAGGTCGTATGAGTATCGTTGGACCTCGACCCCACGCAGTAGCTCACAACGAGATATACCGCAACCTCATCAAAGGCTACATGATCCGGCACAAGGTAAAGCCCGGAATTACGGGTTGGGCCCAGGTCAACGGCTACCGTGGGGAGACGCGTACGTTGGATAAGATGCAGGCCCGCATCGATCACGATCTCGATTATTTGCGCAACTGGTCGTTGCGGCTCGATTTACATATCATCTGCAAAACCATTCTGATAGTACTGAAGGATCGGGCTGCATATTAAGTGCTTCCCTCATCCGCCACAAAGCCTGCCGACAGCCATTAACACAAATAACACTTCTGCTATCCTCCCGTCAGTCAAGGTGATACTCTTGCAGCATTTGTATTGGAAAGATAGAGATACCTAAAATGAAAAAAAGATTGCCGTTAAATCTTTCCCTTGGTCGTCGTCGTTGGATCGCAATAATTGCTCCTTTAGGTTTTTTTTTGATAGGTGCGCAACAGGCAATGGCTCAACAGTCAGCGCTGCCTCCGTCCAGACTGTTCCCCGGTAAGACTTTTAACGTGACGGCGGGCAGTACATTTACGTATGACAGCAATGTCTTTCGCATGTCTTCCCTTGCTGACCCAGTTGATTTTATCGGCCAACCACGTAAATCCGATCAGATCATTATCACATCTGCAAGTCTTGTATTTAACAAAACGTATTTAATGCAACGCTTCGAGGTAACAGGCACCCTGATTGATAATCGCTACATGAATTTTGATTTTCTGGATTTTCTCGGAAAAAACTACAACGCAGCCTGGCACTGGTATGTGACCCCTTACCTTCATGGCAGATTGACTAGCAGCCACACTGAAGCGCTTAACAATTTTGCAAACCTTACTGGTTTTGTCAATTCCACGAACCGCAATCTTCGCACCACTGACAACTTTCATTTCGACGGAGTCTTTGAGCTTAATAGAGCCTGGCATGTCATAGGGGGTCTTGATTATAACGTAATGAAAAATAGTCTATTTACCGTTCAGGATTTTAACAACAAGATTTTTTCGGTGGAGGGTGGAATACGTTATGTCTCCAGCGCGGGCGGGTCTCTCACTTACAGAGTAAGAAGCGGACGCGGGGAATTCATCGATCGACCGGTACCTCGCACTGATCTTCTCTTCGATGTCCGTTTCGATGAAATGGAGCATAGCCTAAACGTGCTTTGGCCAATAACAGGCAAGACTTCCATTGAAGGAAGGGTGGGCTACCTTGACCGTAGCCATCTCCATTTTCCCCAACGCGACTTCGACGGCTTCGTAGGCAATTTCAATATAAATTGGGCGGTGACGAGTAAAACGCGACTCACCGCTGGTTGGTCAAGGCAATTGTCCAACTATCAGACTACACCATTTGCCTTTCAGCAGAGTTCTATTTTTGAGCGCTTCTCGAGTAGTTATGTTGCCAACAATCGCTTCTCGATTGCACCTGTGTGGCAAATCACGGAAAAGACGGCGTTGAGGGTACGCTATGATTATATTATTAGTGATTTTCATGGCGCTATTGTTCCCCTTCCTGCAGGTAATCGGAGCGATCAAATGCATTCCGGGTTAGTTGCTCTGGATTGGCGGCCACTTAACGCACTCTATTTGAGCGCCGCTTTTCATAGGGATCACCGCAGTTCCACCCATCGCGGCTTTGATTTTGACAGCACTGCAGGAAGTGTTTCGGCCACACTTAATTTCTGATAATCAAGAACCCATGTTTAGCTATTATTACTGAGAGGAGTTGGCAAGAAGTGATTTACAATGAGAGTCGGATAGTACGAATGGACTATTGCAGCCAAATACTACCTCGGCTAACGTGGTTGTGAACCCCCTGAATTACAGGGCCGTGTAGTGACGGGAATCTGTACTGAAGGGAAGTGTAAGATGTGATTGAAAACGCGCAGTTATTTTAAATTATTTGTCCTATTTTTACTGAAAGCCAACGGCTTAACAAACTTGATCATATGAAAATGAATCGCCAGAAATTCATAATGCCAGTATTACTCCTGTCGCTCGCTTTAGGAC
>DATEEZ010000172.1:0-6040 GCA_035280905.1 Nitrosospira sp.
GTGCTTGCAGCAGAGGGCAGCAGCATCGATGCCGTGATTGCGGCAATTGCGGTGATGGAAGACTGCCCCTTGTTCAATGCCGGCAAGGGCTCCGTGTTCACCCATGATGGTCGCAACGAATTGGAAGCTTCGATTATGGAAGGGTCCACTCGCGCGGCAGGCGCAGTTGCGGGGGTGATGACGATTCGCAATCCGATTCGCGCCGCACATGCTGTAATGACGAAAAGTGCTCATGTGATGCTTATCGGTCAAGGTGCGGAAATCTTCGCTGCTGAGCAGGGTCTGGAAATCGTGAATCCGTCCTATTTCTATACTCAGTACCGCTGGAATCAATTGCAGAAAGCCATCGCTAAAGAAAGTATTCTGCGCGACCATGATGCTGGCCTGGATACGTTGCCGGGCGAGGATGAAAAGCATGGAACCGTCGGCGCCGTAGCGCTTGACCGCCATGGCAATCTGGCGGCTGGCACGTCAACCGGTGGGCTCACGAACAAGCGCTCCGGGCGGGTGGGGGATTCGTCCATTATTAGCGCCGGAACTTACGCGGACAATCGGTCGGTTGCGGTATCCACGACTGGCACAGGAGAAATGTTCATTCGTACCGCTGCCGCTTTCAACACGGCAGCACAGGTGCGATTGCTGCATACCCCGCTTACCGAGGCTGCCGATAGCACGCTGGCAGAAATCGCCGCGATTGGTGGGGATGGCGGCCTGATCGTACTGGACGTGAACGGCAATTATGCGATGCGTTTCAATACTGGCGCCATGTTTCGCGGCACGATCGGGGAGGATGGCGTAGCACAGGTAGGTATTTTTTCCGGGCCTGAAATACCGGTCAGAAACACCGGTGGCATCGGTTAAATAGGCCGGCGCGCTTTTGTTGTCCAAGCCATATTCAACAGGTTGTTGAAAAGGAAATCATCCAGGATCGGTTTTTTATCTTCCCGTTGCCTAACAAGCCTTCTTCTTGTCCCTTCTTGGGGAGGTTCCCGCGTATCCCTTTGTCATGTAACCAGCGGCTCTTTTGAACCTGTCATGATGCTCCTTATATTGGCGCCAGCGGCAATGCAAGAAAATGGCTGAGATCGGCCTCCACATCCCCAGGGCCTGGGAGCGTTCGGCCAAGCGCATCTTAAGCAAGAGCTGGCGGCGGATCATGGTCCTGGGCGCGACTGACCGTGGCAAGAGCAGCTACTGTAGGTTTCTGATCAATAGGCTTTTGCAAGAAGGGCACAAGGTCTCTTTCGTAGACGCGGACATCGGCCAGAAGGACATAGGTCCGCCGGCCACTGTCACACTTGCCGAACTCGAAACCGATATGGATTTCGCCAATGCTGTCTGCCAGCAGATGTACTTCGTCGGCCACATTAACCCCATTGCACATTTCCTCCCCTTGGTGCTAGGCACCCGACAGATTGTTGAAGCGGCCACGGGAGAGTTCGTGGTAATCGACACGCCAGGCTTGATCCGCGGCAGGGGGCGCGTGCTGGTCGGTTTCCAGATCGAGTCACTGCATCCGGATGTCCTGGTATGCCTGGAGCACGGCGACGAACTGGCACCCACCCGCCGTGCGACACGTCATTGCGACATCTTGAGACTGCGCCCCTCCCATTTTGCAGTGAACAAATCCCGCACTGTGCGACGACACGCGCGGGAGGAAGCGTTTCGGGCCTATTTTCAGGGCGCACACGAGGTGGGGCTCAGGCTGGAAGAGGTTATTGTGCAGCGTAGCAGTCTCTTCAACGGCAAACCCGTTGAAGACCCGCGTTTTGTCTATGCCGAACTCCTACCAGAGGGTTTGATCGGAGTGGCTGATGAAGTAGCTCCCCCCGCTTTGGAAGGAGTTGAGGTGCTGCCCCGAAATTTTGCAGACCAACTGCTTTGCGGTGTCGCGGATGAAGCGGGAAGGTGCGTGGGTCTCGCCATCCTCATTTGCATCGACTTCAGCCGCGAGAGTCTCACGCTCTATACACCGGTGCCGAAAGCAAGCATACGTCTTGTTCTGTTCGGCGACCTGTATCTCGATCAGGACGGGCACGAGTTGCATCTGGGGCGGCTAGGGCATTTCTAGGCTAATGTGGTAGCGTCCTCTTGAATTGGCCCGATCGCTTTCTGCGCACACCCGCGCTTTAGTGCGGCAGCACGAAGGGAAAGCGTTCCCTGAATGCGCGGTCGAACAGGGCGATGCCGCATTCGGTGCCTATTGTTTCCGCTGCCACAATATAGTCTGCATTGGCGAACGATACCTGCAATTGTTTACCTGCAGCTTCTGCCGCGGCCTTGAGGTGCTCGCCTACCTCGCGTTCCACCTCTTGGCTCATGACTTGGCCGAGCAGACCACGCCGCTCCAATCGCACATGAAAAGTACCCTCCCACATGCGCTCCACGAACGGTGTTACTTCTTGTTTAAGCTGTTCGGCCAGGGTTTCGGGAGTGAAGGAAAAGGTTTGCTCAACCGGGATGACGCGCCCCAGATCGGAAAACCACGGCTTGCCGTTTCTGCGAGCCGCTTCCAGGTTCTCCAGGAATTGGACTGTATTCTCAACATGTCCTATGCACACGTTTTTAAATTCGGTGCGATCAAAATAGCCAAGGCGGCGCAATTGTCCGAGCAGCCTGGATTGCCGGCCTGGTCCTGTTGCCACGGTTACGATCACATTCCAACCTCTCATCTTTCCTCCGCGCATAGACCAGTGATGCCGCTACTCCCTACTACGGATATCCCTTTCCTCCCGACATGCCGTACACCTGCCCGGTCGCATAGCTCGACTCCTGTGAAGCAAGCAAAACGTAAAGGGGGCCTAGTTCCGCAGGCTGGCCGGGACGGCCCAGTGGAGTTTCTTCGCCAAAAGTACGAAGATCCTCCGGTGCTTGCACGCTGCTTGGTTGCAGCGGCGTCCAGAACGGCCCTGGCGCGACGGCATTTACCCTTATACCTTGTTTGGCGACCTGCTTGGCAAGCGATTTGGTGAATGAAACGATGCAAGCTTTGGTCTGCGCATAGTCGAGCAGCGAGGGGGATGGATTATAAGCCTGGACGGAAGACGTGTTGATGATGGACGCACCTGGCTTAAGGTGCGGCATAGCGGCCTTCGTGATCCAGAACATCGCATAGACGTTGGTCTTGAAAGTAGAATCGAACTGCTCGGTTGTGAGGTCCATGATCGAATGCTGGCCCACTTGCGCTGCCGCATTGTTAACCAGAATATCAAGACCGCCCAACTCGCGCACAGCGTCCGCGACCAGCTTCCGGCAAAAATTTTCGTCGCGGATATCACCGGGGATTGCCACTGCCTTCCGCCCTTCGGCTTGGATGAGCTTAATGACTTCTTGGGCATCCGGCTCCTCGACGGGTAGATAATTGATTGCAACATCTGCACCCTCTCGAGCAAAGGCAATGGCAGCGGCGCGTCCTATGCCGGAATCTCCACCCGTAATGAGCGCTTTTCTACCTACGAGCCGGCCGGCACCCCGGTAGCTTGTTTCTCCGTGATCCGGCCGTGGAGTCATCTTGCTGGCAAGACCAGGAGGCTCCTGCCGCTGGGGCGGAAAAGGAGGTTGGGGATATTGGGTAGTCGGATCCTGTTTGCTGGATTGCCGAACCCTGCTTGAGTAATCGCCTACAGTTCCCTGTTGCGCGAGGGTCGGGGCAGTAAGCGTCGCGGCAAGGCCGGCTGTAACCCCGCCGACGAACCGCCTCCGCGAGGTGGCCGCGTCATTTTTTGATTTCATGCTGAGTCTCCTATCGAAAGTGATGGTGGTGCATTTTCATCGTCTGAGGACCTGCTATCAACCTAGGTAATGAATTTAGAGCTGTCAAGGGGAATGACCTCTGTTGCAAGCAACTACCAGTACCCCTGAAAAGGGTTTGAAAATCGCCCGGGAAATTAATAGAGCAAGCTCTGTTACCACATCAACGTTGCCACACCAGGGCCTGTTAACCCTTGTTTCGCAACGCCGCTTACAGAGGCTCACTCTGGGCGCGGCTCATGCTTCGTGCCGAATAAAATCCGTCTCCGTCGCGGACGCGAAACAAGTGTTAACAGGCCTTAGATAGGTGGTCGCTATGAGGCAAGTTGCCGAAAACAACTATCGGGGAAGAAAAAGGTGACCTATACTCCTAGAGGTAAACCTCGGCGTAATGTAGCCAGGAGTACTAAGAGATGCGCTGCGCGGCTCTGCTGCTCTCAATGAAATTTATTTCAATGGACTTTGTGGAGGTTCTCATGAAATACGCACCAGCAACTTTTGCTATCGGCGTCCTGGGAGTTTTTCTGAGTGGATCGGTCATTGCTTCTGGGCACCATACTGCCCAAGCAATCGAGCATGCTGCGATGGCTAAGGCACATGGCGAGGACGGTCACGCAAAAGTGCTGCTCAAACATGCGGAAGAAAGTCTGAATCATGCTCAAGCGTCGGAAAAGCAGCACGCCGAACAACATAAGCATATGACGGACTCCATCAAGCAACTGAAGCAGGCAATCGAGCATGCCAAAGCAGGACATGCCGATGTTGCTACCAAGCACGTGGACGAAGCCCTGATGCACATGCGCAAGTCGACCAGCGAATAGACCGGCGAGTCAGGCTCGATTGATTCTATCCGCAGCAGAAGGGTCTCAATCCGGAGGGATCAGATTCAATCGAGTCTGACATGAGGCCGGGGCCGGTTTTTGAGTACCATTGGGAGCACTCGGAATGAGTGGGAGTGGTTTTGTACACGCCGATATTCGCCTAGTCCATACTGGATTAATTCTTCACTTCACTAGCGTACGATTTTTCCGTTTTGTGAACTGACCCCTTCAGTACTCCAAAAATTACGTGGCGGGTTTTGCAGCTATGTACACGCTACCCCCTACTTGCAGGTGCCACTGCATGAAATTATACGTTCCGCGCAGGTAATTTCGTCAAAACGTGCAGCATCGCGGAATTCCAGGTTACCGCCAGAGAGTATTCCCGGAGCGTTGTTGCAGACTTGTGCACTGGCCACGGGCACTGGTTCCCGAAACCAGTGTACATCCGTGCAGCCAGGGTTACCGTGGCCCACTCGGAGAAGTAGGGTGTAGGTTGCACACCTGAAGCCTCGATGCTGCACAGTTCCTTCGGCATTCCACGAGCCGTCGCGCCGCGCCCACGCCTTGAAATCTCCGAAATCGAAATCGAGTTTCACCGGTTTGCCATCACTGTTCCATTCGGCAGCTTGCCGCGCAATTGTAGTACGGCCCGCTACTGGCACATCAGGATCGCTGGCTATGACGGAAAAATTGATCAACATGAGCGCCATGAGGTTGAGTATTACAATGGCGTCGCGAATATAGTGGCTCCTGTTGAGTAGCATTAGATAAAGGAGCATGGGCAAATTCCTTGTATCAGAAAATTAAATTGTATAAATCGTGAATAGATCTGCAGGATGTGTCAGATCGTGAATGTCTGCTCCCACCCAAAGCAGCCATTCCCAGCCAACACAAGCAGGCAGGCGGGGCAACACGGGTTAGCCATCGGAAGCATCAGCCACGTCGAGCCGCTTCGATCACAGCTATGTCGATCTTTCCCATTCCCATCATGGCTTCGAACGCATTGCTCGATCCCTTCTACTTCGTCTAGGTTACAGAGCCTTTATTGCAGATCAGTTCCAGATCAAGATTAAAACAGCGAGAAACGCAAGTATGTATGTGCCCCAAAACAGTAGTACGCTGTTCATGGCGCCCTCCTTCTGCCCGAGGTTGATGACTCATATCATCACCCTTTCAATTTGTTAAATCTGTGCGGAAGCCGGCATACCTCCAGTTTTTCAAGGGCAAATTCCTCCACTCGAATACCAGTAAGGGTGATTTCAATTAGGAAGGATGTCATCGGCAAATGTAATTGATACACCTCGACATAGGGATAATCGATCAACGGAAGAGGGGATGCCCCCCGTGTTTGTGTCGCCGCGGAAACCTGTGAAACCGACGGGAGGAGAAATGTACTCTCACTAGAGCTAGCTCTAATGTGAGACGGGACGTCCTTAAGAGATTTTATGATCATCTCATTGCATTTATTG
>DATEEZ010000173.1:0-5125 GCA_035280905.1 Nitrosospira sp.
TTTCATGCCGAAATCTTCCGGCTTTATGGTGTATTCGAGGACCTCGCCGTGCCTGAGTTCGCCTATCCGGGTTTCGCCTGCTATCGTGATCTCATCCAGCCCACCCTGATTGCTGGTGCCATGAACCACCATCACGTGACGGCTGCCCAGGCGATGCAAAACACGCGTGATGATACCTACGAGATCCGGATGAAATACACCCAGCAGTTGATTTTTTGCTCCCGCGGGATTTGTCAGCGGCCCGAGGATATTAAACAAGGTGCGCACACCCAGGTCGCGCCGCACGGGAGCAGCATGTTTCATGGCGCTGTGAAAATTGGGTGCGAACATGAAACCGAGACCGATTTCACTTATGTTCTCCGCTATCTGCGCCGGTGTCTGATCGAGGTTGACACCCAGCGCTTCAAGCACATCGGCACTTCCCGATTTGCTGGAAACAGAGCGTCCACCGTGCTTGGCTACCCGTGCGCCGGCAGCCGCGGCGACGAAAGCAGCGGCGGTGGAAATGTTGAAAGTATGGGCGCTGTCTCCCCCTGTTCCGCAAGTATCGACGAGATGGCGCTCATCCGGTACTTCCACACGGGTGGCAAATTCCCGCATTACCTGGGCGGCAGCAGTGATCTCGCCGACGGTTTCCTTCTTCACGCGCAATCCGGTGATAATCGCTGAAATCAGCGTGGGCGATAGTTCCCCGCGCATGATCTGCCGCATGAGCGACAGCATTTCATCATGAAAGATTTCACGGTGCTCGATGAGGCGTGTCAGTGCTTCCTGTGGACTCACAGTGGCCTGCTACTGAATGATACTGCTCCCATAACCCTTTCAACCCTTTGCGTGGGATTTCATGACCCTTCGCTCAGTTTTCACTGGTTCAGGAAATTTTCGAGCAAGGTGTGCCCATGCTCGGTCAGAATGGATTCCGGATGAAACTGCACACCTTCGATGGGCAGAGTCTTGTGACGCACGCCCATGATTTCTCCATCTTCGGTCCAGGCGGTGATTTCCAGGCAGCCGGGGAGCGTTTCCCGCTCAATGACAAGAGAATGGTAACGGGTTGCGGTGAACGGATTCGGCAAACCACGAAACACTCCTGCGCTGTCATGAAAGATAAGCGAGGTCTTTCCATGCATGGGTTGCGCCGAATGGATAATTTTTCCGCCGAACGCTTGCCCTATGCTCTGATGACCGAGGCAGACACCCAGCAGGGGAATTTGCTCATTGTAGCGCTCGATCAAGGGTATCGATATACCCGCTTTACTCGGCGTGCACGGGCCTGGGGAAATCACAATCCGCTCAGGCTTTAACTGTGCAACTTCTTGAGGCGTAATTTCGTCATTGCGAAACACTTTCACTTCCTCGCCCAGTTCGCCGAAATACTGAACCAGGTTATAAGTGAAGGAATCGTAATTATCGATCATCAACAGCATAGTAAAAATGAAATCCGCCCTGAAAAGGCAAGGGATGCGCGCGTCAGCTATACCTTATTTTACGCTGAAGCTGGGGATAACAGGATAGCGAAGAGATTGATATTATCCCTTCCAAACCCGACGGGCAAGGGCAATAGAAAAAGGTTTAATACAGTGGCTCTTTCGAGCAGAGAGCTGACGTCCATGGGGGTGGAAAGAGGCGGGAAGAAATTCTTTTTGCCACCAAAGCGGTGACAGCGATCAATGAGAGATCGTTATACTGTCACTCGATCCGTTCCATTACAGCGAGAAGTTCGGCGTCATCCATTTGCGCCAACACGAGAATGCCAGCCCGCAAAACCTCGCTCTTCTTTACCGGCCGGCCCTGGTCCAGACAACGTTTCTTAAGCATGGAAATCTGCTTGTGCTCGCTCTCAGGAATAGAATAACTGTCGCGTATCCGTTTATTTTTCTTCGGCCTCGCGGTATTGGAAAGCTCCCCCGCGTTCTCGTCCATTTCCTTCTCTGAGTGCGCCTTCGCTATCCGCTTCTGCGGCTTGTCCTCTTTCGGACTGTGCGAATTGGTCTTGTCTGGTGCCGGTGATTTAAGAGCTTTGACAACTTCCGCAGGTGTCCCCGTTAGGAGGACGGGAATCTGCTCGGCGTTTTGTGATATTGCCGCTTCCTTTGCCGTCCGCCTGCCTGTTTTTGAATTACGCTTAGTCGGCATTATGATTTCCTTGATCGAGTCAAAATGAGATATGTAGCTTTAGTTTAAGGCTATCAACAAGCAATGGATGCTTCCCGCTTGATGCAGTATTTATAAGTTAATCGGTCTTTTGAGCAAGTTCGGCAGGCTGGGAACTCCGAGAAACAAAACTCATCTGCTCGCTTCCCCAGGGTAGTAAATGCCCGTGGACCTCTCGATTAACGGAAGGCTCCAAATGCCGGGTTTCAAGCTTTTCACGATAATTTTCGAGCAGATTTTCCATTTCGACGCTCTTCATCCCGGTGAACGGTTCGGCCTCCAGAATCGCGTTCAAAGGCCCCTTGCTGGTATACCAATCCACCAGTTCGCGCCCGATGCGATAGAGCTCGCCGTTATTCGTTTCACACAGGTTTCTCTGCTCTCCCTCCTTTGCAAGCGCCGCTGCCTTGACCTTCAGATCCTGTTCCAGCTGTTTGCGTTGGAGGTCGAGTTCCTGGTTCTGTTTCTGCGCTTCCTTGAGTTGAGCGCCCAGTTCCGCTTTTTCCCGGCTTGCCGCTTCAATATCCTTTTCGAGCCGCGATACCTTGGCTGTGGCACTGGCGGCAGATTTTTTATGAGACTCCGTTTCCTTGCTGGCATTCTTCAGCGTTTCTTCCAGCGCCGTCTTCTCCTGATCGAGTGCCGATTTCTGCTGCTGCATTTCGTTCAACTGCTGTTGCATGCGCCGCAGCATCTGCCGCTCTTTCTTCACGTTCCTGTCGGTGGCACTGCCCGCCGCGCTGGCGGAGGGCCAGGAGCCTGTCAACAGAGCAACAATCATCCACTGGGCGAGCAGCGGCAGAATTGTTCCGTTTCGGTTGCTCATGGAGATTCTCTTTTTCAGAATCTGGCGTTCAGATCCAGATTGACGGAATCGATCGACAGCGGTAATCCGCTGATATGATCGTAAGACATATAACGAAGTCCCAGCCATGTGTTATGCGCGACACCGTACAGTCCCTGGATGGTGTAGCCTTTGTGATTTGTTCCGCCGAAGAGGTAATTGGAATCGGTAAAGGCGTCCAGCATCGAATCCCGCTCGGACCGGCGGTAAAATCCGAGGACTTGCCACTGATGCCGCTCGGAAATGACGGGGTAGCCGACAGTGAGGCGAGCCTGATAGGCATTGACTTCCGGCTTGATGATCTGACCGGTGCGAGCAAGGATTTTGTCTTCGTCGTAACCCACATTTCGGGCAAAATCAAGGGTGCCAATAACGTGGATGGGCTGAAACTTTGAATAATCAGCCACCATGGTCACATTGGCGATCCGATAATCCGCGGCCAGCGCCCACAGGTTGGTGGTGGGGTCGCCATCGTTATCAATGTTGAATAGACTGTTGCCTTTTTGCCGAAATAACGTCGCGCTCTGATTGAATAGCGTATCTCCAAAAGCCGGGTTCCGAATTCCGTGAATATCGCGGAAATCATAGTAGGCCGCGCCTAGCCTGATCTTGGTATCTGTATTTTCGGGGGCCCACTCAAACCCGGCCTGCGCCCCGTAAAACCATTTGTCTTTGGCTTTGACGGTCTCGCTCTGGTTTATTTGCTGCAAGGGAAATATGCCTGCGTTGAAAAACGGCTTGATGATCCGGTTTTCCTTTGACCAGGGATGGAGATTTAAAGCGAGGCCCTCAAAGTTCAGGTCAACGTCCCATAGCAAATCGGTGTGCACCACGCCCGCCGTGGGCACCGTGTGCGGCACTTTTCCGACCGTACCGGTGTATATATTGCCAACCGTACCCACGAAAAAGGGGTTAGGAAAACGACCTCCGCTGAAAGTAAGCCAATTCAGGGGAGAAAGCTTGAGATAAGCCTGATCCAGCACGACGGTGAATTTGCTGTTGAACGTACCCAGCGTCTGCAAGGTGGAGGTGGGAGACCCGCCCATCAAGTCCCCGGTTACTGCCGGCCCGTTGACGTTACCCGTTGTCAGGCGAAGTCCCATATCTACTCCACGCGTGACGTTGGCATTAATGCCGAGACGCATTCGGATGCGCTCGCGGTGATAACTGTCTTCCGTGGTATTGTCGATTTGCTGGCCGACGGCCTGGAAATTGGCCGCAGGCGCGTTGCTGTTGCCGAAGAAGTCAGCCTGCTCGCGCAGCCGGATATCCCCTTCCAGGGTAAAGCGATCCAGCCACTCAGGGGTGGCGTTCACGTTGCCCCAGCGTTCCTGCTTGGCCTGGCCCACGACTTCCGCGCGTAACTGATCACGAATCTCTTTCTTGATGTGCTCGGGGACGTAGGTGACCCGTACCTCGCCTTTTTTCGGCTCCCCACCTTGCGGTTCCGCGCTTTGCTCCCGGGCTTGCTGCTCCTGAGAAGCTTTTGCCTTCTGTTCCGCCTTGCGGATCATTTCATCAGCCACCTCCTGCTTGATGACACCCTGCTCCACCAGAAGATGAATCAGGTTCAGGGTTGTCTCATACAGGACTTCTATCTTTTCGCGCTCGTCGGTTTTTGCGTCGGCACTGCCCATAACCGCTAATGTCATGGTCACGCCTGCGAGCATCGCAAGGATGTTCATTTCGTTCTCCGGCCTGTCAGGCGCGCGAGGTCACGCGTATTTTTAACGGCTGCGGCATGTCTGCCGGGGGACCTTCGCGCAACGCCTTTAAGCTCTGCAGCACATCTTCCAGTAATTCATCAACCCTGGGGTTACCGGTCTTGTCAACCAGCGCAACCCGTTCCACTTTCCCACCGGTATCGATCCACACTTTCACTACTACCCGGTACGTCTTGTCCTTGAGCGCCTGTTCCCGCGACAGGGCATCCTGAAAAGCGGAATTCACCGCCTCGTTTACTATTGCGTCATACCAGGCCCATGGATTCCCCTTCGCGCCGCCAATCAGATCCGCGCCCCCCTTTTTTCCGACCAGGCCGAATCCATCGCCGTCGCCCGTCCCTTCGGCATCGATGCCCAGGTCTGGCCCAGGAGGCGGCTCATTCGCCTCTTCCACGGGCTCCGG
>DATEEZ010000174.1:0-10156 GCA_035280905.1 Nitrosospira sp.
AACTGTTGTCATATCCACACAGCACCACCCGGATATCAGTCACAAGGATTTGAGTGAAGCCATTATTGAGGAAGTCATCAAGCCCGTGCTTCCGAAGAAAATGCTGAATGGCGAGACCCGGTACCTGATCAATCCTACAGGACGCTTTGTCGTGGGCGGGCCGATGGGAGATTGCGGATTGACCGGCCGAAAGATTATCGTGGACAGCTACGGGGGTACCGCGCACCACGGCGGTGGCGCCTTCTCCGGTAAGGATCCGTCCAAAGTGGATCGTTCAGCCGCTTATGCGGGACGGTATGTGGCAAAGAATATTGTTGCGGCCGGTATTGCCAGCAAATGCGAAGTCCAGATGGCTTATGCGATCGGGGTTGCGCGACCGGTTTCGCTGATGATCGACACTTTTGGAACCGGAAAAATCCCGGACGATAAAATCGTCAAACTGATTGAGCGGCACTTCGATCTGCGTCCGCGTGGCATTATCCACGGCCTTGATCTGTTGCGTCCCATCTACCAGAAGACCGCAGCCTATGGCCATTTTGGTCGGGATGAACCGGAATTCACCTGGGAATCCACCGACAAGGCTGCACAGTTACGCGCCGAAGCGGGAATTGAACCTGCGGAGGCTGAACCGGTCAGTCTTCAAGCTTAAGATAGATCGCATCACAAACCCTTCCAGACCGAGGAGCGCTGCAACGGGCATTGTCCCGCGAGGCTCGGCAGGGAAGGATCGCTACAACGGCGCTCGTTCATTTTCAGGAGATAATCTTATGAACGCTGTGCTCAGTCCTGCTTCCGCGTCCGCCGGTTTCACCGACTATAGAGTTGCCGACATGTCCCTTGCGGAATGGGGGCGCAAGGAAATCGCCATTGCCGAGACGGAGATGCCCGGTCTGATGGCGCTACGGGAAGAGCATGCCGGTGCCAAGCCTCTCGGAGGGGCGCGCATTGCCGGTTCTCTGCATATGACTATTCAGACTGCAGTACTGATCGAAACGCTCACCAAGCTGGGTGCGCAAGTACGATGGGCCTCATGCAATATTTTCTCGACTCAGGACCACGCCGCAGCCGCTATTGCAGCGGAAGGCATTCCTGTATTTGCCCATAAAGGCGAATCTCTGGATGAGTATTGGGAATATACCCACCGTATTTTTGAATGGCCGGGGGATGCCTCAGAGGGTAACGGCGGTCCCAACATGATTCTGGATGATGGCGGCGACGCTACTCTGCTCATCCTTCTCGGCAGCAGAGCTGAAAAAGACCCGTCCGTCATCGCCAATCCTGCCAATGAAGAAGAGCAGGCCTTGTTTGCCGCTATTCGCAAACAGTTAAGCATCAGCCCGAACTGGTATTCCACCCGACGTGCCAATATCAGGGGTGTGACGGAGGAAACTACTACCGGTGTCCACCGTCTGTATGAAATGCAAAAAAAAGGCGAGCTACCGTTCCCGGCGTTCAACGTGAACGATTCCGTGACCAAATCCAAATTCGACAACCTGTACGGTTGCCGGGAGTCCCTGGTGGACGGGATCAAGCGCGCCACTGATGTCATGATTGCCGGAAAGATTGCGGTTGTGTGTGGTTATGGCGATGTCGGTAAAGGCTGTGCTCAATCGTTGCGCGGGCTTGGAGCAACCGTGTGGATAACGGAAATTGACCCGATTTGCGCTCTCCAAGCGGCGATGGAAGGTTATCGCGTCGTCACGCTGGATGAAGCCTGCGATCAGGCAGACATTTTCGTGACCGCCACCGGCAATCTGCGTGTTATCACCCATGATCATATGTTGCGCATGAAAGACCAGGCAATCGTATGTAATATCGGCCACTTCGATTCTGAAATTGATATTGCTTCGGTCCAGAAGTACCAATGGGAGAATATCAAGCCGCAGGTCGACCACGTCATTTTTCCTACCGGTCGCCGCATCATTGTGCTGGCAAAGGGGCGACTGGTGAATCTTGGCTGTGCAACAGGGCACCCTTCCTTTGTCATGTCGACTTCATTCACCAACCAGGTTCTGGCACAGATGGAGCTTTGGCAGAATGGCGCCAGCTACCAGAAAAACGTCTACGTGTTACCCAAGCAACTGGATGAAAAAGTGGCGCGATTACACCTTAAGAAGCTGGGCGCCAAACTTACAAAACTGACGGAGGAACAGGCGAGTTACCTGAATCTGGACATTGATGGACCGTACAAGCCGGCAATGTACCGTTATTGATTTTTTTCAGGTTTGGATTTTAGCGCGGTGAAGAAAAAAGGTGGTTAGACTGCCGCTTTTTTACCTTCCCCGCGCTTTTCTGCTTTGCCATGGAATCACAGAAAAAGTTTGTTCCCACATTCAGCTTCGAGTTTTTTCCGCCCCAGACTGCGGAAGGAATAGAGAAGCTTCGCGCTACGCGCCGGCAACTTGCGCAACTCAAGCCCAAATTCTTCTCGGTAACCTTTGGCGCGGGAGGATCGACACGCGATCGTACCCTGGAGACCGTGCTCGAAATTCAGGCAGAGGGCCTGATCGCTGCCCCCCATCTCTCCTGTATTGGCGCAACCCGGGAAAACATCCGCGCCATGCTGGAACAATACCGCAACAGCGGTATTCGCCATCTGATTGCGCTGCGGGGTGATTTGCCTTCGGGAATGGCCCAAGGAGGAGAATTCCGCTATGCCAACGAACTGGTAGCCTTTATTCGCTGCGAGTACGGCAACGCCTTCCATATCGATGTGGCGTCCTACCCGGAGTACCATCCGCAAGCCAGAACTGCTCAGGAAGACTTGAGGAATTTCAAGCGCAAGGTCGAAGCCGGAGCGGACGCGGCAATTACCCAGTATTTCTACAACGCGGACGCCTATTTTGACTTTGTCGATTCATGCGAGGCGATGGGTATCGATATCCCGGTAGTTCCCGGCATCATGCCGATCAATAAATTTTCCCAGCTTGCCAGGTTCTCGGATACCTGTGGGGCGGAAATACCTCGCTGGATCAGGAAGCGGCTGGAAGGTTATGGAGATGACGCTGCTTCCATACGCGCATTCGGCCTGGATGTCGTAACCGATCTGTGCGATCGGTTACTGAATGCTGGCGCGCCCGGGTTGCACTTCTACACGTTGAACTCGGCAGGGTTAACGACGACTGTATGGCAAAGATTGGGACTGTAATTACTCATTTCCAGATCAAGAAGATGATCACCCGAAGCTGACAGGTGACCAACGAAGACAGTGCAGATAGCACCTGATGGCGTGAGCGAAGACGGCAACCAAGTGGAGGCTTGACCTGGAAATGGAGGATATTGGTGGGTAGCGCTGATGGACACTTGCGCGGTCCCACCCTCAATTCTGATGGGCCGCGCTTTGCTCCACTTATCTTGCAGTCACGCTGCCTTGGCGGTTTTTTTACTCTCCACGGGTAGCGGATGAGCGGCATAAGCGTGATGTGCTGCTGCTTCCGCTGCACCCTGTTCGATTTTCATACCCATATCGGACAATACCGTCTCCAAGGCGCCCAGACACAGCACGACATTTTCCATTCGGCTTGAGTAACCCATCAGGCCGAAACGCCAGATCTTGCCTGCAAAATCTCCAAGTCCCGCGCCGATTTCAAGATTGTAGTCAACGAGTAATCTGCGGCGCACCTCTTTCTCATCGATCCCCTGCGGCACATGGACTGAATTAAGCTGTGGCAGACGAGACTTCTCCTCCACGAGATATTCCATCCCAAGTGTTTCGAATCCCGCCTTGAGCGCTTCATGGTTGCGCTGGTGGCGCGCCCACGAGTGCTCCAATCCTTCCTCATACAACATCAGCAGCGATTCGTGCAAGGCGTACAGCGCATTGGTAGGAGCGGTATGATGGTAAGTGCGAGTGCTTCCCCAGTAGCCAAACAGGAGGTTCAGGTCCATGAACCAGCTTTGCACTTTCGTTTTGCGGCTTTTGACGAGATCAACCACGCGTTCGGAGAAGCTGATGGGTGACAGGCCTGGGGGGCACGACAGACATTTCTGGCTGCCGGAATAAATGGCGTCAATCTTCCACTCGTCCACCTTTACCGGCGAACCACCGAGGGATGTGACCGTGTCGACAATAGTGAGGCAATTATGGCGATGAGCGATTTCACAAAGCATTTTGGCATCCGACAGAGCTCCAGTGGATGTCTCCGCGTGAACGAAAGCGACAATCTTTGCGTCCGGATTCTGCTTCAAGGCATCTTCCACCTTCTGGGGATCAACCGGGGCGCCCCACTTGTCTTCCACCACCACGGCGGTGCCTCCGCAGCGTTGAACGTTCTCGATCATGCGTCCCCCAAACACTCCATTGCGGCATACAATCACCTTGTCGCCTGGGTTGACCATATTGACGAAGCACATTTCCATGCCGACAGAGCCCGGGCCCGAAACCGGGAAAGTCAGGAGATTGGAAGTCTGGAACGCATATCGCAGCAGGCCTTTCAATTCTTCCATCATATCCGTGAACACCGGGTCAAGATGGCCGAGCGTGGGGCGGGCCATCGCCCCGAGAACGCGGGGATGTGTGTCGGAAGGGCCCGGACCCATGAGGGTGCGTTGCGGCGGATAGAAGGTGCTGATGTTTTTAGTTGGGCCGAAATGTCTTGTCATGGTTGTTCCTGAGTTTGATAATGATCCATGGATTATGCGTGGGAAGAGCCCGATTTTATCAAGGGAGCGAGGGTTTGGCTATCCGCGAAATCCGTTTTGTCAGCCCATCCCTCTATAGGGAGGCGGTCGAAGACAAGGACGGATATCTATTTCTGGCCAGTAAAATCGACCACTGGCGGAGTCTATTTTTTTTTGGACTGACTGGCGGCCAACTCGCGCAATTCCCTTAGGCGCGCTTCTACGCTCGACATCTGGTAGAAGTCGCCATCATCTGTTTTAAGCGCGATCTGCAACTGCTCGATTGCTGCAGGGTAATCACCCTGACGTGAATAAACTTCAGCCAGCGCCTTGTGTTGCAGCAGGATGTTCCCCAGCGCTTCATGGCTTTGCGCCTGCAATTTGTAGAGGCGCACGTCGTTCGGGGCGAACTGCAGTTGTCGGTTGATGAAGTCGAGCGCTTCCCGGGCGCTACCTTTGCTCAGGAGAGCGTCGGCGTAATCGTAGATCAACGCGCGGTGTTGGGGGAATATCGAGAGCGCCGCTTGATAAATATCCAGCGCTTCGGCGGTCTGTCCGGTTGCGAGTTTAACACGAGCCGCCAGGGTTTCTATCATGGGGCTGGATCGCGTTATCCTGCGTTGAATCCGAATGGAGGTCCCAAGCTGATGATTCTGGAGCGCCTCCCCCGCGCCTTCGGGCTGCAAGCTGTCATACAGGTGCACCAGCTCCTTATCTGCGCGTTCGTAGGCTCTGCTCCGCAGCAGGGCTGTTATGAGCCCGTACCGTTCCACCGTCTCATTGGTGTATCGTTTTTCACGCAAAATCAATTCGAAATACTCCACTGCGTCAACCGGCTTTTCTACGAACGCCCGCAACTTGGCCCTCACCAGTTGAAAGTCCAGGCTGTCCCGTATCTGCCGGTAGGGCAGGCCGTGCGTCCGGCCTTCGATATCCGCAATGCGTTCGAATGTGACGGGATGAGTACGCAGGTATGAAGGAGCGCCGTTTTCAAGAAAGCGGGTCGCCCTCTGCATGCGCTCGAAAAAATCCGCCATACCATTTGGATCCAGTCCTGCCTCGACCAGTATATTCAGGCCGATTCTATCCGCCTCTTTTTCATGCTCCCGGGTAAAGTTCAATTGTTTCTGAATCTGGCCTGCCTGCGAAGCCACGAGAACAGCCTGACCAGCCTGGGGATTGGCGCGCGAGGCCAAGATTGCTATTGCCATCGAGGCGAGGGAAGTCAGCATGCTGTATTTTTGGCCGGCGATCATCCGCGCCAGATGCTTCTGCGTGACATGCGCGATTTCATGTGCCATCACTCCCGCCAGCTCGGATTCCGATTGCGCCGCGAGAATCAGGCCGCTGTTGAACCCCATGAACCCCCCCGGTAATGCAAATGCATTAAGAGCCGGGTCTTGGAGGGCAAAAAACTCGAACTCCTGCTCGGGGCGCGCCTCATTAGACCCTGAAATCAGGCGGTGGCCGAGATGGGTGAGGTAGCCGTCAATTTCCGCGTCATTCAGGTAACTGCGGTCCGAACGGATCTCGGACATTATTTTCAGACCGAGCTCCTGCTCTTCTCTTGGAGATATGGTTGCTTGAGATACATCGCCCAGGTCAGGCAGACCTTCGGCACTGGCGTTCACACTGAACAGTACCGGCAAAAAAACCATTACATCACGCAATTTCATGGTCGATAAGATACCGCTTCCCGTGCGAAGTTCCACGCGACAGGTGGCGAAGTATCCGGGACGCAATGGAAGGAGCAGAATAGGGCGGAAGCTGGAATCAGGGAAAATACAAGGCTGGATTCAATCTTCTGGATGGATGGAATCCTGATTTCAGCGACGTGGACACTGACTTCTCCCCTACTGGATACAGCCGTTTACCATCCCAGCTCGCGGCCCGGGTCAGGCTGCTCCCGATCGCTCCAGTGAACAATCCTGAGCAGAGACAGGCCCTAGACGGCTGCCTCGTCAGTTTCACCTGTGCGTATTCTTACGACCTGTTCGATATCGGTGACAAAAATCTTGCCATCGCCGATCTTCCCGGTACGTGCGCTACTGATAATGGTCTCAATAACGCTGTCAACCTGTTTCGCGAGTACTACAATTTCAATCTTTATTTTGGGCAGAAAATCCACCACATATTCCGCACCCCGGTATAGCTCGGTATGGCCTTTTTGCCTTCCAAATCCTTTCACTTCGGTAACCGTCAGTCCACTTATCCCAATTTCATTGAGCGCTTCGCAAACCTCATCCAGTTTGAAAGGTTTGATGATAGCCTCGATTTTTTTCATGAAGCATTCCTTTTACTCATCAAGCTGTTGATCATAAGGCCAGAAAGGCCTCTTCTTCGCGGTTTCCGGCACCGCCGCAGCGTACCGCCATTTTAATCCGCTGACACGCCTTTTGCGCACCCCCTCGAAACTGTTCCTAAAACTGGTCCTGATACCTTGCTGTTATAGGATAACGCCAGTCCTTGCCGAATCCGCGGGAAGTTACGCGAATGCCAGGTGGAGACTGCCTCCGCTTGTATTCATTCTGCCGGATCAGATGTACGACGCGGCGCGCATCCCTTTCGTCGTAGCCCATGCGGAGAATTTCCTCCAGTGCTGTATCATGTTCTACGTATTCTTCCAGAATAGCATCCAGAACTGCATAAGGCGGAAGGCTATCCTGGTCAGTCTGATCCAGGCGTAATTCTGCTGAAGGTGCGCGGCTGAGAACACGGTCCGGGATAACTTTTCCTGACCTGTTACGGTAATGGCATAACCTGTACACCATTGTTTTGGTGACATCTTTCAACACGGCAAAGCCGCCTGCCATATCCCCATAGAGGGTAGAATACCCCACGGCCGTTTCGGATTTATTGCCCGTGGTGAGCACGATGGCTCCATATTTATTGGATAATGCCATCAGCAAGGTTCCACGTATCCGGGCTTGCAGATTTTCCTCGGTAAGGTCCGGAACATCAGAATGGGGCAGTGCAGCAAACTCTTTGGCAAGCGTATCCTTGAATCCTCCAAATACCGTGTCAATCGAAAACTCGGCGTAGCGGACTCCCAACGTTTGCGCCATGGAGCGGGCGTCCAGCAAGCTTATGTCGGCGGTAAACCGTGAGGGCATCATCACTGCTTTTACTTTGTCCGGGCCCAGTGCATCCACTGCAATCGCCATGGTGAGCGCCGAATCCACGCCGCCGGACAGTCCCAGCAATACGCCGGGAATGCGGTTTTTTCCTATGTAGTCCTTTACTCCCAGACAAAGCGCTTTATAAACGTTTGCTTCCAGACTTTCGAGCGGTGCGATTTCTCCTGTTTCTCCTGTTACGGGTGCGGCTCCCTGCAATTCGAGCACGCCGAGCGTTTCCACGAGCGCGTCAAACTGATGAGTCAGGTCGCCTTTGGCGTTCATGGCGAAAGATGCACCATCGAATATCAGTTCATCCTGGCCTCCGATAAGATTGGCATACACAATCGACAATCCCGTTTCATCGATACGCCTCCGTACCAGGTCATAGCGCAGTGCCTGCTTGTTCATGTGATAAGGGGAAGCATTCAACACCAGCAGCACTTCTGCGCCGGCTTCCCTTGCACGTGTGGCAGAGCCTTCCTGCCAGATATCCTGGCAAATGTTGATGCCGAATCTGATTCCATTCAGTTCGAACACGCAGGGGTGCGAGCCCGGTTCGAAGTAACGTCTCTCATCGAACACACTGTCGTTGGGCAAAAGATTCTTCAGGTATGTAGCGGTGATTTTACCGTTGCCTATTACCGATGCCGCGTTGTAGAGTTTATCCGCAACGAGATGAGGATGTCCGACTACAACGGTGATGCCGCTTATCTTGACAGCCAACTCTGTCAGCGCATTCCGGCATGCATGCCGGAATCCGTCGCGCAATAACAGGTCTTCGGGGGGATATCCGGACAAGGCGAGTTCGGGGGTAACGACCAGTCTGGCTCCCGCATTTTTTGCCTGATTGGCATAATCGAGGATCTTTCGGGTATTGCCGTCGAGATCGCCGACTGTACAATTGATCTGAGCAAGGGCGAGCTTCATTCGACGGTCAACTGGTAACTGATTGGTTGTCTATCTTTATGCTTACATGATACCAGAACGAAGTCGGATACGCGGTACTATGCCTATGCGGAAAAGGCGTTCTTCATGAATTGGCAAATTGGAAATAAAAGTAACGGATTCTCCTGAGCGTATATCTGCTCCTGCATGGAATGCGCTGGCGGGCGACGACCCGTTCCTGCGGCATGAATTTTTTTCTGCACTGCATGAGACTGGATGCGCTTCAAAAAGAACGGGATGGTCACCCCGGTTCATTACTCTATGGGATGGAGGCATTTTGCAGGGTGCGATGCCGCTGTATCTAAAAAACCACTCGTATGGAGAGTATGTGTTCGACTGGGCGTGGGCAAACGCCTATGAGCGCGCGGGTTATGACTATTACCCCAAGCTCCTGGGCGCCATACCGTTCAGCCCCGTCACCGGAAAGCGGCTGCTCGCCCAAACCCACGAGCAGCGCGCGTTGCTCATTTCTGCCGCTCTTGCACTGGCGCGAAACGGGAACGCCGGAGCAGGCGTTTCGTCCTTACATTGCCTGTTTCCCCAGGAGTATGAGGCGCGGGAATTGGAGAGAGCGGGAATGATGTTGCGATGCGGCATTCAGTTTCACTGGAAGAACCGGCCGGGAGGAGGTTATGAAGATTTTGAGGATTTTCTGCAAGGAATGAGTTATAGCAAACGCAAGAAGATCCGGCAGGAGCGACGCAAGGTACACGACCTGGGTATCCAATTTGAATGGCTGTCTGGAAATGATATAAGCGATGACCGTTGGCGCTTCTTTGTCGACTGCTACAATAATACATACCGCGAGCACCACTCCAAGCCCTACCTGAATCTGGAATTCTTCCTCCGGCTCGGCAAAAGCATGCCGGAAAACGTCCTGTTGATTCTGGCATTGCGGGACAACTGCCCGATTGGTGCTGCTCTCAATATATGTAACTCGCACACGCTGTACGGACGCTACTGGGGCGCGAGGGAATTCGTGCCAGGACTCCATTTCGAGACCTGTTACTATCAAGCCATTCAATACTGCATCCTAAATGGCCTCTCTCTATTTGAGGGCGGCGCCCAGGGCGAGCATAAGCTTGCTCGCGGATTCCTGCCGGTGCGAACATGGTCGGCGCATTGGTTGGCTCATCCTGAATTTACTGCTGCAATAGGAAGCTACCTGGAGCGGGAAACGCAGAACATCGATCGTTACATCAAGGAGATGGAGGATAGCGCGCCGTTCAGAAAAGATGTGAGGGATTAGGGCCTGTTAACACTTGCTTCGCGACCCGCGTTGCTGCACGAAAAAGCGTGGGGGCAAGGCGCGAAGCGCAGGGCATAGTGAACCTATGGTCAAGCTTTGTAACGCAGCATCCACGTTTTTTCGTGCGCAACCCGAAGGGACTGGACGGATTTTATCCAGCCCATCGTTACTCGCCGCTTACAGAGGCTTGCTCTGCGGCGCGGCTCACGCCTCATGCTGAATA
>DATEEZ010000175.1:0-4156 GCA_035280905.1 Nitrosospira sp.
ATTCTTGTCAGCGTGGTGGAGGGCATTAAGGACGTGGCTGGTGCGGCAGTGCCGCGCTCCCCTCGCACGCAAGATCGCACTCCGCCCGAGGACCGTGTGCCCCCGGAATATACTCCTCCCCCGGATCGTCCCCGGCCACGGGAGTATGTTTCCCCCGCGGACAACAACAGGCAGGTTTAACCCTGCGAGGCCAGGGCGCCGCAGGCACTCTGACCCTCTTCATATCCACCATCCAGCTTCAACTGCGGCTCTACAAAAAAACAAGTGGCCGCGGAAATAACTTTACGCCTGCGGTTTCCCTGTTTTTCGCAGTATCTCACGCACATTCTTGCTCGTTAACAACGTCAGGAAACTCTGAATTTGAGCCCCTGAACGCAGCCGTGCAAGCACATCTCCGTAAATTTTCTTTACTTCTTCCATTGGGTGCCTTGTTTCTTGCGCCAGTTGGTCGATAGCATAAAGATCCTGGAGATCTAACGGGGTGCGGTCAGTAGTTACTATGAAATCTTCTTTCATCATCGGCTCCCTGGTACCCTAAAGTCAAAATGTTCAAATGCTTTCGCGCAGCCTATTGAGGAAATCCTGAATTCTTTATAGGTTTGTGTAATTACAGCTGCAAGCTCATGCTAAAAGAATAAAAGACAATTTCTGCCATCCCCAAACCGGACGGAACTGGAAAGGAAAGGACTGCCGGCAAAATGGCTCGAAGTATGACAATTTTTCTCCCTACCCTATGAAGGATAACCCCCTCAAGATTGGCAACGAAGTGCCCCGGTGTGCACGTCGACTCATCAAGAATGTGGGAACCTCGACCGCTGCAACTTCAGTTCTTCCCCGGTCTTGGGATTGCAGCCTCGCCTTTGCTGACGTCCCTTTTTTAAGCTATTTCTTCAATGAGTTTGTTTTGTTCATGATGTAGATCAGGTTGGGTTGATAAGGTTATAGAAAAGAGGAAATAAAACCATGACCGCTTGGCATAGCCAGTCGATTGAGGACTCCGCAAATGTTCTTGCCGTCGATCTAAAGGAGGGGCTTACCGATGAGGAAGCTGCTTCCCGGCTCATCCGCTATGGCCAAAACAAGTTGCGTGAAGGCAAGCCGGTTTCGCCCCTTGCGATTTTTATCAGACAGTTCAAGAGCGTTGTTATCTGGGTGCTCATTGGTGCGGCAATCATATCCATCGCCTTAAATGAGTTGACTGATGGTATCGCTATTATCGCTATCGTAGTGCTAAACGCCCTCATCGGTTTTTTTCAGGAATATCGTGCGGAAAAAGCCACTGCTGCGCTGAAGCGTTTGTCAGCACCGAGGGCGCGCGTAGTGCGCAATGGTCACGCCACGGCGGTGGCCGCAGCCGATGTCGTGCCGGGCGATGTGCTGCTGCTTGAAGCGGGCGATTTGGTAGCAGCTGATGGACGTTTGATCGAAGCCTCGGCCCTACGTACCGCCGAAGCACCGCTCACCGGGGAATCTCAACCGGTGGACAAGTCTGCCGGCAGTCTTCCGATGGGAACGCCGCTGGCCGATCGCACCAACATGGTCTTTTTCGGTACCAGCATTACGGGTGGCTACGGCCGTGCCTTAGTGGTGACCACTGGCATGGATACGGAGGTGGGCCGTATCGCGCGCTTACTGCAGTCTGCGGAATCTGGCGAAACACCGTTGCAGCGCCGGCTTGACCAGGTTGGCCGGCGCCTGTTGTGGATATGCCTGGGCTTGGTGGTACTGATA
Source organism: Nitrosospira sp. (assembly GCA_035280905.1). GTDB lineage: Bacteria > Pseudomonadota > Gammaproteobacteria > Burkholderiales > Nitrosomonadaceae > Nitrosospira. The sequence continues at coordinate 1,732 of DATEEZ010000175.1, forward strand.
TTCGGCTTGGGCCTGTTGCGCCCCCAGAACCCCTTCGAACTGTTTTTGAGTGCCGTTAGCCTGGCGGTAGCCGCGATTCCGGAGGGCTTGCCTGCTGTGGTTACCGTGGCGCTGGCACTGGGAGTGCAGCGCATGGTGCGGCGCAACGCTCTGGTGCGACGCTTGCCTGCAGTAGAAACGCTAGGCTGTGCTGAGGTTATTTGTACCGACAAAACGGGTACTTTGACCGTCGGGGCCATGACCGCCCGAAAGCTTGTCACACCAGAGCGTTTATTCATTGTAAGCGGCGAGGGGTATGAAACTACAGGGACTTTTTTTTCCGAAGGAGAGGAGCAGCGCAACGATCCGTTGCTGTTTGCTCTGCTGTGGGCGGCTGCCGCCTGTAATGATGCAGAACTAGTCAGCAAGGGCGGGAGTCCCGATATCATCGGGGATCCCACCGAGGGAGCCTTACTAGTGGCTGCCGCTAAACGGGGTATCTTCCGTATCGCTATCGAAGCCGAGATGCCGAGAGTCGCTACTATCCCATTCGACTCCGAGCGCAAGCGCATGACAGTAATGCGGCGGGGGGGCAAAGAGATCCATATCCTCGTTAAAGGAGCCCCGGAAGTTGTGCTGGAACGTTGCACTCAGATAGCCACTCGCGATGCCACCAGGCCCATGAATCCCCAAGACCGCGCCGGTATGGCCCACACTGCCTCTTTCCTTGCTCATGATGCCTTACGGGTAATAGCTGTTGCGGAAAGGAGGGTCGATACTTTTGGAGGCAGTGGCACAGCCAACGCGGAGGCAATCGAACAAGACCTGACTCTGCTCGGATTGTTCGGACTGCAGGACCCGCCGCGCCCAGAGGCACGCGCGGCAGTTGCCAAGTGCAAGCAAGCCGGGATAAAAACCGTGATGATCACTGGCGATCATCCCGACACTGCCGCCGCCATTGCCAGGGAATTAAGCCTCCTCGATACGGCTAATACAGTGATGTCAGGGGCTCAACTGGAAGTCATGGGCGATGAGGAACTTTTGGCGCAGGTCGAGAGCATCGCTGTATACGCTCGCGTCACGGCCGAGCACAAGCTGCGCATCGTGCGGGCGTGGAAGGCAACAGGCGCAGTGGTGGCCATGACCGGCGACGGGGTCAATGACGCCCCGGCGCTCAAGGAAGCCTCGATCGGCATTGCCATGGGCTTGACCGGCACCGAGGTGACTAAGGAAACAGCAGATATCATCATTACCGATGACAACTTTGCCTCCATCGCTTCAGCAGTAGAGGAGGGACGAGCGATTTATGACAACATCTCCAAAACGCTGGCCTACCTGCTAGCCGGCAACTCGGGCGAACTGGGCGTTATGTTATGTGCAGCGCTCATAGGCTGGCCGCTACCGCTGCTGCCACTGCATCTGCTGTGGATTAACCTTGTAACCGACGGTCTCCCAGCCCTGGCACTGGCAGCCGATCCCATGGCTCCCGACGTGCTGGAGCGGCCGCCGCGCCGGCCCCAAGCGGAATTGATGGACAGGGATTTTCTCAGCTTGACATTGTTCACTGGTTTTCTTACCGCCAGCGTCTCGATCGGCGCATTTGCCTATGAGTTTTATATCAACGCCCGCTTGGAGCAGGCGCGTGATGCGGCTTTCACCACCTTGGTGTTTGCTGAATTGCTACGTGCTTTCGGTGCACGCAGTGCCACACTCACTATCTGGCAACTCGGATTGTTTTCAAATTTACGACTATTTCTGGTTGTGGCGCTCGGTTTCTTACTTCAATACGGTATACATCATATACCGGGGTTGCAGACCTTGTTTGGCATCAATGCCATGACACTTACTCAATGCGTGATCTGGGCTGCGGTGGGAAGTATTCCGTTTATCGTTCTGGAGCTGAGAAAAGTTATCCGGAGAGGCCAAAATTAATCAACACTACCGACATGCAAAGATCAGGTGCAGATAACCTGGTTGCCATCGGCTTCCTGCTTTTAATGGGCTATTTTCCGATAGCGAGCGCAAAGAATGGAAGGTTCAAGGCCTTTTGAGAAGCTTCCCTAAATGATTAGGGCAAGGCCGAAGGCCGCGGGAGAAAGTTTTTCTTTGATTTGTGTGAAATGGGGTACGTGCTGGACCTGTTCACTTCCACAACTTGCAACTACCAAGCGGTCACATTCAGCAATTAGGTCAATGGTAGTGTGGCGATTGGGGTAATGAGGGCGATTACCCTTTCCTCTCTATAGAGATAACTGCCCACACCACTCTTCTTGAGACCAAGCCCAAGACTGATCTCCCTCATTTCAGTTTTCAGATTTTCCAGTTCCCAAATGCAAATATTTTGGCCAAATGCCCCTTTGTGCCCCACAGAATTAAAACTTAAAGCCCCCCTTAGTCGATTATTTCTTTAAGTCTTTGATCATTGGTGCCGGAGCGGGAATCGAAC